>CAYLRF010000015.1:0-27393 GCA_964385995.1 uncultured Faecalimonas sp.
ACGTCTCCCTGACGGCACTGCTTATATCAGCCTGACGTATCAATTTGCCACGCATTGGAGGAAACTGCCCGACAAGGCAAAAGCGCAAAAATGCCACGTAAGGTCCCGCCATCCCCCGCCCCGGTCAGATCTCCCTGATATCCGGGGCCGAAAGTATACCTATTTCTTTAAGCATATACTCGTCGCACCACTTGTCACCCTCGGTGCGCCATCCCGCGGGCGTCACATAACGCAGCTTCCCGTCCGCGAGATGAACCGGGCCGAACGCGTTCGCCCTGTGGCCGTAAAGGGTAAAGCAAAGCAAATGCCGTCCGGGGGAGAGTCTCCCCAAAGTCGCCGTATACGGCGGGTAAATCATGGGAATGGGCGCGCCTTCGTCCGCCCGAACCTCCTGCATGGCCCCCTCGTAGTGCCCGGAGCATACGATAAGACTTCCGCCCGCGGTCGTAATCGGCACACGGTAAGTGATATTCCCGCCGTAGAACGCGAGTCCCTGCCGCGTGATGTCGCCGAACGCGATCTCATCCTTCTTACTTACTATGCGAGTCATCCTTCCCGCGACCTCGACGCCGAAATCACCCAGTATGTACGCTCTCTCAGCCGCGGTTCGTCTGCCGAATGGAATCACGGCCTCCAGCACATTTTCCCCGGCCTTTATCTTCGGGAGCCGCACCGTCCGGATCGATTTATCCGCGTACCATCCGCACGGCTCGTTTGAGATCTCATTTCCGTTCCAATAAAGGCGAAGCGCAGAAGCGTCCTCTATGGCGAGCATCGCGCCGTCCGTTTCCACCTCGGAGATGACATGAAAGCGCAGCCGGAGAAAATGCGTTATCCTCTCCGGTTTTACGGTATACGGCTGGGCGACGCGTTCTTTCCTGCCGGGCCAACCGAGTTTCTTGCGGCACCTGTCATCGACCTTAAGTATCTCCTCTCGCGGCTGCCAATCCTCGTCATCTAGGGCGTACTCGGCATAGTCCAAAATAAGCGCGTTCGGTTCATCAAGAGTATACGGCACGGTCATCGGCAGCTCTTTCAGCTTCCCGTACCCCAAAAGACTCTTCGGGCCTCCGTATGAAAAAATACCGCGGGCCGGATCCGCAGGCGTACGTTTAGGCTTTTCATAAGACGTCCCCGCGTTCTCATCCGCGGGCGTAAGCTTCATTAGTAGACTGTCATAGTCATACATCCTTCGCCGCACCTGCGTGAAGCCGCCCGTCCTCTCCTGCCATATGTCCTTAGTGCGACCGCTTAACGTGTCATAGACCGTGACATGCCAGTTTCCCTTTATCCTGATACGCACGTCATTGAAATTCGAGATCTGTTTGTTGTACGGCTCCTTACCATGCGCTATAAAAAGCCACCGCCCGTCGCCGTCGGCGCGCATCTGACAGAGAAGATCGTCCGTTAAAATGCCGTCATCAGTTCGCATCTCAATCAGCCTCTCCTCTTTAAGCCCTTCCAGCAACGCGGCCCGGGAAAAAGGTATGCGCGTACACCTTGCGGCAAGCATCGCGGCCCTGTCGCTTTTGATCGCGTCCACCAGATTCGGAACACGGCCCATAAATATCAGCCTTCCCCCGGCGTCCGCGAATCCTTCGAGCCTGTCAAGCGTAGAAGATCGGATCGTCTCGCACCCCGGAACGATCACCGCGGCATACTCCATTTCGCCCACTTTCAGCGTATTCTTCCCGAAATCTTCCTTACCGCAAAGCTCAGGCAAAAGCGATTCGCTGATGAAGTCGAAATCTATCCCGCCAAAGAGGAGCCACTCGGTAATGTTCTTAAAATTCTCATCCATGTCCCGGCGCTCCGCCTGCGTCGACTCCTCCGGACCCCAGTGCAGCCAATAACTTTCTATCGGGTGAATCACTCCTACCCGCACGATAGGCTTACCCCTCGTCAGCGCCACATTCAGCCTCGCGAAATGATCCTCCACCAATGAATATCTCTCATGCCATGGCGACTGATATCCTATGGAAGCGGGATAATCCCTCTTCGCCTCGCCTTCCATGGAAACCCACGCAAGATGAGGCACCCTTAGCGTTACTCCGAGCGCCGCCTGCCAGTCTCCGTGAAGCTTGTGACCGCGAAAGTCAAAATCCCAGCCGGTCACGCCGTACAGTTCGCTCATCATCCCCTCCCTGCCGTATTGACGGACGGCGGACTGGGCCTGCTTCGCGGTCGTATACTCAAATCTCGCGGCCAGCATGTCTATTCCCGGGATCGCCATGCTCCGGTATCCGCGCATGGCCTCACCTATGCACGACGTCTGGGAGCGAAGCGTCGGCTCTGCCATCATGTGCCCCGTGAGCGCCAGTCCGTGATCGTCGCACCAACTTCCGCACTGATCGACGAATGCGCGGGTGAATCTCTCGCAGACATGATCGTGATAATGATAGCGTATCACGGAGGCGGCCCCGTCCGCCCGATCCCATATGAGCTCCGGAAGATTCGCCAAAAGATCCTCTCCTCCGTACGCGGCGGCGTATGTATTTGTAAGATCGTCCGTCCACGGAAGGATGACGTCGTCCTTCCCGAAGGCAAATTTCAGCGTCGATTTGGTGGCAAACTGCGGTTCGTCCGTGAAAATCGCAGGTATCGTCTTTCCGAACTCATCACCGACGGCCCGAAGATAGCTCTCATATGTGACGTCTATGAATCGTCTCATCGCCTCGGGATCCAGCGTGTTCACATACGTCTGGTTGTTAAACCACGGCGAGGGCGTGTTCGTCTCAAGATAAGCGTACCATTTCTCATGCTTTGCGGGCTCATCCTCCTTGATGACCCGGCCGCGGATGAGAAGTCCGTTTTTGTCAAGCTCAACGTCATAACACGCGAGAAGCTTTCCGTTTTCCGTGCGTCCCGATTTCGCGGACTCGGCTATAACCTCCCTTAAGTCCGCCTCATCCGAGCCGTAGGGAAACAAGGTGAAAAGAAGATGTCTTGCCCGGTAGCGCGTATCCCGCGTGACGATTCCCCCCGCCGCCCCCGACGGCCAGCGATCCTCATCATAGAGCCATGAGAGCATACCCTCGCTTTTTGATTTCGCGACGCAGCCTTTTATGTGCTCCATAAACTCGTCCGAAAGATACGGGGTATCCATCCCGGTGCGTACGTGCATGTGGGCGCCGCCAAAGCCCATCTTTTTAAAAACTTCTATCTGTCTTTCAAGTTCGGTCTGATTAAGCTTACAGTTCCATGCCCAGAAAGGAGCGGCTCTGTACTCCGACGTGGGATTTTCGAAAAGCTCCGGGTCCATCTTTTTCGTATCTTTTTTCTTATACAGCATATGCTTCCTCCCCGCGGTTAAAGCTATCCGGCCATCCGGCTGTCCCGCCTGCGCGATTTTCGCCGTACGCACGCCTATAGCATACTTTCCTTTGCCTCGGCGCCCGACCGTGGCATTATATCACATTCAGGTGAGTCATCCTTTCAAAAATTCGGCATACAGGCCGCGAATTTGAAAATCTTTCCATATTTGCTCTTTCCTGACGGGCTTTAGCGCGCCGTCATGCTGTTTCGGAAGTTTACCCGCAAACTTTCCGCCTCCGAAACCGATCCGCGGCGACATACGCCGACGTAAAGCCATCCTCCCCAAGCTTTGGCGGAGGAAATGCTTGCGCAAGGCGTTGCCGTGGAATATAGTTATGACAGCGGGCAGGCGCCGCCCCTTATCGCCGTCGGATACCGGCGGCACAGAGAACCGCATATAACGCGTTTCATAAACAGTGGAGATTTTTTCTCGTGAGAGTTCGAAAACCGCGGAACCAAAAAACATTCATGACAGTTCAGGCGGCCATGATAGCCGCCATATACGTGGCGCTCACGCTCATCTTCGCCCCGATTTCCTTCGGACAGGCTCAGATCCGCGTGGCGGAAGCGCTCACGGTGCTTCCGGCATTCACCCCCGCCGCGATTCCCGGCCTTTTTATCGGGTGCCTCGTGGGGAATATATTGGGCGGGGCCGCGCTACCCGACGTCATATTCGGAAGCCTCGCCACGCTTATCGGTGCCGTCTTCACTTACATGCTGCGAAATAAAGGCCGTTTTATCGCCCCTCTTCCGCCCATTATCTCCAACACGCTCATCGTGCCTCTCGTCCTTCGATACGCCTACTCGGTGAATCTGCCGCTACCGCTTATCATGCTGTCCGTAGGGGCTGGTGAAATCATCTCATGCGGTTTTCTCGGAATGGCCGTTTACGCCGCAGCCAAAAAAGCGAAAAGCGTTTTATCAAAGAGAGGCTGAAAGAGCTCCGTAAGGCAGCCGAGCGAATCCGCAGGTTCATGTGGCGAATATCACCGCAAATGTGGTATAGTGTGCGTGGCGGCGCGGTAACGGTGGGTAAGGCTGATTTTCGGCTCGCCTCGTCGGTGAAAAATAAAAAGGAGAACTCCGGGATGGAGCTTAAAAGACTTTTAGAGAGGCTTGATTACGAGGTGAAACAGGGAAGCGACGGGATCGACATCACCGGACTTTCCTGCGACAGCCGTGAAAAGATAGAGGCGGGAAGCCTCTTTGTCTGCGTCGACGGAGCGGTGTGCGACGGGCACAAGTTCGCGCGCGACGTGTCGGAGAGGGGAGCCGTCGCGGTCGTGGCGGAGAAGGACGTGGACGTTCCCGATAACGTGACGGTAATACGGGTAAGCGACAGCCGTTACGCTCTGGCTCTCATCTCCGCGGCGTATTTCGGATATCCCGCAAAGAGTCTTCGCCTTATCGGAGTGACGGGCACAAAGGGCAAGACCACCACGACTTATATGATAAAGTCAATACTTGAGAAGGCCGGACATAAGGTGGGACTTATAGGCACCGTCGAGAATATTACCGGAGAGAGGACATATCCGTCGAAAAACAGCACCCCGGAATCTTTTCTGATACACAAGTATCTGCGCGAGATGGTCGATTCCGGATGCGATACGGCTGTGGCGGAAGTCTCCTCGCAGGGGCTTATGCTTCACAGGACGGCGGGGATCCGATTTGATATCGGTATTTTCACCAATCTCGGGGAAGATCATATCGGCCCGAACGAGCATAAGGATTTCGAGGAGTACAAAAACTGCAAAGCGATGCTCTTCCGGCAGTGCCGCGTCGGGATAGGAAACGCGGACGATCCGTATTACGGCGATATTTTCGCGGGTTCCGACTGCGTAAGGGAGACTTTCGGTTTCTCCGAAGGTGCGGATTACCGCGCGACGGATACCGGAATTATCTCGGGAGGCGGAAGACTTGGCACGACTTTTCATGTATCGGGAAAGATCGACGCCGACATCGAGACGGGACTTCCGGGACAGTTTAACATATACAACGCGCTCGCGGCGATAGCGGCCGCGCGGCATTTCGGCGTGGCAACAGAAGAGATCGCGGCGGGACTTAAAGACGTAAAAGTCCGCGGGAGGACTGAGATACTGAATGTCCCTGGCGATTATATCCTGATGATCGATTACGCGCATAACGCTATGAGTCTTGAGAGCCTGCTTATAACGCTGATGGAGTATAATCCCGTTCGCATCGTCTGCCTTTTCGGCTGCGGCGGAAACAGAGCGAGAGCAAGGCGCCGCGAGATGGGAGAAGTGTCCGGAAGACTCGCCGATTTCACGATTATCACATCGGATAATCCGAGATTTGAGGATCCCGCGGATATTATCGCCGATATCAGGGAGGGGATAGAGCAAACGTCCGGCAAATACATCGAGATCGCGGACCGCGCGGAGGCGATCGCCTACGCCGTTAAAAACGCTAGAAAGGGCGATATCATAGTCCTCGCCGGAAAGGGACACGAGGATTATCAGGAGATCCGCGGGGTAAGACGCGAAATGGACGAGCGAAAGCTTGTCGCGGCCGCGCTGGAGCGCGTAAGAAAAGAGGAAAAATGAAATTTACCAAGATGCAGGGCGCGGGAAACGATTATGTATACGTGAACTGCTTTCAAGAGAGGGTCGATGATCCCGCCGCCTTCGCGGTAACTGTGAGCGACCGGCACTTCGGCGTCGGCTCCGACGGTCTTATCCTCATAAAGCCCTCAAATAGGGCGGATTTCGCGATGGAGATATATAACGCGGACGGCTCCGAGGCGCGGATGTGCGGGAACGGGATACGCTGCGTCGGGAAATATGTATACGACAGGAAAATGACCGACAGGACACATATTTCCGTGGAAACAGCGAGCGGGATCAGATATCTTGACCTCACGGTCGAAGACGGGAAGGTAAGTCTGGTGCGTGTGGATATGGGAAGCCCCGTATTCTCACCGCGGGAAATTCCCATCATCGCGGACGGCGACAGTGTCATAGATGAGCCGATCACGGTATGCGGCAGTACATATCGGATAACCGGGGTGTCGATGGGAAATCCCCACGCGGTGGTATTCACGGATGACGTGGAAAGTCTGGACCTTGAGAAAATCGGACCCGCGTTCGAGTGTCACGAACTTTTCCCCGAGAGAATAAATACGGAATTTGTCAGCGTGACGGACAGAAGTCATATACGGATGCGCGTCTGGGAAAGAGGCTCCGGAGAGACTCTCGCGTGCGGAACCGGAGCGTGCGCGGCGGCGGTCGCGTCGTGTCTTAACGGACTTACGGATGAAACGGTCACGGTGAGCCTCGCGGGAGGAAATCTTACGATAGAATGGGACAGGGACAAAAACAGTGTCCACATGACCGGACCCGCGCGCGAGGTTTTCGAAGGCGAGATACGTTTGGAAGGTGAGCGATAAAGATCGTTTTTCAGCACTCTTTCGCCTTTTTCTCGCAGACCTTCATAGCTTCAATGATCGCGCTTCGAAAGCCTCGGCGCTCAAGCTCTCTTACCGCTTCCACGGTAGTCCCCGCGGGCGAACACACCATGTCCTTTAACTCGCCCGGATGTTTACCGGTCTCAAGAACCATCTTCGCGCTGCCCATAACCGCCTGCGCCGCGAATTCGTACGCCTGAGTTCGCGGCATACCTCCCGATACCGCCGCGTCCGCCATGGCTTCTATCATCATAAATACATACGCGGGCGAACTTCCGCTTACCGAGACAGCCACGTCCATAAGCTTCTCCGGGATTATCTCGGCCTTTCCGAAGCTTTCGAAAATGTCTCTCACATATTTAAGCTCTTCATCGGTCACGCGCCTGTTCGGACAAAGAGCGCTCATTCCCTCTCCCACCAGCGCGGGAGTATTCGGCATGACGCGTATTATCTTCATATTTTTCGCGAAGACTTTTTCCACAAAAACAAGACTTTTCCCCGGCGCTATGGTGACGATGAGCTGCCTCTCATCCGCCGCGTCTCTTATCCCCGTGATAACGCTCTCGTAATACTGAGGTTTCACGGAAAGAAAGAGAATATCCGCAAACTTTACCGCCTCAATGTTATCCGCGGTGACACGGATCCCGAATGTCTCTTTCGCCTTATCTCGTGACGCGGCCAGAGGATCGGCGCCCATGATATCCCCGGCGCTTATGAGCCGCTTCTTTAAAACGCCGCCGATGATGGCCAAAGCCATGTTTCCCGTCCCGATAAATCCCAGTTTCATACCGTACATCCTTTCGTTTCCCGCGCCGACCGCCGACTTACTGCCGCTTTTTTTCACGCCGTCCAACCCACTTATCGCCGCTTTTTCATGTCTTCCGGCCGACTATCGCCGCTTTTCCCGCGCCGACCACCGACTTACTGCCGTTTTTCCACGCGGCGACCGGCCCGTCTTATCTCAGACCCTTCACAGTGCCCGCCGCGTTATATCCGCTTTCATGCTTTGCGATATTTTCGCACGAGAGCGCGGCAGACACCTTCTTACCTGCCCCTTAATTTTTCACGGTGTGTTCCTTCAGCATCACGTCATGCGCTCCGCCTTCCACGATACTCACGGAAGATACCAGCGTGATCCTCGCTTTTTTCTGCAGCTCGGCTATGGTAAGCGCCCCGCAGTTACACATGGTGGACTTGATTTTCGCGAGGCTCTGCGCCACGCCGTCTTTGAGATATCCGGCATACGGCACATAGGCGTCCACTCCCTCCTCGAAATGAAGCTTTTCGTCGCCGCCCAGATCGTAGCGCTGCCAGTTGCGCGCTCTGGCGCTTCCCTCTCCCCAGTATTCCTTCATATATTGACCCTGTATGGAGACCTTATTCGTGGGAGACTCCTCGAAACGTGAGAAATACCTTCCCAGCATGAGAAAGTCACTGCCCATCGCGAGCGCCAGCGTCATGTGATAATCGTATACTATGCCGCCGTCCGAACAGATGGGGATATAAACGCCCGTCTCCCTGAAATATTCGTCTCTGGCCTTCGCCACCTCGACCACGGCGGTCGCCTGTCCTCTTCCGATACCCTTCGTCTCACGCGTGATACAGATCGAGCCGCCGCCTATGCCCACCTTCACGAAATCGGCGCCGCAGTCCGCGAGAAAGCGAAAACCGTCGGCGTCCACCACGTTTCCCGCTCCCACCTTCACCGAATCCCCGTAGCGCCGCCTGATCCACGAGAGCGTCATCTTCTGCCATTCGCTGAATCCCTCGCTGGAATCTATGCAAAGAACGTCCGCTCCGGCGTTTACAAGCGCGGGTACTCTCTGCTCATAATCTCTGGTATTTATGCCCGCGCCCACCATGTAACGCTTGGAGTCGTCCAGAAGCTGATTCGCGTTTTCCTTTTTCGACTCGTAATCCTTTCGAAATACCATGGAGTCCAGCGTCCCGTCGGCGTTCACTATGGGCAGGGCGTTGAGTTTATAATCCCAGATGATATCATTCGCCTCTCTCAGGGAAATGCCCGAGGGAGCGGTGATGAGCTTTGAAAGCGGCGTCATAAAAGTCTCGACCTTCGTATCGGGCGCCATCCTCGATACGCGGTAATCTCTGCCGGTAACTATGCCGAGAAGCTTTCCGTGCGGCGTCCCGTCCGCGGTGACAGCCATGGTGGAATGCCCCGTTTTCTCCTTCAGCTCAAGGACGGACTTTAAGGTATCCGCGGGAACCAGATTCGAGTCGCTCGTCACGAAGCCGGCCTTGTATGACTTTACCCTGCGCACCATCTCGGCCTGCGCCTCGACGGGCTGCGAGCCGTAAATAAAAGAAATCCCGCCTTCCTTCGCGAGGGCGATCGCCATGGTGTCGTCCGAGACCGACTGCATGATGGCGGATACCATGGGGATGTTGAGGGAAATGGCGGGTTTTTCTCCTTTTTTGAATTTGACAAGCGGAGTCTTAAGGCTTACGTTCTGCGGCTTGCAGCCGGAATCCGAATATCCCGGCACGAGCAAATACTCACTGAATGTATGCGAAGGTTCGCTGTAATAATAGGCCATGTCATATCCTCCTCATGTTTTAAGGATGTCTTAATTTTCTTTCATGACTTCCGCAAGAGACTTAGCGAGTCCCGCCGCGCCCTGAATGTTCGACGGTATGATGATCTTCGTCGCCTTGCCGTCGGCGGCCTTCGCGAACGCCTCCAGGCTCTTCATCGTAAGAACCGCTTCGTCCGCTCCCGCCTCTTTCAGGAAACGAATACCGTCGGCATTTGCCTGCTGGACCTTCAGGATGGCTTCGGCCTCACCTTCGGCTTCCCGTATTTTCTTTTCCTTTTCAGCCTCGGCGCGAAGAATCGCCGACTCTTTTTCCGCCTCCGCGGTAAGTATCACCGACTCTTTATTGCCCTCGGCCACGAGGATCTGCGATTTCTTCTCTCCTTCCGCCCGAAGGATCGCCTCTCTTCTCTCGCGCTCCGCTTTCATCTGCTTTTCCATCGCGTCCTGAATGGCCGCGGGCGGTATGATATTTTTCACTTCGACACGCGTGACTTTTATGCCCCACGGATCGGTCGCCACATCGAGTGAAGCCCGCATTTTCGTATTGATCGTCTCCCTCGACGTAAGCGTCTGATCAAGCTCCAGCTCACCGATGATATTCCTGAGAGTGGTCGCCGTAAGATTCTCGATGGCCATTATCGGATTTACCACGCCGTAGCAGAACATCTTCGGATCGGTGATCTGGTAAAATACGACCGTGTCAATCTTCATCGTGACATTATCCTTGGTTATGACGGGCTGAGGCGGGAAATCGACCACCTGCTCCTTCAGGTCGACTTTTCTGGCTATTCTCTCCAGAATGGGAATCTTAAAATGAAGTCCCACCTCCCACGTGGCCTGATAAGCGCCCAGTCTTTCCACCACGAGGGCCGTCGCCTGCGGGACTATCTTCACGCACGATATCAGTAAGATAATCACTATGATTAACAAAATCACTCCCAAAAGAACCATTCCCGTCATCGTCCGTTCTCCTTTCCTCTCCCGTCACGGCATCTTCTCAACGACAAGCTTCACTCCCTCGATACCTTTTATGATTACCACGGTATCAGGCTCGATGATTTCCTCCCCTTTGGTCTTCGCCGACCACTCCATGCCGCCCGCCTCTGCCCGGCCGACGCCGCGCAGGGAATCTATCCTTTCGGTTACCAGCGCCTTCTGACCTATAAGGCTTTGCGCGTTGGTTTTTTCTCTCTTGGGATTAAAATATTTCAGGGCCACCGGCCTTGTGAGGATGAGCGTAAGCACCGAAACCGCGAGAAATACCACGATCTGTGTGATGATCCCGGCGCCTAAAAGATCGGCGAAAAACGCCGCCAGCGCCCCTATGGCAAACCAAATGGTGGTAAGTCCCATCGTCGCGATCTCAAGCACAAGAAGGATGATAAAAAGAATCAACCAGACAAGATAGGCGTGTGCCATGGCTTAAATCCTCCGATTTTTCGCGTGCCTTTACGCTGCCCGCTTATCTGCCGAGCCTAAGAGGGGCGATTCACACAGCTTTAGATGCCCGCGAACGTGTGACATAAGGAAAAGATACCGGAGACATTTTACTATAATCCGGGTGTTCGCGCAAGCCGGGTTCGTGGGGAGGTATGTGTCAAGTAACCGTTACCGTTAATCGTCAAAGTAACCGCAACCCTTCTTCTCGCCTGTACCTCGCGATACAAACCTTGTGAGTCGCTTTCAAGTTCGTCGGCAGCTACGCCTTTGTGGACTTTCACCACAGAACACGGGCATGCCCGTCATATGAAAAAGGACCGCGCACGGTATGCGCGATCCTTGATGATGCCGGAAAATCGGGATTATTCCCTTATCCGCAGAGTTTTGATTTCAAAGGGATGAAATGTAAGCGGTACTATCGTCATGCCGCGGCTCAGCCGCGCGGGAAGTTTCTCCCCGTCCGTCTCAAGCATATTCACTTGCGAAACCTCACTCGCGGGAAAATGAAGCGTGAGCGTTGCTTTTGTGCGTGTGCGGGCGGATTCATACAGCCTGAGAATGATATCCCCGCTGCCGTCTTCCGCCGGTTTTATCGCTTCCGTGACAATGTTCTTCGCGTCCGGTTCCAGAAGAGAACCATCCTTCATCATACCCGAAAAGACCATGACGGGCTGATTTAAGTCATACCCCTCACGCACAAGGTCACTTTCCAAGAAGGATCCGTTCCATGCGTAAAAGCTGTAAACAAAATGCTGTATGCCGCGGTCACATGTCGGGTCGGGAGAAAAAGGCGCCCTGAGCAAGGTGAGGTTAATCCGCGTGCCAAGAGTGCTTACGCCGTATTTGCAGTCATTGAGTACGGCGAAGCCTCGCCCCTCCTCGCACAGCGCCGTCCATTTTTGATTGACCACTTCAAACCGATCAAAGTCAATGGGCCGGCTTCTGTGATTCGGCCGACGGACATGGCCGAACTGAATTTCATGCAGGGCTTCTTCCGCCGTATAATCCACGTCAAAAGTGACTTTCAGCATCTTGTGCAATTCCTGCCAGTCAATCGTCGTATCAAAATCAACCCTGCGTCCGACATTTGTCAGGGAAACCTCTTGCTCCAGCCTGGAGTGATTAAGCTGCCGGGTAATCTTCAAAATTGCCTTGACCGGACCTTGGGATACCACTTCAAAAGCGGCATTTTCGGTGAGCGGGACGGGCATACAATCGGCCGAGGTATCGACATCCCATGCCTCAAATTCTACCGGAATGTCCTTATACATGCGAAAATCATTGGAAATGCCGCGAAGCAACTCGGAATCGGTTGTTTTATCCAACACGGAAGTGATGGCGCCCTTTTGATTGAAAGTCACTTTCAGGTAAGGATTCTCTAAGATCGCGCCGGATTTTCCGACGGTAACGTCGGCACGTGTTTCGGGTTCCGCCATGACACCCGGGGTGACGCAAACCGTTCCGCAGGCAGGTACATTCACAAGGCAAAGAAGATCATCCCCCAACTTTTGCACCGGCAGATCTACGCCTTTAGCCTTCGCTCCGCTAAAACCCGTCGGGAGCGTCACGATCGCGGTGCGTTCAAATCCGAGAGGATTAAAAACGGTGAGTGCCTCGGACTTATCCGTAAGTGCCGCCGCCATCTCGGAGCAGAGGCGCCCGCAGCTGTCCAGCACCTCGGCATAGGTTTTTCCCGTCATTTCATAAACCTGTTTGATGGAGGTACCCGGGAGAATGTCGTGGAACTGGCAGAGAAGAATCCGCCGCCACAGCGTGCGCACTTGCTCCAACGGGTAGGAAATACCCTTTCGCCCGGCCAGTACGCCCAAAAATTCAACCGCCTGCAGGGCGAATTCACATTTTCTGTTGCCGCGTTTCGTCCGAGCCTGGGAAGTCAGCACTCCCCGGTGAATCTGAAGATAAAGTTCCCCGACGTACGTATCCGCGGGTTTGGGCATATCCTTAAAGAAATCGAGCGGATGAGCATGGTGTATCTTCGGCACTCCCTGGAAATCGGCTTCACGCCGAATCATTTCCATATAGTCGCGCGATGGACCGCCTCCGCCGTCGCCATACCCGTAAGGAACCAGAAATCCGCGCACGTTCGGTTTCTGTTTACGATCTTTCCACCGATGAACGAGAGTCGCGGGGCTCACATCGGAATTGTATTCTTCATGCAAAAATGCGGTCACTTTAGAGCCGTCAATCCCCTGCCAATAAAAATAGTTGTAAGGAAAAGTCTCGCCGCCGTTGTAGGTCCACCAGATTTTCTGAGTGCTGAAACAGTCAACACCGCACCCTTTCATCACCTGCGGCAGCGCGGCGGAATATCCGAAACTGTCGGGAAGCCACAGTAACTTGGAATCCACCCCGAATTCCTCTTTAAAAAACCGCTTTCCATACAAAAACTGACGCACAAGCGACTCCTCGCCGGTAATATTGGTATCATTTTCCACATAGGTGGCGCCTTCGGGAATCCACTGGCCGGACTTTGCCTTTTCCAGAATTTGCGCGTACAGTTCGGGATAGAGATTTTTCGTCATCTCATAAAGATGCGGCTGGCTCTGCAGAAACTTGTACTCGGGATATTCCTCCATGTGCCGAATCTGCGCGGCGAACGTGCGCAGCACTTTCCGCTCGGATTCTTCGTACGGCCAAAGCCAGCAAATATCAATATGCCCGTGGCCAAAGGCATAGAGCTTCGGGCATACTGTCCCGTTTTTCGCCTCAAACAGAGGTTTCAGCTCCCGCCTCGCTCTGCGGTAAGAGGCGTCTCGCTCCTCCTTTGGTAACTCAAAATCCACCGTGGCGGTAAAGCGCTTCAGAGCCTCCCATATATCCCAATAACGTAATGACTCCTGACTTATGACCTCCGTCGCGTCAAAGAGTACTTTCACATCTATGTACAGCTGATAGGCATCCTCGTTCCAAATACCGATGGAAGAATCGCCGAGCGCGGTGCGAGCCGCGGCCAAATCAGGCGGCTGATAAGAACCCGGGATCACCGGCCCGTAAGCGCAGCCGGTGTAGTGGTGGCCGGCATAGGCCTCCACCACCAAAAAAAATTCGGTGCCGGGTTCCGCGTTTTTAGTCAGTGTAAGGTCAGAGAGAACATGCAGGCGATCCCTCACACCATAGCTTCTGCGGCAGCCGAAAGGCAGACCGTCCACCCAGACACTTGCCTCTGCGCCCGGATTAAGGGACATCACCACACGACTGCCCTTTGCCTCGTCGGGAATCTTAATGCGGGATTTGAGCCACATATAGTGTCTGTCCGCTCCCCATGAATCGCCTTTACGAACCGGGCCGAACTCACCCTGAAGCGCTTCCCCGTATGAAATCGCGCGGTCGGTTTCAAACCCTTCAAACGTAATGGGTAAGACGGGCCTGTAGACGTCACCTGCCAACACGCGAATCCACTTTTCAATCCGTTTTCGCCATTCCTCATGCAATTCCATACCGGATACCACCTTCTAATAATCCTTTGTCCAGCTTTCACCGCCGCCGGCCGGGAGTTCCTTCCCTTCGCCATCCTGCCTCCGCGAACTGTCATCATTCGAAGCGTCTTTTTTGTCATCCGGCGCGGCGCCCTCCTCATCATTACCCGGATCCTGTGCCGCAGATGAGGCGGGATCTTCGGATGTCCACCAATCCGATATCTTTCGGCGCTCCTCCTCCTGCGCGTCATCGGATTCTTCCCCGTATGACCCGGATTTTAAACTGCCTGAGGCGCCTTCCCGCTTTCCGTCTTTCTTCGAACCGCACGAGCAGGCGAAGAGCGCGGCGCATATAAGGACGGCGGCGGTTGTCAATATCTTTTTCATTTCAACACGTTCTTTCCGTCAACCTTAGTCGAAAAATATATCGTCTTCCCGTCGCCGCAGATATGTCCGTCCACAGCCTCATCCTTCACGGTACTTCCGTCATCCTCGGAATAGAGATAGAGTCCCTTTATCACCGGCTGCTCCCCGTTTTTATCCTCGCATCTCCAGTCGTTTATCGTATAGAAAACGTCTCCGTCGACGCTCAGCGTATAATCTATGTCAAAGACATTATGCCCGGCCTCATTCTTCGTGACTGTGATCTTGTATGAAACCGTTATCTCGTCGTTGTCCGCAAGATTCTTATCCTTCGTCAGATCTAGAGATGACAGAGAGTCGAACGGTTTATCCTGGACATTCCCCCACCTTCCGTTCGTGTCCTTCTTAAGACTGATGTGATAAGCATTCGCGCCCTGATGTCCGCATATGGACAGAAAATAACCGTGCGTACTGTCAGTCCCGAAAAGCAGTCCCTCGCGGCGTCTGTCAGTGCATTGCGTTTGCGTCCCGTCGGTAAACGTCCTGTAGTCGTACGTAAAGGTGCCTTCTATGACGGTCGGCTTATCAGTGATGGTAAGGTCGGCGGCTTTTATCGACTCTTTCCCGCGTGTCTGAGCCGCGCCGTCATATACTTTAAGCTTCGGAGAAAAGGCAATTCTGCCGTTCGCCTCGCTCGTAAAGCCGATCTTACCGGGGCCAATCACGCGGCCTTTTTTAAAGCCGTTGTTCGGATTTTTTGTGGAGGGAATAAGTGTCATGTATGAGCGTTCTCCGTGCTTTCTCCCCTCCACGTATACTTCGGTTTCTCCCTCCGTCAGGGCGTCCACCGTGATACGAAAATCCCACATACCTTCCTCAAGTGGCACCACGTCTTCGGGTACGCTCGGATCCCACTGTTTGCCGTCCCAATATCTTAAATGCGGGAAGTACCCGATTAGACCGTTCCCCCGGTCCCTGTGTCTCACGTCCAGGACGTAATGAGACCCGTCACTGCTGTCATATGCGAACGTGAGTCCTCTGATGCCGCTATCGTTCCCGGAAGGAGACGTGCCGTCGTCGTATCCGACCTTAAACGTCGTCTCTATGATGTAGTTGTCGCTCGTCGCCACCTCAAGGCGATCCAGAAGGAACGGAATAATAAGCGTTCCCACCCCCGTTGGCGTAGGGCCTTCCGTGACGAGATTGCCGTCCCGATAATCCCATGTGCCGGTCTTTTCGTATTTCACTCCGAGGAGCGCGTCCCGCTGCTTCTCATCGTAAGGGCTGAATTTGGATCCCACGGCATTCGCGTATTCGTCATCGGCCGCTTCCTTCACATCCTCAAGCGCCGCGTCGGCCACTGAGTAATATGATCTCTCGATCGGATCGCAGTATCTTGGCGAATCCCCCGTGAGAAAGTACGCTCTCGCGGTGACGCCAGTCGTATAATAATCGGCGGCTATCTTATTTAGATAGATTCGCTGCACCTTGTACGGTGTGCCGTCTATCACCTCGTCGGCCGCGCCCTCCCAGTCAATCATAAGATCCGCGGCGTCGGCGTGCTTTGTCTCCTGACCTTCCCGGTACTCGTAACTTTCGTCCTTACTAAGCTCACCGTCCTCCCCCAGAAGCGCGGTGGGCATGATGAGTATGTGATATGACTTCTTCGCTTCATCGGAAAGCGTCCCGTATGCGTCAGACCTGATCCCGACCGCGAAGCGCATACCGTCTATCGCCGTGTCGTCGTTAATGAACCTGACGGACGCTCCTATAAGGCGAAGCCCGTCTTCCTCCCCCGCCGACTCTGTCGCCGCGTAAGCCCCGGACGCGGCCGAAAAACCGCCGTTCCCGGAAAATAACGCTCCGGCCAGAAGTCCCGCCGCCATAACGCACGACATGATCCTTCTCATACTTTTCCTCATGACTTTCATCCTCCTTTCGGACATGCCTCACTTAATCCACTCATCGTCTAAGGGGTCGGGCACATATGCGCCGCAAAGAGCGCCGCTCCACGAATCGGGCCATCCCGTCCCGTTCTCACCGCTTGCGGACAACACGGCCTCTTCCGACACTGTCAGGATTTCAAGGCGCAGCTTTACATATTTTCGGGGTCTGCCCTGCCCCTGCCCCAACGCTTTCGGATACTTCATCCTAACCGCCTCCTTACGGACCTGCGGGCTCCACCTTAAGATTTCTGAACGAAGCGGCGGCTCCGTGCGAGAAAAGCCCCACGGCTCCGCGTGAGAACCCGTACGGATCCGCGTATTCAAGGATCTTTTCCCCGTCCAGATAGGCTGTGACGCGATTGTCAATGCACTCGGCCGAGAGCTCATACCATTTATCGGGACTCATACTGATTTCCTTATACGCGACCAGCCGTTCGTTGTAATCAAAGCGCTCTATGC
The DNA here is from genome assembly GCA_964385995.1 of uncultured Faecalimonas sp. Taxonomy (GTDB): domain Bacteria; phylum Bacillota; class Clostridia; order Lachnospirales; family Lachnospiraceae; genus CAYLRF01. The sequence continues at coordinate 16,943 of CAYLRF010000015.1, forward strand.
TCACGCCGTAGGAATCCACGCACACGAAATATCCCATGCCGCTGCCGTACGGCTGTCTTACCAGAACGCTGGGATTGGTAAGACGCATCACGATGCCGGCTTTGTTTGATCTGGATGTCATGGCGTCCGTCCTGATTTCGACCGTGGCCCTGTAATCCGTAAAGCCGTATCCGCCGAAGCGCACGAGGTTATCCTGTCCCTGCGCGGCATAGTAGGCTCCGTCCTTTATCATCCAATTCGAGTAATATGTGTGGCCCGACTTTTCCTTCAGCGTGTCACTGTACTTTGGCGCGTTCCCGTCGGTGAGCCTCATCTCATATTCTATCGCCGAATAATCACCCTTTACGGCCTTTATCGTGAGCGTGTGAAGACCCTTATCCAGTTTGAACTCGTCTATAAGCCGCTTGCCCCACTTAAGAGACTCATACCACTGCTTATCGTATTCGTTGACGGATAAGTCGCTTTTTCTCAGCGTGTAGCACACCGGCGTCCCGCCGTCGATCTGTATCTTTATGACGCTCCCGTCCGAACTGTCGCTAAAGAGGCTCTCAAGAGAGTAAAGGCCGTCCTCGGACACATCGATTACATATACCGCTCTGTCGCCCTCGGCAAGCTTCAGCGCACAGGCGTCCTTATACACATGGTATGTATGATACGTTCCGTTAAAGTAAGTGTCCTCATCGCCCTTTGCCGTCACACGCGTGACAGAACTTTTGTCCGAGAGGACGCTTGCCTTCTCGCCCTCGCCCGATTCTTTGAAATTCGCGGCGAAGAACCTGCCGTCCACCATCTTCGCCACCGCCCTGTCACTGCTTCCGAGCGCCTCAGATGAGAATACGAGTCCGCCTATCTGCCCTTTTTTCGCTCCCGAAAAACCGGCCGCCTCTCCTCCCAAGTCTTTCGCTTCGGTATCTATCTTGCGGCAGCCGTCCATTGACACCGTAATCCTGCCGTCCGCGTAAGCTACCGTTATCTGATGATACGACGTCCAGTCCCAGTCCTCGCCGTGAACCAGCATGGGCGATTCGGCAGTCTTTACGCCGCCCACATACAGCGCGAGATTCTTTCCTCCCTCCAAAGTCACGTATCCTCCCCCGAAGAGACACCGAAATGACCCGTCGGTCGGAACGTCCTTAAATGAATACTCCGCCGTGAAGCGACTTGATGTCTTTATAAGCTCCACGCTCTTACCGTCCTTGCCAAGTCTTCCCGAAAGGAGCTTTCCGTCGGCTTCATAAAGGCCCTCGCCCGCCAAAGTCCTCTCATCCGTATATGAGCGCCATCCGGCCTCTCTCGCGGCGGCCCCGTTCTTTTTGCCTTCGTCGTCCGTGTCGGAGATCGGCGTGAAATATGAAGTATAAAAATCCGGCGCCTCGGGAGCCGCGGCGGCCTTGTCCTGACCTGTCACGCACAGGCGTCCGCCGGCGAAAAGAACTCTGCTGATTCCGAGCGTACGTCCGCCTCCCGAAGCGCGCGACATGTGGTACGGAAACCACCAGCTGTCAAGATCCGGCCCCACGGTCAGCGCCCCGTGCCCGTAGCCGAAATAATCTCCCTCGGTGCGTATGACCGCATTCGCCTCCATCGCGAGCTGCCAGGCGTCCCGCGAACTTACGTCCCCTATCTTAAGGGTCTTTCCGAGGCCGCTCGTATTGTACGCGTAATTTAATCTGTATCCCGGAGCGCCTACCGTCTCTCCCGTGGCGACGAGATAGTAAATGCCGTCGCGTTTTATCATGAAAGGCCCTTCGACATGGTCACCGGTAAATCCCACCTTGCTGATCTCGTATTCGTCATCTCTGTCTTTAAGCGCGGTCATGTCTGTCATATTCTGGACGACTATCCATGAACCGTCCCCCTTGTCCTGATCATTTACCTTCACGAACCACTTGTCCTCGTTGTCGTCTATGAAGACACTCCCGTCCAGGTGTCTTGAGAGGCTGTCATTTACCATCTGATAGTCGCCGTAGGGAAGCCCCGTCGTACTCTTCAGCACCACGTGTCCCGAGGCGTGGGGCGAAGTATACATATAAAACTCGCCGTTCCAGTAGTGAACCTCAGGCGCCCACGGGCACTCGAGGGAAAGACCGTCATTGGCCGCCGTGTCTTTCTCGGGCTTTTTCCCGTTCGCGTCGAGGAGGTTATACTCTCCCAGATAGAGGTAATGTATGAGATCCAGGCTCTCCCAGACTTTGTATGTGCAATACCACGGATCAGTCGAGACATACAGGTAAAACTTGCCGTTGTACCTCAATATGTACGGATCGCCGCACTTACTTACGTCGCGAGCGGCGTCCTCGGGGGCCGTTCCCGTAAGAACCTGCGCCTCCACGGAATCGAATCGGTACGGCATATTCTCGTCGGAAATGGGGTTCGTATACCTCTCACCCTCACTTAAACCCACACTCACATCTTCCACGGACGTGTCATAATCAGTCTTTTCGATCGCGCCCTGCACATCGCTCTTACCGCCGCAGCCTCCCGCAAAAACCGTCGCCGCGAGAATCACTCCCGCGAGGCGTCGCATGATCTTTCCTCTCATCGGGAACCTCCTTTCTTCCTGTCATCCAGGGCTCCGCCCCAATCTTCAGGCCACGGAATCCCCGCCTCGGCGGAACGAAGTAACACGTTTGGCTTAAATGATACGCCCGTCCCGCCGGAATATCCCGTCATTCTCCCCGGCATGACATATCCGAATGTATGGCTCACCCTCTGATAAGCGGCGTCGCCCTTTCTGTAGTCGACGTCAACCATGGTCGACTTCGACAGATTTACCACGCCGATACGAAAATCATACCATGTATTCTCCGTAAGGATGACGCCCGTATCCCACGTATCAGTCCATTTGCCGCCCGAATAGGTGCGAATGAAAAGCTTATAAGCTCCGCGATCGTACCTGTAATCGAGTACGAAATGCCCGTTGTCCTTCGGATCGAAGTTAAAGACGATACCCTTTATGGTATTTACTTTCGCCTCCACCTCCGATGTTCCCGGCACGGAGATGACCTTAAACGAACCCTGTATCCCGTATGCCGCGCTGCCGTCAAGGACGTTCTTTCTGTCAAGCAGAAGGCTGTCGTCGGTCTTGGAGGTGAGTATCCGCCCTCCCTCCGTCTCGGTGAACGCCCCGTTTCGCAGCTCGTATTTGGAATCCTCCGCGCCGATATAGTTCGTCATGCCCTGCGAGAGCGGCCCGAACTGTATGCCGTTCGCGACGGTCGAATGATATCCCGCGGCCCGTCCCGGCATGGAAAAGTCAAAGACGCATACCGACGTCCTGTAGGCTTTATCCGTCTGCTTTTTGTACTCCACTGCCACGGTCGTGGTGCTTTTGCCGCATATTACGTTTATTTTAAAATCATACCTCGCGTTCTCCTCAAGGCTGACCCCTAGATCCTTTGTGTCGCCCCATTTCTTCCCGGCGTACTCGCGCACATAAAGTCCGTAGACGTCCCTATAGTATCTGTAATCAAGCACCAGATAGGAGCCCGTCTTCGCGTCACGGTTAAATATGATGCCCTTTATCGAGTTCGTCCTGTCGGGAACGATGTCGTATGAACCCGTGATGCTGTACGAATCCTTGCCCGTAAGTTTAATATTCCTGTCTATTACCATGCTCTGTTTGGCTACCGGCACGGCTCCTCCCCCGCTTCTTCCGAAGAACAGGCCGTCGAGCGTCTCATAGCGCCCGTCATCTAAGCGCGTATATCCGAAATCCGTAACGCGCGGGGCGGTGAAAATCTGATTGCCGACTCCCGTCTCTATGCCGAACTCGTCGCCGCTCATGACGAAACCGTCGTTTTTGCAATAAGCGGACTCCCACACGGTCTCCTGCCTCTTCTTATACTCCACGTAGAAAGCTGTCGCGCCTTTCGCGTCGTCTATCGGCGTTATGCGAAAGTCATACGTCGCGCCGAACTGCGCCGTCATGACAAAGGATGTGCCGCCCCACGCGCCCGGCTTTCGCTGCCTTATGTAAAAATCCCATCCATCCGACTTTTCGGTTCTGTGGGAATAGTCAAGCACGAGATAGCTGTTGTTCGCGTTATCGTAATTTAACAATATCCCCTTGATCTGATTTTCCGTGCCTTTGGGCTTCGCGGGAAGCGTAAGGGACGTCACGATGGTCTTAAGTCCCTTGGTGCCGTATTTATTTCGAAGCTTTCCGAAGGCGGCCCGTGTGCCGGCCGTCCTCGCGCAGAACTCGTCGCCGTCAAGCTTTTGTAGCAGTCCGCTGTATACTTTCACGTCGGAGCCAGTATACGGATTCGGCGCGGCCGGGGCATCCGCCGAGGTCTTCACATCCCTTACCGCGAATCCCTTTACGGCGGCCCTTACGCCTACGGATACCCCGTTTATCGCGTCAATGTCAAAGACGTCATAGAGATGGCGGAAGGTGCCCTTCGCGTCCTTTATGTATAGCTCTATCCAGCCGCCGTTTTTCGCCGCCCTTACGGTTAAGACTTTATCCTTCGCGAAATCAGGCAGAACATCCTTTATGCTGCCGCCCGCGAGCTGATTATATGCGGCCTTCCCGTCCTTCATGCGTATGGAGGCTACGACCAGCTGCGGATTCGTCTCCGAATTGCTGACAAATATGCCGTACTGGTTCTTTACTTCCCAGCCGGGATTCTCTGTCTCTCCCACGCCGTCGACGGAAAGGAGAAGTCCGCTGAATCTGCTCACGTCGAAAAATCCCTTAGTCCTCGTAAGGTCAATGGTCGCCTCGAGGGTGCCCTTCCCTCCCGGAAGACGCATGGTAGAGCTGTACGCGAGCGCCCGTACGTCCTGAGCGACCATGTCTGCCCCTTCCCCGATGAAACGCCCCATGGACGGTATCCATCCTTCGCAGGCGGCTGTCGCGAGGCCGTTCTTATCGACCGGGTTGAAAAGATCGGGGCTTGTAGTCGCCTCAGTTCCTTCGTCAAACCAGATGTAACGAACCGGAGCCTTCGACAGCTCTTTTGAGTCATCCCACTCCAGCATCATCCCCATAATCGCGTCTTTATCTATCCCGTATACGCTGTACGGCACGAAAATCTCGGCGATCCACGATTTATCGGTTTCCCCGCCCTTCTGCTCGTTCGCCTTGCCGTCTACCGTGACCTGACAGTCGAGACTGTCACTTGAGTAAGTCCATCTTCCGTTTAAGCCCTTCGCTACCGCCGTCCTTCCGTCCGCGGCGATACAGATTTTAAGATCGTCCGACCGAGGTGAGAATCCGCCGTCATTTTTAACGTCCAGATAAAGATACACCGCGTCGGACTGTGAGAAGACCTCTCCGGGTGTTCTGGCCGTCTTCGAATAACATATCGCCGTGTCCGTGACCGCGAACGAGGCTGTGATCCCCCGTTTGCCGAAATAATATTTGAATGTCACTTCGTCTCCCGAAGCTTTAGAATCCCCGAAAACGAACTTCGCCGCCTTCTCCCAGATCTTTTCGTCAAGCACGCCGTCTACGTCATAATCGGGCTTTACGTACGGTTCTTTGTTAAATGAAGCCGCGCTCGCCGTCTTCCCGATGAAAGGCGCGTCTCCCCTCCCCGTCAAAAGGAAGTAGAAAAGCGCCGCGAGAATGACTAGGAGCGCTATAATGATCGGTATAATGATCTTCTTTTTGGAACCCTCATTTCGCGTTTCGCCTTCGACATTATTTTTCATCTCACTCATGATTTTCCCCTTTCCTGACGCGCCCCGCGCGTCATTATCCCTTTACGGCGGCGGCCGCCATAGAGTTCACGAAAAGATGCTGACACGAAAGATAAAGCACCAATATGGGCAGACTGGACAGCGTCGCGGCAGCCATGATAAGAGGCTGATCCGACGCCCTGCCGGCGTCCACGGCGGCTGTCAGCGACTGCAGCATTATCTGCAGCGTCTTATCCTTAACACTTGTAAGATACAGCTCGGGGCCTAAAAGATCGTTCCATATTCCGAGGAAGGTAAATACGGTTTGAACCACGATGGCCGGCATACTTAAGGGAAAGGCTATGCGCCATATCTTCCCCCAGTGCCCCAGCCCGTCCACGGTCGCCGCCTCAAATATCTCGTTCGGGAGACTCTTCATGTACCTTTCAAGGTAGAAGACCACACCCATCGTCCCGAGAAAATTCGGAAGAATAAGCGGCAGGAACGTCCCGACCAGTCCCATGGACGACCACATCGTATATTGCGGCATGAGCGTCACTATGAAGGGCGGCCCGAGAAGACAGACGATCAGGGCCGCGTCCCTGCCCTTAAACTTCACCTTCGCGAATCCGTACGCTATCATGACGTCCACGAAAAGACCCGCGAAAAGATAAGATGATTCCACGATCATAGTGTTCGCCAGTCCTCTTAGGAAGGAGAACTGGTTCGGGTTAAAAGCAAAAAGCTCCTTATACGCGTCTAAGGTAAATTCCTTCGGTATCAGATAAAAGACGTGCGCGAACTCACGCATCTCCCCCCGCGACCTGAATGACGCCAGTATCATGTAGAGGAAAGGGAAAATAAACAGCACCGCGAAAGCGCTGAGTATGATGTAAAGCATCGTATGCGAGGTGAAGCTCTTTATCCGCGCCGCCGCGTTAAGGCCGCGGTTTGAAGCGCCGGTCCGCCTGCGGTCCGTATTCGCGTGAGCTTTCTTCTCCTTTATGTCGTGCCCTCTTCCCATTCGCTTCACAAGCCTCCCGTCTTTATTTAGTCCCGCGATTTTTAAGCTGTCGAAAAAATCAATTATCTTTCACCATACGCCTGTATTCAGGTATGGAAAATATAAGTATAAACATCATGAGTATGTACGCGGCAGCTCCCGCGAGCGGATAATTGCCTCCCACGAACTGGCTGTAAATCCAGTAAACCGCCGTATTCGACGCCGAGCTTGACACCATGGTGTAATTGTCCGCGAACGCGTTTAAGCCGCCCGTTATGCCGGTAATCACCTGATAAAGCGTGATGGGTCCCAAAAGCGGCAACGTAATCCGAAACATCTTGACAAACGGCGACGCACCGTCCAGCGACGCCTGCTCGTAGATATCCTCGCTGATGTTCTGCATTCCCGCGAGGTACATCAGCATCGTCCCGCCGACGCCCGACCAGACGCCTTTTATGATCAGGGAGTTTTTCACCACGGACGGATCCTGAAGCCACGCGATGTCGGTGCCGAATATCGAGTTAAAAACGCCGTCCATGTTAAAGAACCATTTCCATACGAGGGCTATGGCCACCGCGCTGGACACGGCCGGCAGGTAATACATGACCCGAAACACTGTTCTTCCCCGCAGGAACTTCGCGTTTAGGGCGTATGCCAGCACAAATCCCAAAAGCAGTCTTATCGGAAGCCCCAGCATGAGATATACGGTATTCCACATGGAACGCCAGAAATCCCTGCTTCCGAAAATCTCCCTGTAATTATCCAGCGTGAATTTCGTAATCCTGTTGCCCTCGGCCAGCATGTTGTAATCGGTAAAGCTGATTACAAGGCAAAAAAGCGTGGGAATGATAGTAAACGTGATGACCTTAAACACCATCGGCGATATGAAAAGCCATCCCCATATGTTCTCACGCCTCTCAAGGCCCGATATCTTACGCGCGACTTTTTGTTTTGACATACCGCGGCGCCTCCCACATGTCAATTTCCGTACAGCTCGTACTTGCCGTTCTGTTTGTCTATGACCGCCTGCACGTTCTCGGAGAGCCAGTCAATCATCTCCCTGCCGGATATTACGCCCTCAGTGGACGCGTCATATGATTTCGGTTCAGTGGTAATCTTGCCCGTATTCCAGTCGAAGATGATATAATTCGGCTTATACGAATCAATCTTCCCGTCCTTAAGCATCACGTGATAGAGGCCGTACTTTTTGTTTGAGTTCGTAAGAAGAGCCGTCTCCCACCAGGTTCCCGAATTATATGTATAGGCTACCTTTCTCCTGCCGCTGTTTTCAAGAAGCTGTCTGTATACCGTTCTGTTTTGCGGACGGTTCATCCCCTCGGGATCGTTAAGTTCAGCTTTCATGTATTTATCAAATGTCCTTTTGTTGTTCGGCACGGCCATCCCTTCACTGTAATTAAACTCCTGAGCCTCATCATTCATGGAGAGAAACTCTATCAGCTTGTACGCGCCTTCTTTTACCTTGCTTCCTTTATACATGGCAAGGCATACGCTTCCTAACATCGTCACGTTTTTGCTTCCCTCGCGGGCGGGCGCGTTTACGTCGGTAAGGTCAAAAGACGTGCTTGGCACGGGGTTCGGGAGGATATCCCAGTCAAAAGGCGCCTCCCAAAGGCCCGGAGTCTGCCACGTCCCCGCGAAAGCCGTGGCGGACATTCCGTCAACGAAGAGATCCACCGGTTCCTTCTCGGTTGCCTGCTCGACGTTCATGAAATTGTACTTGATTGACAGATCGCCCGTGAACTGAACCGCCATGGCATAATCGTCGTTGTTTATGTTAAGCTTCGTCTTCTTCCCCGCCGGATCCCATACGGTGAATTTGTTTCCCGTGGAAAGATACGCTATCTCCGTGTCGTAGGTGCCGCCCGCGTAGACATTTTCACCCTTTTTCTTTTCGCCGGCGTCCGCGAGGTCATTCGCGAATCGTATGTACTGCGCCCAGGTCATGCAGATTTGATCGTTCAGTTTCTTCGCCGCAGCGTCATAACCTGTCGATATGCTCCTGTCGACGGTAATGCCGGCGTCCTTGGCCATTTCCTTGTTGTAGATAAGAGACATCGGCCCCAGATCCTTAGGCAGTCCGTAGAGAGCGCCGGAAGGGTCTGACACTACCTTTGTCTTCTCGTTAAAGCTGTATGCCTTTATCGACTCCTCATACAGATCGTCGCGGAAATCTCCTTCGACTTTTCGATGTAGGGGTTCAGATCCTCGAATATGTTCGTCGAATAAGCAAGACGGATAAATTCCGTGTCAGCCACATAAAACACGTCCGGCATCTCCCGGGGGTTCGCTATGGCGTTACTTAGTACTGTCATGTAGTTGCTGCTCTGTATCGGATCATAGGAGACATCGTATTCGGGATATTTCTTCTCGAAAAGCTCGATCATGGACTGGAAAATGCCCGTCTCGTAGGTGCTGCCCCATCCCATCATCTTGATGGTCTGTTTGCCCCCGGAAGCGGCTTCGTCGTCTTTGCCGCACCCCGCAGCCGCGCACAGTCCGACCGTGAGCGTCACCGCGAGAATAAGCGAGCGCACCCTGACACGCCATCCCGTCTCACGACCGCCGCCGCGCCGCGCTCGATTTTTAAAAATTGTCTTTTTCACGTCATTCATCGTCCTTCCCTCCTCTTGTTTACGAAATACCGCTGTCATCATTCGAAAACGTGCGCCGAGCGTCTCATCCGCTTCCGGCCGTCTTCATGTCTGTCTCGCATAAGACACTCCGTACGTTACCGGCGCAATCCGCCGTGCGCGTATATTTGATCGGTCACCGTATCATCTCTTTATCCGAGTTTTTCCCCGTCACGTCATGATGACGGGAAGCACCCTGCCGTCTTTAATCCTCATCTCGTCTATGCAAAGAACTCTGTGATAATCAACGGGATCCCCCGGAAAGCGCCGATGATAAGCGATATACCTCTTTCCTTTGAATATAAAAGAACTGTTGTGCCCCGGGCCTTCGGCAAGCTTTGACGAACTTAAGACCGTGCCTTGAGGCCTGAAAGGGCCGAGCGGCGACTCGGATACGGCGGTATCCACTCTGTAACTTCCGTTTCCCCATCCGCCGCGCGAAAACATGAGAATATACTTTTCTTTGTCCCTGATGACGTGCGGCGCCTCGTGATATCCCTCGGGAGTGATTTCAAGGATCATGTCATCCGGGATATGTCCGCCGTCTGCCCTGACACGCGGCTTACTTAAGGACGACGTATTTTCCGCGCGATCAGTCGTAAGGGCGTCTCCGATCGGAAGGACTCCCTTCATGTCACCGCTCATCCTGCATACGTTCAAATGTCCCCATCCCCCGAAATAAAGGTATATGTCATCCCCGTCTTTAAAAAAATACGGGTCGATCGGCTGCGCACCGTTGTAAAACCTGCCTATGAAAGGTCTCCCGTCACCGAAGACATTGCGAAAGGGGCCGAGCGGGCATGACGAACATCCTATGTACAGACCTCCGATATCATCGTCTCTCATAATGCCGTTTGTGGAGAAGGCCACGTAATATCTCCCGTCCCTCTCTGTCACGGTAGGCGCCCATACACACTTCACGGTACCGGGGAACGTGGACATATCGAGTATGTCGGACACGATACTGAAATGTTCCAGATCCCTCGAGACGATGACGTCAGCGTTCAGCTGCTTCTCGTATGGCAATGATTTCGTGACATATATGTAAAGTGTATCTTTGAAGACGGCAGCCTCCGGATCCGCGTACCATCCTTCCATTACAGGGTTTTTCATGTGTGCTTCCTTCCGTATGTGTGTTTCCTTGTGTGCCTTCCCGAGTGTGACTTTCC
>CAYLRF010000015.1:27493-29727 GCA_964385995.1 uncultured Faecalimonas sp.
TGACTTTCCGCGTGTGCCTTCACGAGTGCTTCTTCGCGGGTGTCTACCCGAGAATTTCTTCCACGTGTGCCTTCACGAGTGTTTTTCCCCGGGCAAGCTTCCCGTACATACTCGGCCTTCACGAGTACGCCTTCACGTGCTTGGCCGAACACGGGGAGTGAAAGGATATTCCTAAAAAAATCGTCTTTTGCGGTTGAATCGCCGCTTACGCTGTGTTATCATCAGTTGTGCGGCAGATTTTAGCATTTCATAAAGCCCCCCCCCCCCATGCTTTTGGAGGATTGACTTAATCAGACAAATTTTTCACTCGCAATTTTCCTTGATTTTATATTTGCCCACGACCGCAAACAATGTGAAATAAAAGCGTATTTCAGAAAATATGCGCATGAAATAAGCCGTTATGGTAATATAAGCGCCGAAAGGAGGCGATTCCCGCCGATGAAACCCGAAGTAGATCTCTCCCCGCCGCATGAAAGTGTGATAGGTTTTCCGCCTGTTGACAGGAAGCTGCCCTTTATCCTTCAGCTTGTCGGCGTTACGTACCCGAACCCGGAGTATCACCATCGCCGCCCTGACAACAACTATGTGACCGTGGTGGAGTATGTCACCTCCGGCTCCGGATTCATAGTGACGGACTCGGGTGTCATAAAGGTGAACACGGGCGACTCATACATTCTTCATGCCGATGAAAAACACGACTACTACTCGAACCCCGACGATCCCTGGTCTAAGATCTGGATAAACATATCGAGCCGCGTTCCAAACGATATCCTGAACGGATACGGGATCACGGGAACCATGATTTTCAGACAACTCGACATATCGGAGTATCTGAACAGCATCATAGATCTCGCGAAAGCGCATCCCGGGAAGGCCGAGTATGTCTTCGACCGCAGCTTCATCATTTTTATCAGAATGTGTCAGTTTATCCGCCACTCGATGAACTTCGGGGGCGAACGCTCTGACATTCCGGACAACATAGTGAGACTGAAAAATTTCCTTGACATACACATACAGGACGACCTGAATCTGGAGAAATGCGCCGCAATAGCGAATCTTTCCGTGTCGCAGACCGTACGCGCCTTCAACCGGTATTACAAGACGACGCCATACAGGTACCTGTGCGACCAGCGTTTCGAGTCGGCGAAGACATTTCTAAGGGGATCGCAGATGCCCATAAATGACATAGCGCGGCAGCTGGGATTTACGGATCAGTATTATTTCTCCGCGTTTTTTAAGAAGAGGTCCGGAAAATCCCCGATGGAATACAGGGAATATCAATGAAGGAAATGGGCGAACGGACATGAACGGTTTGTTTTCGTATGACGGGAAGCTTGCGAGAGCAATCTCGCGCGTGGCCGACGTCATCATCATGAGTCTTCTGTGGATAGTATGCTGCGTCCCGTTAGTCACTGTATGCGCGTCGACGACGGCGTTAAACTATGCCGCGATCAAGGCGTCACTCAAAGAAGGTTCTGTCGCGAAAAATTTCTTCAAGTCATTTAAGGAGAATTTCAGGCAGTCGCTTCTTCTGACACTCATCTTTGCGATCGTCGCGGCCGTGATGGCAGTTAATTGGAAGCTTATCATGACAAACGGCGCGGGCGGCGCCGTCATGAAAGTCATATACATCGCCGCGCTCATATGGTTGGCTCTGATTTTGGCGTATATCTTCCCGCTGCTTTCAAGATTTTCTCTTCCCACGGGGCAACTTTTCGTAAACGCCTTCATGCTGAGCGTGACGAACCTTCCCAAGACGATCTTCATACTTCTGACCGATCTTCTTCCGGTGGTTACGCTGGTGATGAGAGTAGACTATGTGATTCGTCTCCTCCCGCTCATCATCACCGTCGTGCCGGGGCTCATCGCGTCTCTTAACGCTTTGCAGTTCATAAAAATCTTCGATAAATACAGTCCCGGGGACTCGGATAAAGGACTTCGCCCGCGCTCCTAAAAATCCCGAATACGAAGCGCTAAGCGGGACGCGTCTTACGGCTTTGCCTTACGCTTCAGGGCGGGAGCGTGCTACTATGCGGACAAAACGGGATTGATCCGCGGGCTTTTGGAAAGCGGGGCGAAGGTCACGCTGTTTACCCGCCCCAGAAGGTTCGGCAAGCCGCCGAATATGAGTATGATCGCTAATTTCTTTTCCGTGGAGGGCGATAAAAGCATATTTGACGGCCCGAAGATATCGAAGGATGCCGAACTGTGCGAAAAATACATGGGTAAATACC
>CAYLRF010000016.1:0-7721 GCA_964385995.1 uncultured Faecalimonas sp.
GCTTTAAAAGTCACTTCCCTCGGCATTATTTTACATCGTTTGTATCATCCTTTCCAGAGTCTTTTCGATGTTTTTTGCGAGTCAGAAGAACCACCGCGATGAGTACGACGGCCGCGACGATGATCGTGAGAGTAAGCGAACTTCCCGTGTCCGGAAGCGGAGCGCCGTGTTCGTTTGTCACGGTGATCTCCACCTGCCTTTCGGCTTTCGTCCCCGTAAGCTCATATCCGTCCTTAAAGTCACGCTTCTCGCCGTCTATGTAAAGGTCAAACAGGTCTTTCTCGGGATCGGATGTAACCTTTATCTCGGTCACCGGCGGTTTCCCGTCCTCGTCAAGCGGCATACGGTAGCCTGTCGGAGCCTTCGTCTCCGTAAGAAAGTATGTCGTGCCGACGGTAAGCGCTTCAAACCGCAGCGTACCGTCCTTATCCGTCACGCCCTTTGAGATAAGCTTCTTTAAGTCCTTATCGGCGTAAAGCGCAAACTCTGCGCCCTCTAAGGGTTTATCCGCGTCAGACACCTTATGAATCAGGATTGTATACGGAGCTAGTTCGTCCTCGTATGTCACATTTCCGCCTGTGCCCGTCGCCTCTAAGCTTATGCCGTCTTTTTTAAGCGCGTCGGAGTCAAACTCTATGGCGCCGTCCTCATTTACCGTGAAGGTGATGACGCCCTCGTTTAACAGGTATCCGTCCGGAGCCTTGGTTTCCTTCAGGCTGTACCTGCCGACCCCCAGAGCCTTAAATATGAGTTTCCCCGCTTTGTCGCTCTTTAGGATCTCTTTTGTCCCGTCCGGCTTTGAAAGCGTAAACTCGGCGTTCGCTATCGGCGTCTTTTTCCCTTTAAGAACCTTAAAGACATTTAAGTCTATAGAGTCCTCGGAGATGACGGGGTAGTTGTAGGTCTGAACCGTTTCCAGGACTCCCTCGGGGGTTATCTGTCTTACGAACACTTCGGGATTTATCAGATATCCGTCGGGAGCCTTGATCTCCTTAATCGTTATCGTGCCGATGGGAATCTGATAATATCCGCCTGTTGTTTTATACAACTCGTCACCGGACGAAAGATAGATATTTGCATACCGACAGTTCCCGTCCTCATCCGTCTTAAACACCCACGTCCTCGCGGCTTCGTGTCCCTGCGTCGCGGGATCGGTGTTCGCGTCCTCCAAAAGCTCGGCGTAGAACTTTACTTCAAACTCGGCGTCCTTAAGCGGCTTATTATTTACCGCGCCTCCGCCGGGGATCTTACTCTCTTTCTTAAGCAGCACGCTCACGGGGTCTGACTGCGGGACGTCCGAGACTTCGACGACGCAGGTGTCGTCCGTCACGTTCGCCGTATAGACATTGGTGTCAAGCGCGTATCCTTTCGGCGTCTTAAGCTCCAAATTTTATCCCATAATTTCGCCTGCAAAGCCGGATAGCCGTTCAGCTCCTTGGTATAACTTCCAACTCTGATGTAGTCAACTTTTTCAAAGGTCACCGGCTGATTGGCTGCTTTGCATATAATTAAGGATGCCTACGTTGACATCACCCATATTTACGGTATGAAACTCAAAGTCAGTGTTTCGGGAAGAAGTGAACGAAGCCGGTTTTCGAGTTCTTGATTCCCTTTTTTCAATGTCTGCAAATTATGTCTCGTCCCCACTATGTCGTGTTATCAATCAACTTTTGCAGAGAATAATCCAAAATGTGAGTTTTCCGTTCACTAATCATTGTAAAATAAAAAATTTTTTGCAAGTCGGAAATTAGCGGAGTTTGCGTGATAATTTTCCCGACTTCGTTCAAATCAATTCTCGGTACAATTCGTTTCACAGCGCATTGTTACAGTCCTCGTTTTCAAGAGATGAAACAAAATCAAAATAATGGATCTTTTTGTCTTTTACAGTAATACAGGATAACGGGCGGTCGTAAATTCTGATTTTCAACTCTCTCTGATCATTAAGAATATTACGCATAATATTTTCATCTGCCTGCGGAAAGAGGCAACTGCCACAGTCGAAAACAGGAGCGAATGATATTGTGTCGTTCTTTTCGTTGTATAAAAATCCCCAATTTCCGTTATGTCTGTCCCAATTTCCAAGCAAGGCATCTACAATAAACATATCCCAAAATCTTTCGATTAGTGTATCGGGATTGACAAGAGTTTGTGCCGTGAATGTCTGTTCGATTTCCGCAAGTTCCGTACCGTAGCCGTTGCGTGCCGTAGCTACCACCGTGTTTTTTAACGATGCGAAAGCCTGTAACATTAAACCGCCGACAGTAAAGTCTTTACATGCCACAACCGTTTTTTCTTTGCCGTCTATGCTGTATATTCCGAGTAGCGTCTCCTGAGCAGGTATACCGATACTTTCAAATATGTGACACCCGATATATTCCGATATGCAACCGTTTGTATAACTCATTTGTTTGTTGATACCGGTAACAGAAGGGAATTTAAGCATATATAATTCGCGGTTGTATATTACCGAAATTTTATTTCCGTTCGCTCCGCCTTAGGTCTTGTTCCGCTTTTGGCAAAAGGTAAAATCTATCATCATAGTTCATCTTTTTTCATTCTCAAATATTTTTCTCTCAAATACCACGCCTGTTTAGACGAGATAAGCTGGTTTACTTCGGCGCTGTTAATATCCGCGTTAAGTTCGCACCAATTTAAATCCCAATGCATATCCGTCCCGCCGGCATCCATGATTTTCCACGAGGAAAGCATATTATTGATTGAATTTTGCAAATATTCCGGCAAATCACAAGACGGAGCCGATTTCAAACTTTTCCTTGACATGTTGTATACATAAAGTACAATTATTTAGGGCAATTTATATGATGACACCGGGGTAGAACCCATGGAGCGTGTAGTGCCGAACAACCGTAATACCACTTTATTTTCGCTCCACATGAGAAAGGAGCTACACGGCGGGATGAGAACCGAGATTTCGACAGGGATAGGCGTCGTGGTGCGGACGTACGGCGTGAAGGAGGCCATACGCGTTTGTAAAGAGGCCGGCTTTGACTGCCTTGATTTCAGCTTCAGCGACGACCGTGTGCCGTGGGATACCGAGACGGTAAACGGTGCCGATTTGTATAAGTCCGCGGAGGAAATACGAAAGTATGCCGATGGGATCGGGATTTATTTTAATCAGGCGCACGCGCCGTTTATCTATAAGCACGAAGCTTACGAAAAACGCTGTCAGGATACCGTTTTGGCTCTGGAGATAGCGTCGATTTTGGGCGTGAGGCAGATCGTGGTCCATCCTTTGCAGAAAACACGCGAGGGAACCGGAGACAGAAAAGCGCTGAAGGAGCAGAATTTCGAATTTTACGGAGAACTCCTGCCGTATGCCGAGAAATATCGCGTGAGAATCCTCGTCGAAAACATGTTCAATCTCGACAGGCGTCGCGGCTGCATGGAACGCAGCACATGCGCCGATCCGGATGAGTTTTGCGAATATATAGACTATGAATCGGTGGTGAAAGCCTTGGCGGATATAGGTTATGACGGTGAGTTTAATTTGGAAAGTTTCAGTTTCCTTAAATGGATGGAGCCCGATTTTATGCCTAAGGCGCTCAGATTTATGGCGGAAAGGGCGCGTTATCTTGCGGATAAGCTGGACGGGTACAGAAAATGACGGTGTGAGAGAACACACACCCGACAGGCTTTCGGGGCGAAGCGAGGGACGTCGGGACAGATTGCGGACAGGGAAAATAACATGCTGCAGATAAAGGATATATCAAAACAATATACGACCGGGGGTCTCGTGCAGGTGGCGCTTGATCACGTGAGTCTGAATTTGCGTGACAATGAGTTTGTCTCCGTACTGGGGCCGTCCGGCTCGGGAAAGACCACGCTTCTGAACGTGATAGGGGGACTGGATCGGTATGACAGCGGCGATCTTATCATAAACGGCATTTCCACAGAGGCATATAAGGATCGCGACTGGGACGCCTACCGCAATCATACCATAGGATTTGTCTTTCAAAGCTATAACCTCATCATGCACCAGAGTGTTCTCGCGAACGTGGAACTGGCGCTCACCATCGGCGGAGTATCGCGCAAGGAGAGAAAAGCCAGGGCGCTTTCGGCTCTCCGCTCCGTGGGACTTTCCGATCAGGCGCACAAGAAGCCGAATCAGATGTCGGGCGGGCAAATGCAAAGAGTCGCCATCGCGAGGGCGCTGGTAAACGACCCGGACATATTGCTCGCGGATGAGCCGACGGGAGCGCTCGATACGAATACCAGCCTGCAGGTGATGGATTTATTAAAAAAAGTCGCCGCGGACAGACTCGTCATCATGGTCACCCACAATCCCGAACTCGCGCAGCAATATTCGACGCGCATAGTGAGACTGAAGGACGGCAGGATCACCGATGACACCGATCCTTATTTTCCTGAGGCGGAAGAGGCGAAGAAGGTAGGCGCTGTCGCCGACGCGGATGTCTCACGCGCGCCGTCTAAATCCGATATCGTGACGGCCGGGGAACCGGGCGAAATCACAAACTCAAGCGATCGGTTAGACGGGAGAAAGTATCCGGCTGCTTCCGAAACCGCTGTGGGGGAGGGTTCAGTTCCGGACGCGCCCCGAAAAGGTCCGTCCCGCCGCGGATCGCGAAGTCGACGTCCGCGACGCGCAGAGCGCATGGGCAAGGCGTCCATGTCGCTTTTTACGGCATTTTCCTTAAGCTTTAACAATCTTCTTACCAAAAAAGGGCGGACTATCCTCACGTCTTTCGCGGGTTCCATAGGAATCATCGGCATAGCTCTGATCCTGTCTCTTTCCGTGGGATTTCAAAGTTACATTGACAGCATACAGGAAGATACGCTTACCTCGTATCCGCTCGCGGTCACGGCGGAGACGTCCGACATAGCTTCCGCTCTTCTTGAGATGTCGTCGCAAAAAGGCGAGAAAACGGGTTCCGATGTCGTGGAGGAGAGACGCTACATCAGCACCATGTTTACGAAGATCGGCAAAAACGACCTGACGTCCTTTAAAAAGTTTTTGGAGAAAGAGAAAGACGATGTGGACGACATGGTGTCCCTCATACGGTACAGCTACAATGTGCAGCCGCTTATCTACGGCAAGGATCCGGGCGGCAAGCCCATACAGCTTAACCCCGGCACACTGATGTCCATGATGACGGGTGACTCGGATCGTACGATGTCCTCAGCCGCCTCCATTTTCTACGAGATGATAGACGCCCCCGATGTCCTAAACGATCAATATGACGTGCTCGCGGGGCGATGGCCGAAGAAATACAACGAGGCGATCATAGTCCTTCCGGAGCCAAACGGTATGCCGGATATCCTCGTCTACGGTCTCGGGCTTCGCGACAATAAAGAGATTCGTGACATGCTGGCGAAGATAGCCGCGGGCGAGAACGTGAAGGAAAGCGGGAAGGCCTTGAAATTCACCTATGAGAAATTGATGAATCTTCCTTTAAAACTCGTGAACGCCTCCGACACTTACGCTTACAATGAGACATACAGTGTCTATGAGAGCCTTACGGGCGACGAGGGGAAAATGCGTGAGATCTACGATAACGCCGAGGACTTAAAACTGGTAGGCGTGGTCTGCGCGAAAGACGGCTCGACGAGTACGAGTCTTACCACTGGCGTCGCTTATACGAAGGATCTTACAAGTCACGTGATGAAGCTCGCCTCGAAGTCCGAGATAGTAAAAAAACAGCTGGCAAACGAGGATGTGGACGTTTTCAGCAACAAAAATTTTGACGATGACAGCGACATCGCGGGGATCAATTTGCAGGATATGATAAACGTCGATACCGAAAAGTTGAAGTCTGTTTTCGGAGGCGGAGTCTCCGAGGAGGAGATCGCGAAAGTCACTCAAAGTTATTTGAGCGACATATCAAAGTCGATAACCGCGGATACTTCTCCCGCGGAGAAGGCGCTGGCGGACGTCATGGCCACTATGTCGACGGGAATGTTTGACTGGTATATGGAAAATCCCATTGACAAGGCGGCGGGAGTGCCGACCATCAAGTTAAGTCAGACGGACGCCGCGGCGGCGGGATACATGGCCACGGATGCCGTGAAGACGAAGCTTGCGGGACTTGAGAAAGACTATCTCATACCGACCTCTGTCCTTGAACCGGTCTTTTCACAACTCATC
Organism: uncultured Faecalimonas sp.; assembly: GCA_964385995.1. Taxonomy (GTDB): domain Bacteria; phylum Bacillota; class Clostridia; order Lachnospirales; family Lachnospiraceae; genus CAYLRF01. The sequence goes on from CAYLRF010000016.1 coordinate 6,125, forward strand.
AAGGCTATGCTTACCGGATACATACAGGTGCAGGCGGGTAACGACGGCGAGAGATCGGTTCCGGTGATGAAAGAATTGACGGAGGCTTATGTGGCGGGATTTTTGACGTCGGAGCCGGTGAACGCCGCTATGAAGCCTCTCGCTCAGAAGATGACGGAAGCCGTCATGCAAAAAAACATTCTCTCAAAGGTCGCCGGGATGACACAGGGTCTTATGCAAAAAGTCGCCGAGACATTCAGCGTGGACGAGAGTAAAATCGCGGAAGCGTTCTCATTCAGTATGAGTGAAGAGGAGCTGTCACGGCTCATGGAGACCATGACGGCCGGCGGCGTCGAGAAAAACGCTGTCACGAATCTGCAGTCGCTCGGGTATCAGGACGCAGACAGGCCGACGTCGGTGTCGTTTTATTTCAATGATTTTGACGCGAAGACACTTTTTCTTGATTTCATAGATGATTACAACGCGAAAATGGAGAAAAAAGACGACGCGAAAGTGATAAAATACACGGATTTCGTGGGAACCATGATGTCGGCCATGAAAACCATCGTCGACAGCGTAAGCTATGTCCTCATAGCTTTCGTGAGCGTGTCGCTCGTCGTATCCTCCATCATGATAGGCATTATCACATATATTTCCGTATTGGAACGCACCAAGGAAATAGGAGTCTTAAGAGCCATCGGAGCCTCGAAGAGAAATATTTCATCGATATTTAACGCGGAGACGTTTCTCATCGGACTGACGGCCGGAGTGATGGGCATCTTAGTGACGCTGCTGCTTCTGATACCGATCAACGCCATACTGTACGCGCTGACGAAAAATGCCGTGATACGGGCCATGCTTCCCGGGAAGGCGGCTGTGATACTCGTCATCTTAAGCGTGCTGCTCACGCTTATCGGTGGAATCATTCCCTCAAGGAGCGCGGCGAGGAAAGATCCCGTGGCGGCGTTAAGAAGTGAGTAGGGAGCGGAAGAGAGCGATGGCCGGAGGTAAAGAGCGGTACGAAGTGAGTGAAAAGGCCGGGCGCCCGTCTTTAAGGAAAAGAAAAGTGCCGGGAAAAAGCGTGGGGAGTGAGTAAGTCATGACAAAGGACCCGGAAAGGCAAGTGTAATATGATAAGTCGCGAGGAATTTCTCGGGAAATTGGCGGGGCTTGTCGGTCTCGCGCGGGAAAACGGCGGCAGGATAGATACCGATACGGTAAAAGATTATTTTGCGTCGGATGATCTGACGGATGAACAGACAGATCTGGTATATGACTATCTCATGGCGCAAAAGATATCCGTCGTCGGATATCTGAAAACGGCGAGGGATGACGCTGTCCCGGATTTTACGAAAGAGGAAGAGGAATATCTGAGGCGCTGCCTTGAACACATCGAGGGTAAGCCGGCGCTTACGCCCGGGGAACTGGAAGCGCTGTATACGGAAGCGGCGAAAGGAGTGGAGGCTTCCATGTCCGCTCTGGCGGAGGCATATCTGCACGAAGTGGTGGAGACGGCGAAGGAATTTCGCCGCGCCCACGGCGGCGTCTTCATAGGAGATCTGATTCAGGAGGGAACATTAGGGCTCATGTCCGCCATCCGGTCGCTGGGCGGCGCGGA
>CAYLRF010000016.1:7821-12486 GCA_964385995.1 uncultured Faecalimonas sp.
GGCACAAACGCCATGCGAGCCGCCGATGACATTCACAAGGCTGTTGCCGGGACGGGATTTGATTACCATGCCATGCTTCTTGAGTTTATCAGGGAGAGTATGCAGCTTTTCATAGAAGAGCAGCGAGAGGTGACGGGCAGAGACCTTAAGATGATCGAGAAAGTGCGTGAAGTCGATGAAGCCATAAACGACCTCACCCGAGAACTCGGCCGCGGGATCACGGCGGATGAGCTGGCCGAGCGTCTGAACATGGATATCGAAGATCTGGAGGACATACTGCGGCTTACGGGTGAGTTTTCACATGACGACGAGTAAGATCCGCGCCATATGTTAAGCCCATATTTTAGTCGCCGGCCGCGCCGCATACATCCGACGCGAATCCGGGCGTGAACTTCAAAACCCCACATTATGCCGCGTACGCATATGCGTGTTGCCGATGTGTATCGTGGTTTACGGGATGATATCAGGGTGAGACCCGGGGAGCGCGTAACGCCCTCTTACTTTTTAAGAGGGCGTAGCGTCGTTTTCGTCCCTGTTGCGCACGTCTTCATCCTTCTCCTGAGTCTTGTCGCCCTCATTTCCGAAATTTTCGGGCAGGCGGATGCGGACATTTTCTATCCTGTTCTTGTCAACGGATTCCACGGTAAGTTTCGCGCCGTTATCAAGGACGACTTCGTCACCGACATCGGGCAATCTGTCCAAGTGTTCTATGATATATCCTCCGAGGGAGTCATAATCTTCCGATTCGAGCGCGAGGTCTATTCTGTCATTTATGTCATCGAGGTGCATTGAACCTTCGGCGACGAATTCTCGGTCGCTTATTTCCTTAAAAAGCTCGTTCTCATTTTCGTCATATTCGTCATGGATTTCTCCGACGATTTCCTCCAGTATATCCTCCATGGTGACAAGCCCGGCCGTCTCTCCGTATTCATCCAGTACTATGGCGATATTGATTGACGCCTGACGCATTTCCACCAAAAGTTCCGAAATATTTTTATGCTCGTGAGTGAAAAAGACCTCACGCATAATATTGCGGATATTAAAATCGTCGGTATTGTCAAAAAGGAGCAGATCCTTCATGTTGATAATGCCGATGACGTTGTCCGTCGTGCCCTCGTAAACGGGTATGCGGGTGTATTTTTCCCTGCGGAACACATCCAGCAATTCGTCGTAGGTGTTGTTTACGTCGGCGAACGTGACGTTTACTCTGGGCACCATCACGTCCTTGGCCTTGGCGTCGCCTAAGTCCACCACGTTGTTTATCATCTCTTTTTCTTTTTCTTCGATGACGCCGTCCTCGTGACTTACGTCCACTATGGTGCGCAGCTCGTTTTCGGTCATCGCGTTAAGGCGGGCGTTCGGATCCACGCGCAGCAAAAAGAGAATGCCCCGCGAAAGCGCGTTTATTATGACGCTTACGGGAGTCATGAGAATCATGACAAATCTTATCGGGTAAGCGTAGAATAACGCGAGGCTGTCCGATTTGACCGTGGCGGCCGTCTTAGGCGTGATTTCTCCGAAAATCAGGATAATCACCGTGAGAATCGCGGTAGCCGCCGCGACTGCGGAGCCGCCCAGATTGTACGCTATGGATGTGGTGATGGCCGAAGCCGAAAGGTTTACGATGTTGTTTCCTATCAGGATCGCCGTAAGCATCTGCGAGGAACGCTCGGTGATTTTAAGAACCATTCTCGCGCGTCGGTTGCCCTCATCGGCCAAAGAACGCATCCTGATCTTATTTACCGTGGTAAGACTCGTCTCCGCCGACGAGAAGAATGCCGAAAGAATAAGCAAAATAACTAAAGCCGCGATACGTAAGGCGCCACTTGGGTCGTCCACTTAATAATCACTCCCTTCAAAACTGACCGTAACCGCACCCTGCCGGACGCGAAAACGTATCCGAAACGTTCAAGCGCCCGGACAGATAGTTTTACAATTCTACAACATCAATCCGTCGCTGTCAAACTCGGGATTTTTACCCGGCAGGGCCCCGCAGGTTCCGCGTTAGTCGTCAGAGTAAACACGGACAGTGTCTTTCAAAAGGGTTCCCGTTTACTTTGACGATTAACGGAATAGGCAAAGCGAAATTCATACTATTTTGTCGGTGTAAAATCCGTTTGTCAAAAAAATGAAAGAAACCGACACCCCTTTCCAAGCGCGCGTATTTCCTTTATGATATGATATCGGGGCAGAGGCCCTTGACACGCGGCATGTTTGCGTGCCGGTGGAAAAAAAGGTACTCTACACGCCCCGATATATTGCAATAAAGGAAAATCAGGCAGAGTCTCACGACGGCCGCGAAGATTAAAGCGCCGTACGATGAGAATAAAGCGGCAGTTAAGATCGCCGGGGAAAGAGCGCGTGTCATGGAAGATAATCGCATACATGTTTCCGTGAGAGAACTCGTGGAGTTTCTTTGCAGGACGGGTGATATAGATACGAGAAAATCTTTATTTCTCTGCAAAGACGCCATGCAGCTGGGGACGCGGATTCATAAAAAAATACAAAAAAGCATGGGCGCGGGATACAGATCGGAGGTGCCGCTTAAGACCGAGGTATATTTTGAGGACTTTTCACTCGAGGTGGAGGGCAGAGCGGACGGGATCCTGTCGGCGAAAGGGGATCCTGACAAGGCGTGCGAGTCAGCCTCAGAGCAGATCGAAAGCGCGAAAAACGCGGGTGAGAAAGACCTGACAGCCGACGGAGTAAACGGGGCGTCGGACGGCACGTCTGAGGGATGCGCCGCGACTGATACCCCCTCTTCCCCTGACGCGCCCGCCGTCATGATAGATGAGATAAAGGGCGTGACGCGCGATCTCGGGCAGATAGAGGAGCCGGACGCGGTTCATCTGGCGCAGGCGAAGTGTTACGCCTATATTTACGCCGAGCGGGAGAATTTGCCGTATATATATGTCTGCGTCACCTATTGCGGGATGGATACGGAAGAAATAAAGCGCTTCACGGTAAGATACGCTTTTGACGAACTAAAGATATGGTTTACCGCTCTTTTGGATGAATGGGCGAAATGGGTCAGGCGTGCTCTTTCATGGCGAAAAGAGCGGGACATATCGATCAAAAATATCGAATTTCCTTTTGATTACCGGGAGGGACAAAGGCAGCTCGCGCGCGATGTCTTCCGCTCGATATTAAGGAAAAAGAACCTCTTCATACAGGCGCCGACAGGTGTCGGAAAGACCATGTCGACCGTATTTCCCGCGGTGAAAGCGTTGGGGGAAAAGCTCGCGCAAAGGATTTTTTACCTGACGGCGAGGACGACGGCCCGGACGGTAGCCGAGCAGGCGTTTTCCATACTGCGGGAAAGAGGCCTTAGGATAAAAAACATCACGCTCACCGCGAAAGAGAAGATGTGTTTCCTTGAAAGTCCCCGGTGTAATCCCGACGCCTGTCCTTACGCGAAGGGGCATTTTGACAGGGTAAATGACGCCGTCTTTGACATGCTCACTTCATCCGACAGGATGGAGCGCGCCGATATCAATGAGTACGCGCAAAAACATACCGTCTGTCCCTATGAACTCTCACTTGAGGCCTCTGTGTGGGCGGACGCTGTCATATGTGATTACAATTACGTCTTTGACCCCGACGCGCGTCTTAAGCGGCTCTTTGAGGGCGGCGCGAGGAAAGACTCTATTTTTCTCACGGATGAGGCGCATAATCTCGTCGAAAGAGGCAGACAGATGTACAGCGCCGAGCTTAAAAGCGCGGATTTCGCGTCGTTTAGAAGAAAGTGCGCGAAGACATATCCGAAGCTTGCGCGGCGCCTTTCGGAATGTGTCAAAATTTTTATGTCTTACATGAAGATATTTTACGGGGAAGGCGAGGGCGAAGGCGGAGAAAGTGAAGACGGAGAGGACGGGAACTTAGGAAGATATGAAGGCCACGATAAGGCTCGGGACAAATATCACGCGAAAAGCAGAGGCCAAGCTAATCCGGGAGGAAATTACCGTATACTTGAGGATGTGTCGGCGCTGGCCGCGAAGCTTATGAATGTCGCGGGGGAGATGGAGAAAATCACGGATGCGGACGACGATTTTACCGAATTTTACTTTTCCGTCCGCTCCTTTCTGTCGATATATGACGGGCTTGACGAGAACTATGTCATTTATGCGGAACTTATCCCGCCGCGGCAGATGAGACTGAAGCTTTTCTGCGTTCATCCCGCGAAGAACTTAAGAAAATATCTGGCCTTCGCGAGAAGCTCCGTCTTTTTTTCGGCCACCTTGCTTCCCGTAAATTACTACAAAAATCTTCTCGGCGGCGACGTAAATGACTATGCCGTATACGCGAAGTCGCCTTTTGACGCCGCGAACAGACTGGTGCTTGTGGGAAGCGATGTCAGCACCAGATACGAAAGCCGCGGCGAGAGGATGTATGAGAGATACGCTACCTACATAGAAAATATAATAAGGGCGAAAGAGGGAAATTACATGGTATTTTTCCCGTCGTACCGCCTGATGGAGGATGTGTTTTGCGCTTTTAAGGAGAAGACGGACATTGTCATACTAAACAGTACGGACGAAGTCGGGACGGATGCCATTCGCGCGGATATGAGACAGGAAAAATCCGACGATCCCGACTTTGACGGTGATACGCCGGTCGGCCCCTCACCCGCCGAGGGAGGAGAAGCCGATGACGGTACGAACGCGG
>CAYLRF010000016.1:12586-16459 GCA_964385995.1 uncultured Faecalimonas sp.
ATTATTTTGACAGGAACGGGGGAGGCGGTTTTGAGTACGCCTATCTGTATCCCGGCATGAATAAAGTCGCTCAGGCCGCCGGGCGCGTGATACGTACCGAACACGACAGGGGCGTCATAGCCCTTCTTGACGAGAGGTTTTTAAAGTCCGCTTATCGATCGCTTTTCCCGCGCGAATGGACTCTCGTCAAAAGATGTGACACGCGAACATCGGGCGAGCTCGCGGCGAAATTCTGGGAGACGCGGCCCTAAACTTTTCCGTGAAATTTTTAAATTTTGTTGACAGCCGCCCGACGCGTGACTATAATTACGAAGTCGTGGGGCGGGAAGGCGTTTATCGTCTTGATATTCGCGTGATTTACCGGGCTTTGCCGGCTGGGACGCGGTATCGCTTAAGAACCCCATGATTTGTAAATCGGGAGGTGTTTTTGTATGTCTATTTGCCCGAAGAACAGGACTTCCAAATCGAGAAGAGACAAGAGAAGGGCTAACTGGAAGATGAAATCCGCCACATTGGTTAAGTGCAGCAAGTGCGGCGCTCTTATGGTTCCGCACAGGGTATGCAAGGCGTGCGGCTCATATAACAAGAAGCAGATCATACCAGTGGATTGATATCTGATGTTATCGCGGCGGTTCATATAGGAAAGCGGCCGTATCGCGGGGAAGAGTTTTAAAAGTAAATTTATAAATTTAATAAAGCTTTGTAACACAAGGGTGTGTGGCGATGAATTTGCCGCGCACCTTTTTTTCGTCCCGTTCGAGCACGGCGTTACGTTTCGCCTGTGGGGACGGGGCGCCGGCACGGGATTTAAAACCTGCCGGCGGGTCTTGTTTTTAAACACGGGTCGTATTTCGTGTTTAAAATATCGGCGCTTTAGGCTTTGGGAAAGGAGGAAGGAAGATGACGCAGGAGATAATGGAAAAGATTCAGGAAGCGGTCGGCAGTGAGGTGTTCGGGATATGGTTTTTGGTAGGCGCGGCATTGGTGTTCTTTATGCAGGCGGGATTCGCGATGGTGGAGACAGGATTTACCAGAGCGAAAAACGCGGGGAACATCATCATGAAAAATCTGATGGATTTTTGCATAGGCACCTGCGTGTTCATACTGATAGGTTTCGGCCTTCTTTTGGGTGAGGATGCGCTGGGAGGTTTTCTGGGACTTCCGACCATCGGATTTTTCACCGATTACGCGAATTTCGACTGGTCTAATTTCGTTTTCAATCTCGTCTTTTGCGCGACGGCGGCGACCATCGTCTCGGGCGCTATGGCCGAGAGAACGAAATTTCTCGCCTATTGCGTGTATTCGGCCGTGATATCCGCTGTCATCTATCCCATAGAGGCGCACTGGATATGGGGCGGCGGCTGGCTTTCGCAGCTTGGCTTTCATGATTTCGCGGGTTCGTGCGCTATCCATATGGTGGGGGGACTTACCGCTTTTATAGGCGCGGCCATGGAGGGAGCCAGGATCGGCAAGTTTACGAGAAATAAGGACGGCAAGGTCGAGAAGGTACACGCTTTCCCGGGACATAACATCGTCATCGGAGCTCTGGGCGTATTCATACTCTGGTTCGGATGGTACGGTTTTAACGGCGCGGCGGCGAAGACGGGACCGCAGCTTGCCTCAATCTTCGCGGCCACTACCATAGCGCCGGCGGTCGCGACTGTCGTATGCATGATTTTCACGTGGATCCGTTACGGGAAACCGGATGTGTCGATGTGCCTTAACGCCTCGCTCGCGGGACTTGTGGCCATAACCGCTCCGTGCGACGTCGTGGACGGGTTAGGCGCCATCATAATCGGCGCGGTAGCGGGCGTGCTGGTAGTGTTCGGGGTTTGGTTCTGCGATAATGTGGTACACGTCGACGATCCCGTCGGCGCGGTGGCTGTCCACTGCTTTAACGGTATCTGGGGAACCATAGCCGTCGGTCTTTTCGCGACGAAATCGGTTCCGGAGTCCACGATAAACGGTCTGTTCTACGGCGGCGGATTTAAACAGCTCGGCATACAGGCTTTGGGCATGGTATCGGTTCTCGCGTGGACGGCCGTCACCATGACGATAGCGTTTAAGATCATAGATAAGACCATAGGACTTCGCGTTTCGGAGGAGGAAGAGATAGTCGGCCTCGATTCGAAGGAACACGGACTTGCCTCCGCTTACGCGGGCTTTAGCATCATGGATATCACGGGCGGTCTTATGGAGGAGAACGAAAATACCGAGGTCGGGAAAGACAGCTACGAGGAGGCCACGGATGTCCAGCGAAATGCCGCCGTCAAGGTGTCGATGATGCCCGCCGAGTACGACACTGGAATTTACAAAGTGTCCATTGTCGCGAGACTTTCCAAATACGATAAGCTTCGCAAGGCCCTAAACGAACTCGGTGTGACGGGCATGACGGCCACTCAGGTCATGGGCTGCGGTCTGCAAAAGGGAGCCGGAGAGAAATACCGCGGCGTTGAGATGGACGCGACACTGCTTCCGAAGATCAAGGTGGAGGTCGTAGTGACGAAGATCCCCGTGAAGGATGTCATCGAAGCTGCGAAGAAGGCCCTGTATACCGGCCACATCGGCGACGGGAAGATCTTCGTATACAATGTTCAGCAGGTGGTTAAGGTGCGCACCGGAGAGGAAGGCGTGGCCGCCCTGCAGGATGTCGAGTAAAAAAGGGGCCGCGATTCGTTAAGATACCGTTATCGCGGGTGACGCCAGGTGCGACGTCAGAATTCGTAATAATAAAGCTGAAAATAAAAGCGGGCTTTCCTTCGCATAAAGCGCGGGTGGCCCGCTTTTATTTATCCCCAACTGTGATAAAAAAATATCATTTTCCGCTTGTGTAACGAAGGTACTTGTGATATCCTTGACGCCATGCGGCAAGGAAAGCGCGAAGTGGACGGCGGGGTCCGCTGATTTTTTGAAAAAAGATTGTTAAAAAAAAGACAAAGACATCGGAGGTGGAAAATGAGCAGAAAAGTCACGATTATCGGAGCGGGAAGTGTGGGATCGACCATCGCTTACACGTTGTCGAACGATGATGTAGCTTCTGAGATTGTCATGATCGACGTCAATAAGGAGAAGGTGGAAGGCGAGGCGATGGATATTATCCAGGGCACGTGTTTTCGCGACCCGATTTCCATAATCGCCGGCGATTACGTCGACGCGAGAGACTCCGACATAGTAATCATCACATCCGGCGTGGCCAGAAAGCCCGGGCAGTCCAGATTGGAACTCGCGCAGACGAACGTGGACATCTTAAAATCCATCGCGCCGCAGATCGCGAAGGCCTCTCCGAACGCCATATATATCATCGTGAGCAATCCCGTCGATATCATGACGTATGTATTTACGAAGATTTCGGGCATCCCCGAAAATCAGATCATCGGCTCGGGCACCATCCTTGACACGGCGAGACTTCGGTGCGGCATTTCCGAGCATTTCGAGATAGCGCAGAGAAACGTCCACGCTTACATATTCGGAGAGCACGGAGATTCTTCCTTCATACCGTGGAGCTGCGCCCGCATTTCCGCCGTTTCCATAGACGAGTACGAGAAAGCGATGAAGAGGCTTAACAACAGAAATTTCGCGCCTCTTGACAAGGAGGCCATGCTTGAGTATGTCAGAAAATCGGGAGGCAGGATAATAGCGAATAAAGGCGCGACTTTCTACGCTGTTTCCGCTTCCGTAGTGCAGCTTTGCAAGAAGCTCGTGGCTGCGCAGGATTCCATGGCCACGATTTCCACCATGATGCACGGGGAATACGGCATAGACGACGTGTGCCTAAGCACCATATCGCTGGTGGGGCCCCGCGGTTATCAGGGAAAAGTCATAGTCGATCTTACGGACGATGAGCTTATGAAACTTCGCGCGAGCGCCGACGCC
>CAYLRF010000016.1:16559-23379 GCA_964385995.1 uncultured Faecalimonas sp.
TATCCCGGCTGTACGCTTAAAAATAAAGCGAAGGATCTGGACATATACGCGAGAGCGTCCGCGCGGGCCTTGGGATTTGAGCTCGAGGAGATAGAAGAATGGCAGTGCTGCGGCGGCGTATATCCTCTGGGCACGGATGAGATCGCGACGAAGCTTTCTTCCGTCAGGGCGCTTCGCGACGCGGGGGAGAAAGGCCGCGCTTTGGTCACTGTCTGCTCGGCCTGTCATCATGTCATAAAGCGGGTAAACGACGATATGAAAAATGTCCCCGCCGTCCGCGACAAGGTGAATAATTACATGGGCGCTGACACGCCGTACGCGGGAGAGACAAAGGAATTGCACTTTTTGGAGCTGCTGCGCGATGAAGTCGGATTTGACGAGCTTAAAAAGAAGGTCGTCCGTCCGCTTACGGGAGAAAGGGCGGGCGCTTATTACGGATGCCTTCTTCTTCGCCCCGGCAGGGTGCTTGCCTTTGACGATCCGGAAAATCCGACGATCATCGAGGATTTTTTAAGGGCGCTGGGGGCGACGCCCGTTATTTACCCGTATCGCAACGAATGCTGCGGAGGATATGTTTCGCTGAAAGATAAGGAAATGTCGCGGGATATGTGCGATGAGATAATAAAAAGCGCGAGGGGATTCGGGGCCGATATGCTGGTTACCGCCTGTCCCCTTTGCATGTACAATCTGAAAAAGAGCGCGGGAAGCGGCTTTCGGATCGTTTATTTTACGGAGCTTCTGGCGGAGGCGCTGGGTGTTAAGGAGGCGGCAAGATAATGGATATCGCGAACGACAGGGCGGAAAAGATCGCCATGATAAGCGGCGTAAATCCCGCCAAATGTATGAAATGCGGCAAGTGCTCCGCCACCTGTCCCGCCTTTAACGAGATGGACATTAAGCCGCACGAATTTGTCTCGTATGTCATGGAGGGCGACATTGAGACGCTCGTACATTCCAGGTCCCTTGAGAAATGTCTGTCATGCTTCGCCTGCATTGAGAGGTGCCCCCGAAACGTACAGCCGGGGAAACTTATCGACGCGGCCAGGCAGGTCCTTATCCGCGAGAAGGGCGCGACGTGCCTCTCGCCCGATGAGGTGCCCGAACTTCTCGATGAGGACACGCCTCAGCAGCTTCTCGTGAGCGCGTTCAGAAGATACAGGAGGTGAGCCGCGTGCAGAGGATAGGAGTATTTGTCTGTCATTGCGGAAGCAATATCGCCGCTACGGTGGACGTGAAAAAGGTGACGGAGGCGGCGCTTTCGGAGCCGGGCGTCATCTGGGCGGAGGATTATCCCTATATGTGTTCGGAGGCCGGACAGGGGAAAATATATGCCGCCGTGAAAGAAAAGAACCTTACGGGCGCGGTCATCTGCTCATGTTCGCCGCGTATGCATGAAAATACGTTCCGGGAGGCCGCGAGGCGTGCCGGGCTTAATCCTTATATGGTGGAAATCGCCAATATCAGGGAGCATTGCTCGTGGATACATAAGGACCGCGATGAGGCGACGAAAAAAGCCGTAGTGCTTATGAGAGCGGCCGTGGCGAAGGTGAACCTCGACTCGTCCCTAAAGCCGGGGGAGAGCCGCGTGACTAAGAGGGCGCTTGTGATAGGCGGCGGCATAGCGGGCATACAGAGCGCGCTTGATATAGCGGACGCGGGATACGAGGTTGACATAGTAGAGAAATCCCCCAGTATCGGCGGGAGGATGTCGCAGCTTGATAAGACCTTTCCCACGCTTGACTGCGCGGCGTGCATACTGACGCCGAAGATGGTGGAAGCCGCCGCGCATGAGAACATAGATATCTTCACATACAGCGAAGTCGAAAAAGTGACGGGCTTCGTGGGTGATTTTACGGTCGATATCCGAAAGAAGGCGAGATTTGTCGATGAGGATAAATGCACGGGCTGCGGCCTGTGTCAGGAGAAATGCCCGTCGAGAAAGACGCCGAGCGAGTTTAACCGTTCGTTAAGTACGAGAAGCGCCATCTACACGCCGTTCGCTCAGGCAATCCCGAATGTCCCCGTGATAGACGCAAAGGCCTGCATATATAAGAAGACCGGCAAGTGCGGGATATGCTCGAAAGTATGTCAGGCGGGCGCCATCGATTATGAGCAGGCGGATGAGATAATTACCCGTAAGTACGGCGCGATCGTCGTGGCGACGGGATTTGACATGATAAGTTTGGATAAATATGATGAATATGCCTACAGTCAGAGCAGGGATGTGGTGACATCTCTTGAGCTTGAGCGGATCATGAACGCCGCCGGTCCCACGGGAGGTCATCTTCAGAGACTTTCAGACGGGAGAGAGCCGGGGGAGATAGTCTTCATACAGTGTGTCGGAAGCCGCTGCGATGATAACAGAGGCAAGAGTTATTGCTCGAAAATATGCTGCATGTATACCGCGAAGCACGCCATGCTGATAAAAGACAAATATCCGGACACAAACGTAACGGTATTTTATATAGACGTGCGCACGCCGGGCAAAAATTTCGACGAGTTTTACAGGAGAGCCGCCGAGGATTACGGGGTAAATTACGTGAAGGGTCAGGTGGGGAAGGTTCTTTTGCAGCCTGACGGAAAGCTTCTCGTAAAAGGAGTCGATCTTATCGCGAATAAACAGGTGGTAAAAGAGGCCGACATGGTGGTGCTCGCCGCCGCGATCGAGCCTGATAAGGACGCGAGAAAGATAGCGACCATGCTCACGGCGAGCATGGATACGAATAACTTCTTTACGGAGTCGCACGCCAAGCTTCGCCCCGTCGAGTCTCCTACGGCGGGAATATTCCTTTCGGGTACCTGTCAGGGTCCGAAGGACATACCCGAGACGGTGGCGCAGGCGGGAGCCGCGGCCGTGAAAGTGATAGGGCTTCTCGCGAAGGATAAACTGCTTACGAACCCCTGCACGGCCATATGCGACGAGCTCATGTGCAACGGCTGCTCATCCTGCGAGAAAGTGTGCCCCTACGGCGCCATTTCATATGAAGATAAGGAAGTAAACGATCACGGGATCAGGCAGACGCGCAGAGTCGCCGTCGTGAACGCGGCGCTTTGTCAGGGCTGCGGTGCGTGCACTGTGGCCTGTCCCTCGGGCGCCATGGATCTTCAGGGATTTTCAAACAGACAGATCACAGCGGAGGTGGACGCGATATGCCGATAGAAGAGATCTCACGGGCGGCGCGGTCGTCAAAATCAGACAGTTCGGGTTCGGCGGTCGCGGCTTCGGAGTTTAAGCCGAAGATAGTGGCGTTTTGCTGCAACTGGTGCAGTTACGCGGGCGCGGATCTCGCGGGAAGCAGCAGACTGTCATATCCCGCGGATGTTAAGATCATAAGGGTTCCCTGCTCGTGCCGTGTAAATCCCATGTTTATCTTAAGAGCGTTTGAGAAAGGCGCGGACGGAGTCATCCTCTGCGGCTGTCATCCGGGCGACTGTCATTACATGACGGGGAATTTTTATACCAGAAGGCGTATGAGGCTGCTCTTTTCCATGCTCGATTTCATCGGAGTCGAGAGAAGCCGCGTGAGAGTGGAATGGGTTTCCGCCGCGGAAGGCGTGAAATTTTCGCAGACCATGAACGAGTTCGTAGAGACCGTGCGCAGTCTGGGTGAAAATGTCAGATTGGGGGATCTAAGATGCAGGAGTTAATAAAACGCGCGCGCGAGCTGCTTGACGGCGGCGAGGTAACGCGTGTTTTGGGATGGAAAGCAGGAGAGCTTATATACGATCGCGAGCCCGCCATTTTCGAGTCGTCCGATGAGCTTATGGGCTTCGTGTATGACGCGTTCTGCGGGCCGAATCTCAGTAAGTACCTGATCGAGGCTTCCGAAAGGGACGGGAGAACGCTTGTTTTTTTAAAACCGTGCGATTCTTACAGTTTCAATCAGCTGGTAAAAGAACACCGTGTCGACAGGGATAAAGTCTATGCTGTGGGAGTAGGATGCGGGGGCAATATAGATTTAAATAAGCTTAAAAAAGCGCGCGTTAAGGCCGCGGTGTCCGTAAGCGGCGAAAAGCCTGAAGATGACACGGACATACTCTCTTTTAAGACACTTTACGGCGACAGAGAAGTGCCGTATAAAGACGTGCTGCTTGAAAGATGTCTTGTATGCAGGGGTAAGGAGCATGTCGGATGTGATGAAGTGACAGGCGTATCACACGACAGAGCGGGAGGCGACAGGTTCGCCGAGGTTAAAAGGATAGAGGCGCTTTCACCTTCCGAACGATTCTCCTTCTTTCAAAATGAGCTCAGTAAGTGTATCCGCTGCAACGCCTGCCGGAACGTTTGCCCCGCGTGCAGCTGCCGAAAGTGCGTGTTTGACAGCACGAAATTTGACAGCGTGCAGAAAGCGAATTCAGACTCCTTCGAGGAAAAGATGTTTCATATCATCCGCTCCTTTCACGTGGCGGGAAGATGTACCGACTGCGGAGAGTGCAGCAGGGTTTGCCCGCAGGGCATACCGCTTCATCTTTTTAACCGCAAGTTCATAAAAGACATCAATGAATTTTACGGAGAATATCAGGCGGGGGCGGATACGTCTTTAAAGGGGCCGCTTACGGATTACGCGGCGGATGACGCCGATCCTGACGCGCCGACGCGCCCGCGGGTGTGACTGCCCGGTAAAACGAGGAAAATTATTTTTTTAAGACGGTTATCCGTTAAATTCCCGTGAAACGTTCTTTGTGACGCGTAGTAAAACGAAGAAATTTACTTTTTTAAGACGATCCGGCGGAGGTAACGCGAATGTATAAGACGGCAAAGGAAAATCTTACGAAGCTTTACCGTAAGATAGCGTCAAAGATGGATTTATACCTGCCCGTTAATATGGCGGGAGAGGTGAACTTCGCCGCATGGCGGGAGGGCGCCGAGGCGGATATCGACACTTTAAAGACAGTAAAATCCGCGAAAGACGCTTTTTTCCCTCAAAGCGAAAATCTTTATACCTGTTACGAGGATCGAGGGGACCTAAACATAAAGCCCGAGGATCTCGCGGACAGGGATTTTGTCGTCTTCGGGATGAAAGGCTGCGACGCGCGGGGACTTACCGTGCTTGACAGGGTATTTCTCTGTGATCCCGTCGATACTTTTTACGCCGCCAGACGCGAGCACGGGATAACGGTGGCTTTCGCCTGTCATGAGCCGGATGAAACCTGCTTTTGCGAGCCGTTCGGAGTCGATCCGGCGGAGCCTGTTTCCGACGTGGCCTGCTGGCAGACAAAGGGTATCATATACTGGAAGCCGCTCACCGATAAGGGAGAAAGGCTCACGAAAGAGGTGGGGGAACTTCTTATCGAAACGGATGAGAACGATGAAAAGACGGTCGCGGCCGAGAAAGAACATATAAGAGATACCGCCGACAAAATGCCGTATATGCACCTTTCGCTTGAGGGATGGGACGGCGATAAGCTCATGGAAAAATTCGATTCCCCGCTGTGGAAGGAGCTGTATAAGCCCTGCATAGCCTGCGGTACATGCACCTTTGTCTGCCCCGTATGTCAATGTTACGATATCAGGGATTATGACACCGGGCATGGGATTAAGCGGTTCCGCTGCTGGGATTCGTGCATGTATTCGGATTTTACCATGATGGCTCACGGCAATAACAGAACCGATCAAATGCAGCGCTTCAGACAGAGATTCATGCATAAGCTGGTTTATTTTCCCGCGAATAATGACGGCATGTATTCCTGTGTCGGCTGCGGGCGCTGTCTCATAAAATGCCCCGTCTCACTTAACATAGTGAAGGTGATAAAGGCGTTTGAAAATAAGGGAGGCGATGACTGATGGAAGGTAGCGCCGCGGGTATCAGAAAAAATACGGACGCTCTTATCCCGAAAGTCGGGATCATTACGGATATCACGGAGGAAACGCCCGACGTTAAGACTTTCAGGGTGAACGCCCCCGGGGGCGGGAAGCTTTTCGATCATATGCCGGGGCAGTGCGCCATGCTCTGCGCGCCGGGTGTGGGAGAGGCGATGTTTTCCATCACATCGTCGCCGACGGTTAAGGATTATCAGGAATTCAGCATAAAAAAATGCGGTGAGCTCACGGACTACCTTCACAGCGTGCGGGTCGGCTCGAAAATCACGGTGAGGGGTCCTTACGGCAATCATTTCCCCGTCGAGGATGTGTTAAAGGGCAGGGATCTCGTGTTTATCGCCGGAGGCATCGGACTCGCGCCGCTTCGCTCCGTGATAAATTACGTCATTGACAACAGAAAAGATTACGGCAGGGTCGATGTTATCTACGGCGCCCGTTCGGCCGATGATCTCGTAAAACTTTCCGAGATTCAAAATGTCTGGATGAAGTCGGACGGCATAAATGTGCATCTTACCATTGACCGCCCGCAGGAGTGCTGGGACGGTCACGTGGGATTCGTGCCGAATTACGTGAAGGAGGTAAATCCCGATCCGGCGTCCATAGCCCTTGTCTGCGGACCTCCGATCATGATAAAATTCGTGCTCGCGGGCCTTAAGGAGCTGGGCTTTAGGGATGACAGGATATATACGACTTTCGAGCTGCGCATGAAATGCGGCATCGGCAAATGCGGGCGCTGCAACATCGGCTCCAAGTACGTCTGCAAGGACGGGCCGGTATTTCGGATCGACGAGATAGATGAATTGCCGGATGAATATTGATTTTACGCCCGTGGTGTCATTTTTGCTCCGACATCATTACATTTATTAAAGGAAGCAAGAAAGAGAAGGTTGGAATAAACTTCCCAAACTGTCTTGATGACGCGCTAAAGGGCGTCAGTTAAAGGGCTCGGAAAAGAGGAAAGCTTGGGGGTAAACTTCCGAAACTGCCTTGATGACGCGC
>CAYLRF010000016.1:23479-28761 GCA_964385995.1 uncultured Faecalimonas sp.
GTAAACTTCCGAAACTGCCTTGATGACGCGCCGGGGCGCGTCGGGAAAGAGGGAAATATGGCCGATATGATCAATATCTATTTGTATGGGAAGAAGTATAAGGTTCCGTCGGACCTTACGATTATGGAAGCGTTCGAGTATTCCGGATACCGCCTGGTGCGCGGGTGCGGTTGCAGGAACGGTTTTTGCGGGGCCTGCGCCACCATATACAGGATAAAAGGTCAAAATGAACTGACAGGGTGTCTCGCCTGCTCGACCAAGGTGCAAAACGATATGTGCGTCGCTTCCATACCGTTTTTCCCTTTGGAAAAGAAGACTTACGACATAACGGAGATAAAGCCCACGCAGGAGATAATGATGCAGCTGTATCCCGAGATCTACGCCTGTATCGGCTGCAATGCCTGCACGAAGGCCTGTCCGCAGGATCTGGATGTCATGCAGTACATCGCTTACGCGCAGAGAGGCGATTTTGAGAAATGCGCGAAGCTTTCGTTTGACTGCGTGATGTGCGGTATCTGTTCCTCCAGATGTCCCGCCGGCATTTCCCATCCGCAGGTCGCATTGCTTGCGAGGCGCCTTACGGGGAAATATCTGCACCCCGAGGCCGGGCACTTAAAAAAACGCGTGGAAGAGATAGAAAACGGCGAATGTGAAGCGATGATGGATGAAATCATGTCGAAATCTCCCGAGGAGCTTGAAAAGCTCTATAACGGCAGGGAGATCGAGAAATAAAGATTTTAAAATACGGCGGCGCTTAAAATACGTCCGCGAAAACAGGAGGATCGACACATGAGTATGCCATATACGGACGAGATGATGAAGTCCGTCGAAAAGGTCGAGGCGGGAAGGGAAAAAAGGAAAGACCTTGAACCGAGGCGCCTTTCGGCCGATGAGAAGACAAAGCTTCTTCGCATGTTTCATCCGGATTATAATGAGAAAAGCTTCGCCGAGATTAAAGTCGGGCCCAACGCCGGCGAGAAGGCCCCCGCGGAGCTTGTGGATATACTTCAGGGTAAGAGCAGGGTGCTCGGCAAAGACATAAATCCGAATAACCCGGATATCGACGCTGATGTCCTCATAATAGGCGGGGGAGGCGCGGGTTCGTCCGCGGCCATAGAAGCGGACGCGGCCGGCGCCAAAGTGGTGATGGTCACGAAACTTCGTATAGGAGACGCCAATACCATGATGGCGGAGGGAGGCATTCAGGCCGCAGATAAGGCGAATGACTCACCGGCGCAGCATTATCTGGACGTCATGGGCGGCGGACATTTCGCGAATGTCCCGGAACTTGTGAAAAAACTCGTTTTGGACGGACCGGGGGCGGTAAAGTGGCTCGAAAGTCTGGGCGTTCTTTTCGATAAAGAAGAAAACGGGGATATGATAACGATTCACGGCGGAGGAACGTCCAGAAAGAGAATGCACGCCGCCGCGGATTATTCCGGCGCCGAGATCATGAGGGTGCTCAGGGATGAGGTGCTAAACCGCGGCATACCCGTCATAGATTTCACGGCGGCCATTGAACTTATAAAAGACACGGACGGGAGAGTGGCGGGAGCCGTACTCATGAACATGGAGACGGGAGAGATCCTCATCGCACGCGCGAAGACGGTCATCATCGCCACCGGCGGAGCGGGACGGATGCATTATCAGGGATTTCCCACGAGCAATCATTACGGCGCCACCGCGGACGGCCTCGTCTTAGCCTACAGAGCGGGCGCGTCGCTTCTTTATCAGGATACTTTGCAATACCACCCCACGGGAGTGGCATTTCCCTCACAGATATACGGGGCTCTGGTCACGGAGAAAGTAAGATCCATGGGGGCCATGTTCGTAAATCGGGAAGGAGAGGTATTTATCCATCCTTTGGAAACGAGGGATGTGGCGGCGTCGGGTATCATACGCGAGTGCAGGCAGAGGCATTTGGGCGTGCATACTCCCGTGGCGGACGGCGTGTGGCTTGATACCCCCATGATTGACATGATACACGGAGAGGGGACACTTGAAAAGCGGCTTCCGGGAATGCTTCGCATGTACGCGAGGTGCGGCATTGATATCAGAAAGCTTCCCATCGTCGTTTATCCGACGCTTCATTATCAGAACGGCGGTATCAGGATCGGTACGGACGGCATGTCGGATGTCGAAAATCTCTATGTCGCGGGCGAGGCTGTCGGCGGAATACACGGCAGAAACCGTCTTATGGGAAATTCTCTTCTGGATATCATAGTCTTCGGAAGAAACGCGGGTAAACGCGCCGCCGAAAAGGCAAAGGCCGTCACATACGGCACGCCCACGCTCTCGCATGTGGACGAATACGCGAAGATGCTTTCAGACGCGGGCATAACAGGCGGACAGCTGTCTCCGAAGCTTTTGCCGGATTACAGGCGCACGGACGAAATGAGGTTCGAGTAAAAATAAAGGCGTTTAAGTATCAGGTGTATATAGTGCCGGCCGGGGCCGGTGATTGCCGCGTATGCGCAGGAGGTGGCAGGTCATGAATTTATTCGGCGGTGTAATTCCGATTACGGGGATCGCGTTCCTGATATTTTGCGTGTTCGCGATAGCGGTAGCGGGCTACGGGCTCGGCCGTATCACGATAAAGGGAGTAAGTCTCGGAACGGCGGGAGTATTTATAGCGGCTCTGCTTTTCGGATGCTTCTTCTATGAACCGTTGGAGGCCGAGCTTCCCGAGTATACGGGCAACGCCCTGAAAATAGTCGAGAATCTGGGACTTGTTTTATTTGTCACTTCCGTGGGATTTATAGCCGGTCCGAAATTTTTCGCGAACATGAAGAAAAATTTCAAATCATACGTTCTTCTCGGTATAGTGATTATCCTCGCGGGCGCCCTTACGGCTGTCGGCTGCATTTACGCGGGCCGCGCGATGGGAGAGAGTGATAAGGACGGTTTCACGGCCATGATAGCGGGCCTTTTGTCGGGTGCGCTTACATCCACTCCGGCCTTTTCGGCGGCGAAGGCCACGGTCGCGCCGAAATATGAATCGCTGGTGGCGGTAGGACACGGCATAGCCTATATATTCGGCGTCGTGGGAGTCGTGCTTTTCGTGCAGCTTGTGCCGAAGTTTATGAAGGCGGATATGCAGGAAGAGAGAAAGAAGATCGCGGGGGCGGCAAAAGGCGCGTCCGGGGCCGATTCGAAAGACGCCGGGGGCGATAAGAAAAAGCTCATACGCATGGATCCGTTCGGTTTCGCCCCCTTCGCTCTGGCGGCTGTGATCGGCGTATTCATCGGCACGATAAAGATACCGCTTTCGGGGAAAGGACTTTCGGGCACCACGTTTTCGCTCACGACCACGGGAGGTTGTCTTCTTACGGCTCTGATTTTCGGACATTTCCGAAAGATCGGCAAAGTCAGCATTATGCCGGAGGAGGGCACGCTTAAGATTTTCAGAGAGTTGGGGCTCATGCTTTTTCTGATCGGCGCGGGCATACCGGGCGGTGCGGATTTTGTGGCGGAGTTTACGCCGATGTACTTCGTATACGGTGTGATCATGACGATCGTGCCCATGATAGTCGGCTTTTTCTTTGCCAAATACGTGTTAAAGCTCAGCCTGCTAAACAATCTCGGCTCCATAACGGGCGGCATGACGAGTACTCCGGCTTTGGGAACGCTTATCGCGACGAGCGGCACTGAGGATGTCGCGGCGTCTTATGCCGCCACGTATCCGATAGCTCTTATAGCCGTGGTGCTCGCGACGCAGTTTATAATAATACTCTTTTGAGTACATGGGAGAATTTTATGCGTGAGATAGATGTGCGGCGGATAACGGATACCGTAGAGCGGCTTTGCGTAGAGGCGAATACGCATTTGCCCGAGGATGTGAAGCGGGCCATTTGCGATTGCCGCGAACGCGAGGATTGGGATATCGCGAAGGATGTCCTGGATAATATTATTGAAAATTATAAGATCGCGGATTCGGAGCAGGTGCCCATCTGCCAGGATACCGGGATGGCGTGTGTTTTTCTGGAGATAGGCCAGGACGTGCACTTTGTCGGGGGCGCTTTATCCGAAGCCGTGGATGAGGGCGTCCGCCGCGGATACGTAAACGGATATCTCAGAAAATCCGTGGTCAAAGATCCCGTGCGCAGGGGAAATACAGGGGACAATACTCCCGCGATGCTCTATACCGAGATAGTGCCGGGTGAGAATGTCACCGTGACCGTCGCCCCGAAGGGCTTCGGCAGCGAGAACATGAGTCAGATACGGATGTTTAAACCGTCGGCGGGGCTTGACGGCATTAAAGATTTCATACTGGAAGCGGTGGAGGAGGCGGGGCCTAATCCGTGTCCGCCTATGGTAGTGGGTGTAGGTATCGGCGGGACTTTCGACAAGGTCGCTCTTCTCGCGAAAAAAGCTCTTTTAAGGCCGCTGGGCTCCTCAAATCCCGATCCGTTCTACGCGGATCTCGAGAGGGAAATGCTGGAAAAAATAAACCGTTTGGGGATAGGCCCGCAGGGATTTGGCGGACGGACTACCGCGATCGGACTTAATATCGAGACTCTTCCCACTCACATAGCGGGTATGCCGTGCGCCGTGAACATAAACTGTCACGTGACCCGCCATAAGACGGAGGTGATATAGAAATGAAGACGGAGCCGAAAATCGACCTCGACATCACAAAAGGCGATGAGGCGGCGGATAATCGCGTCGTTCGGGAAGGCTCACGAAACGGCGCGACCGCCGGTGAGCCAAGAGAGAAAAATACGGTATCACCGCGAAAAATCATACTTCCTCTCACCGAAAAACTTGCAAAGACACTGAAGGCGGGCGACTCGGTGCTGGTGACCGGCACGATATATACTTCGAGGGACGCGGGGCATAAAAGGATGTGTGAAGCTCTGCGCCGCGGGGAAAAGCTCCCGTTTGATCCCACGGACGCGACGATATACTACGTGGGACCGACTCCCGCGAAACCCGGCCGTGTCATAGGTTCGGCGGGGCCGACCACGAGCGGCAGAATGGATGCCTACGCTCCCACTATGATGAGCGTCGGAGCGAGAGGCATGATCGGCAAGGGAGCGAGACTTCCCGAAGTGGTGGAAGCCATGAAAAAATACTGCGGGGTATATTTCGGCGCGATAGGAGGCGCGGGCGCGCTAATCGCGAAAAGCATAAAGAAAGCGAAACTTATCGCTTATGAGGATCTGGGCGCCGAGGCGCTGCGAGAGCTGTACGTGGAGGACATGCCTCTTGTCGTCATCATAGACAGCGAGGGGAACAGCCTTTATGAGAGCGGCAGGGCGGCGTATCTTTCGCTAAGAGAC
>CAYLRF010000017.1:0-16643 GCA_964385995.1 uncultured Faecalimonas sp.
TTTGCCGTAGTTTTTAATTGTTTTGGAGGTAACTGTTTTGGCGAATATCAAATCGGCTAAGAAAAGGATACTTACGAGTGAGAAGGCGGCGGCGCGAAACAAAGCGGAAAAATCCAAAGTGAAGACCGCCATCAAGCGTGTGGAGGCGGCTGTGGCCGCGGGCGATAAGACTCTCGCGGACAGCGAACTTATAAACGCGTCTTCCGTGATAGATAAAGCCGGAAAGAAAGGCGTATACCACAAAAACAACTGCGCCCGCAAGGTATCTCATCTCGCGAAGAGTGTAAATTCTATGGCCTGAGCCTTAAAACCCCTGCCGCTTTTAAAGCGGACGGCGATGGCCATATGAAAAACGGCGGCGTGTCTGTGTGACTTAAAATCGTCACATGAACGCGCCGCCTTTTCTTCGTGTCTCTATCCGTATCTTAACTTCCTATATCATCTCCGTCCGGTTCCTACATCGTCGCCATCTGGATTCTCACATCATCTCCATCAGGTTCCTCACATCGTCACCATCAGGTTCCCACTTCGTCGCCATCTGGATTTTCACATCGTCACCATCAGGATTCTTACATCGTCACCATCAGGTTCCCACTTCGTCGCCATCTGGATTTTCACATCGTCACCATCAGGATTCTTACATCGTCACCATCAGGAACCGCGCCGCAAACAGCGCCGCTATAACAGTGATGACGATATCTTTCTTCTTGAACTTTCCGGTGAAGAGCGTTATCAGCACATACGTGATCGCGCCCGCGCCGATTCCGTTTGATATCGAATAGGAAAGTACCATCACGATAAGCGTCATGAACGCCGGGACCGCCGAAGCCACATCTTCCATGTCAACCTTTGCGAAGTTTTTCATCATGAGCACGCCGACGTAGATAAGCGCCGGAGCCGTGGCGCACGAAGGAATGATCGTGGCGACGGGACTTAAGAACAGGCAAAGCCCGAAGCAAAGCGCCGTCACGACGCTGGCGAGACCGGTCCTCGCTCCCGCTCCCACGCCCGCGGCCGACTCAACGAATGTCGTGCAGGTGGAGGTGCCGAGCACGGCGCCCGTCACTGTTCCGATGGAGTCGCAAAGCATAGCCTTGTCGGCGTCGATCGGATCGCCGTTCTCATCAAGCATTCCCGCCTGAGAAGCGGTGCCGTAAAGCGTTCCTATAGTATCGAACATATCCACCAGGCAGAACGTGATAATAAGGACGATCGCACCGAATATCCCGCTTATGTGAGCGCCGCTGAAAGCGTTCACCCACGATGACTTGTGGAAAATACCGGTTACGCCGATTGATGCGAAATCCTTAAACGACTGTCCTATATGCGCGAGATTAAACGAAGGAACCGTGAGCGTGGACACGTAGTAAAGGACGGAAACCGCTATAATGCTTATGATGACATTGCCCTTGACCTTTTTCTTCGCGAGTACAGCTATGAGAACGAGTCCCACTATCGCGAGCACGACGGGAGCCATCTCTTTCCACGCGTCAAAAGCGGTAAATACGGTCTTAGTCTCCTCCGACTTGGTCCCCACCTTCGCGATAACGCCGTGGAAATCAAAAAGCTGCGAGATCGTATATTGATTCGATTGAATAAGGCCGACATTCTGAAAACCGATATAAGCGATAAAAAGACCGATGCCGGCGGGAATCGCCTTCTTTAAGCACTCCGGCAGCGCGGTCGCTATATATTTTCGAAGCCCCGTCGCCGAAAGAATCACGAACACTATGCCCGACAGAAATACTATCACAAGGCCCGACTGATATCCGTCGATGACATCGACTCCGGCGAAAAAAGCCCCCGACACGAACGTGGTGCAGAAGAACGCGTTAAGACCCATGCCGCAGGCCTGCGCGAACGGAAGCCTCGCGTAGAGCGCCATAAGGAGCGTACCGACTATCGCGACCAGTATCGACGCGACGTAAACCGCGTTCCATATCCGGCCCAGCTCGCTTCCGTCTCCCATGATTTCGGCCAGCCACCCGTTTGCCCCGCCTGCCGCCACCTGATTCGGATTGACGACCACGATGTAGCACATGGCAAAGAACGTGGTAAGACCTGCCAGAACCTCCGTCCTTACGTTGGAACCTCTCTCCCTGATCTTAAAAAAATCCTTTTTCTTTTCCGTGGAACTGACTTCATTTCCCGCGGCCATACGACATGCACCTCCTTTTTATCACAACGAAACCTTCCCATCCGAAACCGTGTGTAAAAACTCAGTTGTTTACCAATTTGTCCTCTTCGTTATTCCAGCTGTAAAGCTTTCTTATCTCCTCCCCCACTTTCTCGGAAGGATGCTCAGACGCGAGCTTTCTTAACGCCCTGAAGTGAACCTGCTTGCCGGAGTCGGACATCTCAAGCAGAAATTCCTTCGCGAATGTCCCGTCCTGAATATCCGAGAGGATCTTCTTCATCGTCTTTTTCGTCTCTTCCGTGATGATCTTGGGGCCCGTGATGTAGTCTCCGTACTCGGCGGTATTTGAGATGGAATACCTCATCCCCGCGAAGCCGGACTGATAAATAAGATCGACGATAAGCTTCATCTCGTGGATACACTCAAAATAAGCGTTTCTCGGATCGTAGCCCGCCTCGACGAGCGTCTCGTATCCCGCCTGCATGAGGGCGCATACGCCGCCGCACAGCACCGCCTGCTCGCCGAAAAGATCCGTCTCGGTCTCGGTACGAAATGTCGTCTCCAGAACGCCCGCTCTCGCTCCGCCGATCGCGGCCGCGTAAGCAAGCGCCAGATCAAGCGCCTTGCCCGTGGCATCCTGCTCGACGGCTACCAGCATGGGAACGCCCTTGCCCTCCAGATACTCGCTTCTTACCGTGTGCCCCGGCCCCTTGGGAGCGACCATCGTCACATCCACGTTTGACGGGGGAACTATGCAGCCGAAATGAATGTTAAAACCGTGGGCGAACATGAGCATGTTGCCTTCCTCAAGATTCGGCTCGATGTCCTTCTTATAAAGCGCCGCCTGCTTCTCGTCATTTATGAGAATCATGATGATATCGGCTCTCTTCGCTGCCTCGGCGGCCGTATATACCTTAAGTCCCTGCTTCTCGGCTTTCGCCCATGAGGGGCTTCCCTCGTAAAGTCCCACGATCACGTCGCAGCCGGACTCCTTGGCGTTAAGCGCGTGCGCGTGTCCCTGACTGCCGTAGCCGATCACGGCTATCGTCTTGCCCTCCAAGAGCGAGACATCGCAGTCCTCTTGGTAAAAAATCCTGTTTTCCATCTCTAAAGCCCTCCTGTGATAAAAAATTAAATGATAAAATATAGTCAAAGGCTCACGCCCTGAGCTACCGATTTTAATGTAATGCTTATGTTAAAGCCCGCCGCTTCAGTCCTCTATGTAAACCACGTCTTTCGAGCCTCTCGTAAGTCCCGTGATACCGGTCCTCGCGAGCTCCAGCACCTCATAGACAGAGAGCAGATCGAGAAATGCCTCGACCTTTGACTGCGTGCCCGTCATCTCCATGGTCAGGGAATCTTTCTCGACATCGACTATGTTCGCCCTGAAAATATCCGCGGTGGAAACGATCTCGGATCTCATGGACGCGTCCGCCCTGACCTTGACAAGGATGAGCTCGCGGCAGACAGAGCGCCCGTCCTCGAGGATTTTTATGTCAAGCACATCCTCGAGCTTCGCGAGTTGCTTTCTTATCTGAAGCAATATCTGCTCGTCTCCGCTTGCCACCACGGTAAGTCTCGTCACATGCGGATCCATGGTGATCCCGCAGGTAACGCTGTCTATGTTGTATCCTCTCCTGCTGAAAAGACCTACGACGCGGCTTAAAAGGCCGGCGTTATTTCTCACAAGCAAGGAAAATACCTGTTTTCTCATATGGAACCTCAGCTTTCCGAATCGACGCTGCTAAGACAGAAGTGGTTCGAACATTAAGTATATTAACAACGCGGCCCGTAAATGTCAACGAAATGTCAACGAAATACAGGCGCCCGTGATCTACGAATCGTAATCATCCAGAAAACTGTGAAGAACACCGTCTTTTTTGTAGGATATGACGGCATCCAGCGCCACGTTTTCGACGCTGTGAAAAATATTCGCCTCGACGGCGGGATTTATCTTCTTAAGCTCGCGGATGATTTCCTTTATCCGCCGCCTCGCGCCTCCGTTTTCCGGCTCCGTAAACGCCGTGCCGGCGGCCGTATTTTCATCGCCGAACGAATCATAAGCCGCGGAAGCGTAGGCTGACGAATCCGTATTTTCGGACTCACTTCTGTTTTTCGCTGTCACGATACAGGCGCAGTCAAGAAAATGAAGTCCGTGATAATCCCTCCACGCCTTAATGCTCTTCTCCCTCACCAGATACATCGGCCTTATAAGCTCCATATTCTCGAAGTTGCGGCTCTTTATCTTCGGCATCATGGTCTGCATCTGCCCAGCGCACAGCATACTCATGAGAATAGTCTCGATCACGTCGTCGTAATGATGACCAAGCGCGATCTTATTGCACCCCATGTCTTTCGCGAAGCGATACAGATATCCTCTTCTCATCCTCGCGCACAGATAACAGGGCGATTTTTCGGTCAAAGAAACCGACTTAAAAATATCCGACTCGAATACGCGTACGGGAATATCAAGCCTCGACGCGTTTTCTTCCAAAAGCCTACGGTTTTCACGTGTATAACCGGGATCCATCGCCATATATTTCACATCGAAGGGAAACTTATCCTGCCGCTTAAGCTCCTGAAAACACTTGGCCATAAGCATGGAGTCCTTGCCGCCCGACACGCATACGGCTATGCGATCCCCGGGCTTAATGAGACGGTACTTTCTTATCGCCTTGGTGAATTTCGAGAAAATGTCCGTCTTAAATTTCGTTCTCAGGCTTTGCTCGACCCTGTGTGAAAAATCATCCATGAAAATCCCCGGTGTTTTTCTCCGGCCCCATATGCGCTCTCCCGAAAAAACTTCTGAAAATCCCCCGTCAAAACGCGCGGGCGATTCCTGAGCCGTTACAAAAAGCAACCCTTCGCGTCAAAATCGGGGTTCTCTTCCAAAAATTTCTCCGCTTCCTCTTTAGAGAGATTCGTAAGGTAAGTCTCATAAAAATCCCTGTCGCTCATTCTCACAAAATCCAGTAATTTTTCGCTTTTGTCTTTTTTTCTCTCAGTCATGTCTTTATCTTTCATCCTGCCTTACACGCGTGCCCGCACGATAAATCAAAATCACTAAACATCGAGAAAAGTATAGTCTGAATCCGACTATTTCTCAATAGTCGGATTCAGACTTTTTATAATTAGGCTATTATCCGCCCGCGCTATTTTATATCAGCCGCGACAAATTACTTACAGGGGATGGTCTGATGATTTTTGAGAATATACGAAATCTTCGCGAGGACTCTGACAAACGTCAAAAAGATCTGGCCGATTACCTCAACATAAGGCAGACGACATACTCAAAATACGAGCGCGGCGCGATGAACGTGCCCATAGAAATATTCATAAAACTCGCCGATTATTACGATGTGTCCATAGACTATCTGGTCGGCAGAAATCCGAAGAAAAAATAAGCCTCGCAAACTTACATCCCGCGAAGGGCGCTTACGATACTTCCGAAATCCATGCCGTGCGACGCCTTAATAAGAACCGTGTCTCCCCGCCTTAATACATTCCGGCTGTCTTTTAAAAATTCCTCTTTCGTGCCATAGCTTAAGACCTCTGATTTCGCGCCCTTTTGCGCCCCCGACTTCGCTCCCAGGGCCGTGTTTTTTGAGAGCTCTCCCACGCATACGATAACGTCTATCCCTTTATCCGCCGCGTATCTTCCGCATTCATAATGAAGCCTGCAACTTTCGCTTCCCAGCTCGAACATATCCCCCAAAACGGCGACTTTTCGCGTATCCGCCTCCGCCAGCACGTCCAGCCCCGCCCTCACCGACACGGGATTCGCGTTGTAACAGTCGTCTATGATCCGAAGAAAGCCGGTGCTTATCACGCTGTTTCTTCCCTCAACGGAAGAATACGACTCTATCCCGCGCTTTATCTCATCGTCCGTAAGGGACAGTTTTTTTCCTACCGCGGCGGCGCACAGAGCGTTTAGGGCCATGTGCCTTCCGGGAGCCGAAACCGTAACCTCAAACTCGCTTTTTGCCACGTGCATCTCGCATTTTACGCCGCGAAGAGGCTCCGTAAAAATATCCGTGACGTAAGCATCATTTTCGGGACTTGTCCCGTAAAAATATACGGGCTTTTCCCCGACTTTTCTTACGGACCTAAGCTTCATGTCATCTCCGTTTAAGATGACGCTTCCTTCCTTCTTCATATAATCGAACATGACGGCCTTTTCTCTCAGCACACCGTCAAGATCCCTTAAGTTTTCCAAATGACACGGGGCGATATTCGTTATCACACAGATATCGGGCCGCGCGATCCTGGCTAAGTTACTCATCTCTCCCGGCATACTGATGCCCATTTCAAGCACCGCGACCTCATGCTCCTTATTTATCCGAAACACGGTGAGGGGAAGCCCGATTTGACTGTTGAAATTGCCCTCCGTCTTAAGCACCTTATATCTTTGCGAGCAAACGGAGGCGATGAGTTCTTTCGTGCTTGTCTTTCCGACGCTTCCCGTCACGCCGATTACCTTTACGTCAAGCGACTTTAAGTAATACTCGGCGATATCCCGCATGGCCCTCCCGCACGATTTCACGAGTATATAGGGAAATGCAGCGCCGTAAAGCTCCCTTTCGGAAAGAGTCGAAAGCGCTCCTTTTTTCATAGCTTCCCCTATGAAATCATGGCCGTCGGATCGTGCGCCTTTTAAAGGAATGAAAATACAGCCCTTATCAGCCTTTCTGCTGTCGATACAGGCGCCCGTCACTCTCTTTGAAAGCATGTCGGCGCTCCCGAAATATTCGCCGCCGCAGGCGGAGGCTATTTCTTTTAATGTCATATCCATCTTGTAACTTCCCCTTAACGGGCCGCGTAAATGCCGGAATATTTGCCGTCCGCGTTACGCCGCTTAAATATCCGATTTATCTGACAGCCTTCGCCGCGTCCCCGATTTCGTTTAAAAGACGCTGTTTCTCGTCATAAAGCTTCTTTGAAAGGTCAACGTGAACGCGGTGAGGATTTGAAAGACGCCTCGTCTCATCCCACAGAGTGTCTTTCTCCCTGCGGCAATACTCTGCGATTTCGGCAACCGTCGGCGAGTCATACACACATTCACCGTTTATAAAGACGGGCTTTAATATCTCCCGCATGTGATATGTGCCGCCCGAAAGGACGGTCTTCTTCCACGTGTCCACGGGATCGAAAAGCATGAGATCCTCTCTCTCGTCAAATTTCTCATCCGCGAAACATATGAGATCGGCTCTCATCTTCCCCGTGTCGTTGTCATATATGCGCCGCACCGTCTTGTTTCCGGGATTTGTGATCTTCTCGGTATTTTCGGATACCTTCATCTTCGATTTAAATGTTCCGTCGCTCTGCTTTAAGGCCGCGAGCTTATAGACTCCTCCGAATGAGGGGCAGTCCCTCGATGTTATCATGTGCGTGCCCACGCCCCAGCTCGTGATCTTCGCGCCCTGCACCTTAAGAGAGTGAATAAGCGTCTCGTCAAGGTCGTTTGAGGCCGATATCACCGCGTCAGTAAATCCGGCTTCATCAAGCATTACCCTGGCTTTCTTTGAAAGATAGGCAAGATCCCCGCTGTCCAGACGGATTCCGTAATTTTTTAGCTCACGGCCCGACTCTTTCATTTCCCTGAACACTCTGACGGCGTTCGGAACACCGCTTCTTAAGGTGTCGTAGGTATCAACCAGCAGTATGCAGGCGTCAGGATACAGATCCGCGTATGTCTTAAAGGCCGTATACTCATCCGGGAAACTCATGACCCAGCTGTGCGCGTGCGTTCCCCGGACCGGCACGTCAAAAAGCTCTCCAGCGAGCACGTTTGACGTGGCTACGCACCCTCCTATTATGGCGGCTCTGGCGCCGTAAAGTCCGGCGTCCGGTCCCTGCGCCCTCCTTAAGCCGAATTCCATGACGCCGTCTCCCGCGGCCGCGTGTACCACACGGCTGGTCTTCGTGGCTATAAGCGACTGATGATTTACTATATTTAAAATGGCCGTCTCTATAAGCTGCGCCTCCATAATGGGAGCGATGACCTTCACGATGGGCTCCTTCGGGAAAACCACCGTGCCTTCGGGGATGGCATATATGTCGCCGCTGAAATGAAACCCGCTTATGTAATGGAGAAAATCGTCGTCGAATATCTTAAGTTTTCTCAGATAATCGACGTCGTCGTAGGTGAAATTTAAGTTTTTCACATAATCAATCACCTGCTCAAGGCCCGCCGCCACGGAATATCCGTTGCCTCCGGGGTTTTCGCGGAAAAACATGTCAAATACCGCTACCTCCCTGTCACCACGTTTGAAATATCCCTGCATCATGGTAAGCTCATACAGATCCGTCAGCAGCGTAAGATTCCTGCTCATATTTTCATCCCTTTCCTCCGGCATATCCATGCGCGGCCCGTTTTCTTTACACGCCATAAAAAAACCGTCGCCGACATTTTTGCCACGCCGCAAAAAGTATAACACTTCACAGTGAAAAGTAAAAGAGAATTGCCATTTGGGTCCCGCGCGGTTATAATAGCAGGCGTCGATACGGCCCTGTTTCGGGCTTTAAGATCAAGCGAAAAAGGTGTTTTCATGAGTCTTTTAAATTCCGCGCGCATGGCAGGTATCCTTCTTCACCCGACGTCGCTTCCCTCTCCTTACTGTATAGGGGATCTGGGAAAAGGCGCGTATGATTTCGTGGATTTTCTTAAGAAATCCGGAATGCGCCTTTGGCAGATCCTTCCGCTCACACCGACATCAAAGGGCAATTCCCCCTATTCCGGCTGTTCCGCGTTCGCCGGCTCCCCTCTTCTTATAAGCCCCGATCTTTTGGCAAAAGACCGTCTCTTAAGCGAAAGTGACCTTAAAAGCCTGCCCGCCGGGGACGCCTCTGACCGCGGAAGGGTAAACTATAAGGCTGCGGCGCTTTTAAAGACCAGACTTTTAAAAAAAGCCTACGCGCGGTTTAAAAAGTCCGACTTTGAAAAAGCCGCCGAGCTTCATGAAAAATTCGACACATTTGTCCGAAAAAACTCTTACTGGCTTTCCGATTATTCCCTTTTTATGGCCATAAAGGAAAAACACGGCGGCGCGTGCTGGAACGAATGGGAGACCGGAAGGCTGGGCTGCCGCAGCGCCTCCGAAAGGCAAAAGACAAGGTGGCGGCTTCTTCTTGAGGACGAGGTCGGATACCACTCATTCGTGCAGTTTATCTTTAACGAGGAATGGATGCGCCTTAAAAAATACGCCAACACGAACGGCATACGCGTCATAGGCGACATGCCTTTATTTGTCGATCTTGACAGCGCCGACGTCTGGGCGCACCGATCCATCTTTAAGCTGGACGCTTCCGGGCGTCCCGTATCGAAAGCGGGAGTTCCGCCCGATTATTTTTCCGAGAAAGGCCAGCTGTGGGGCAATCCCGTCTACGATTGGAAGGAACATGAAAAGCAGGGATTTGCGTGGTGGACGGATCGGATGCATCGCCTTCTTGATCTTTACGACAATATACGCATAGATCATTTCCGCGGTCTGTGCCGCACATGGACGGTAGCAGCAGACGCCGTAAACGCCGCTGACGGAAAATGGGAAAATGTCCCGGGAAAATCCCTCTTTTTGGCATTGGAGAAGAAACTCGGCAAGGATCTTCCCATTATCGCCGAGGATCTGGGCGTTATCACCCCGGATGTCGATACGTTAAGAGACAGTTTTAATTTTCCCGGGATGAAGGTGCTGCAGTTCGCTTTCGAGTCGGAGCGGGAAAATCCCTTCCTTCCCCATGAGTTTACCACGAGAAACTGCGTATGCTATACCGGAACTCACGACAACGACACCACGAGGGGCTGGTATGACAGCGCCGACGAAAGGGTAAGAGATAAAGTGCGCCGCTATATGAACACGGACGGCGGTATCATTCACTGGGACTTTATACGAACCTGTCTGGGCTCCGTGGCGGCTTACGCCGTGATCCCCATGCAGGATGTGCTGGGACTTAAAAGCGACGCCCGCATGAACACCCCGGGCGTGGCAGATGGCAACTGGACGTGGCGCATGAGTAAAGACGACCTTTCGGATGACCTTTCCGAAAGACTTTTTGAGGCGAACAGGCTGTACGGAAGACTTTAGTTTAAGAGGAGAATGGGCAATGTTTAGACTTATCGCCGTCGCGTTATTTTTGCTGATCTTTCTTCTTATCTCCTATCCGCTCTTTCTCATCGAATGGATCGTGGGGAAATTTAGCCCTAAAGCGCGGGACATAAGCTCTCTTCGCATTGTGCAGTGGGCATTCGGAGTCATCAAATTCTTAGGCGGGATAAAGGTAACGGTAAAGGGGCGCGAGAATATTCCCGAAGAGCCGGCCCTTTTCGTCGGCAATCACAGAAGCTTTTTCGACGCAGTCATCACGTATCCGCTGTTTAAAAATCTCACGGGCTTTCTCGCGAAAAAATCCATTGACAGGATTCCCTCGCTTCGGATATGGATGCGCTTCGTAAAATGCGTATTCATCGATCGCGACGACTTAAAAAGCGGCATGAAAGCCATCTTAAAGTGCATAGATCTCATAAAGAGCGGCATTTCCGTGGTTATTTTCCCCGAGTCGAGGAGAAATCCGGGCGAGGAACTTTCGGTACTTGCGTTTCGCGAAGGCTCATTTAAGGTCGCGACCAAAACCGGCTGCCCCGTCGTGCCCGTGGCGATAAATAATTCCGCAGCGATATTTGAAAGTCACATGCCGTGGATAAAAAAGACTCACGTGATCGTGGAATTCGCGAAACCGATTTATCCGAAGGATCTGACGAAAGAAGAACAAAAGACGCTTGGGGCAAGAAGCCGCGGGATCATAGAGGATACACTTAAGAAAAACGCGGATCTTACATCACATTTTTAAAGACGCGCTGTGGCGTCGGAAAGGAGCTTTATGATGGGCAGGGAAAATGAAAACGCGCATACGGATATCGACGGAATAAAAAGTGCGGGAAACTCGGGGAATTCTCATGTAAAATCCTTCGTAAACGGCGCCGTGAAAGGAAAGACGGAAGTCACCGACTCTTTCTTCGCTCCGTTTCTCGATAAAATCATCGACGTCACTACTCCCGACATACTCACGAAATTCATCGCCGAAGGCGCCATGGAAAACTATGAGCGCGTCATAAACGGCGAGCGCGGCGGTCATAACGGAGAGCCCTGGTATCACGCGCTTATCTGTGAGGTGATAACGGGCGTAAGCGATCTTCTCACCTTAAAATACGACTCGAAGCTTGATAACAAACTGGATGAAATAATCGACGCCATAGCGAGGGCGCAGTCACCGGACGGATGGATCCACCCGTATGACACCCTGGAGCGTCCCGGCATGGAGTTCGGACTAAACGGCGGCGACGCGCTCTATCAGCATGAGACTTACAGCGCGGGCTGCATGATAGAGGCGGGCGTACATCATTATCTTTCGACAGGCAAGAAAAAACTCTTATCCTGCGCCGTGAAGATGGCAAATTACCTCGCGGACAGGATAGGACCTCCTCCGAAATGGAACATCGCCTGCGAACATTCGATAGCGGAACTTGCCATGCTTTCGCTCGATAAATTATTCGACGACGAACCGGAACTGGCGGATGAGCTCGGCGCCAAAAGGGGAGAATATAACAGGCTCGCTCTTTTCTGGATGGATAATAAGGGACAAAATGAGGACCGCCATCAACATCCCAAATACCTTCGCGAGTACGCGCAGGATCACCGCCCCGCGAGGGAGCAGCACGAAGCGGTGGGTCACGCGGTGAGGGCCGTGCTCTTTTACACAGCCATGGCCCAGACGGCCATACGCGCCGATGACGAATCTCTCGCCTCGGCCGTAAAGGATATCTGGAAGGATATCGTCTCAACCAAGCTTCACATAAACGGCTCCGTGGGCGCCGACAGGCACGACGAGAGATTCGGCCGCTCATACGTGCTTCCGAATAACGCATACCTTGAAACCTGCGCGGGCGTCGGTCTTTTAATGCTCTCGGTCTCTATGTACCGTCTGACCGGGGACGCTTCCTGCTGGGACGTGGCGGAAAATACCGTCTTTAATCTCCTTCCGGCGGCCGTATCCGAGGACGGAGTGCATTATACATATGAAAATCCCCTTGAGAGCAATAAGGATTTCGAGAGATGGTCGTGGCACCGCTGCCCGTGCTGTCCTCCGATGCTGCTGAAGGCGTGCGGACTGTTCCCGAATCTCATTTTCACGGATGAACCCGGAAAGCTGTCCGTAAATCTCTACATAGACGCGAAAACGCGCTTCCCCGACGCGGTGATTAAGATGTCGGACGCGCCGGGCGGAAAATCCCTTCAGGTATCGCTTAAAGCGCCCAAAAAGCTGGCAGTTCGCATACCGGCGTGGGCCCATGATTTTAACGCGGATCTTTCCTATGGCATTGAAAAAGGATACGCCGTTTTTGAGCTTCCCGCGGGAAAGACGGAGATAAACATCACTTACAGGACTATGCCGGTGAAAATACAGGCTCACCCTTACGTCGCGGCCGACAGAGGCCTCGTCGCCGTAAGACGCGGACCGGTACTTTATTGTGCGCAAGACCGAAAACAATATGTGACGCAAATCACGCTCTCTGACGGTGAGATGACAGTAAACAGTGACGGCACGATAACCGCTCCTACCGTGGACGGGCGCTTTATAAAACTCACCGAGTACCGCAAATGGAACAACGACGGTCCCTCGTACATGCGCGTATGGCTTCGCCAAAACGGATGCACAGCCGACACGTATGACGTCTCTGACTTTGAGGGGAATTTATATAAAAAGTGGAAATAGTGTCGCTCCCAGCGGCGGATTAAAGATGTATGAACTGATACGGATAACCGACAGATCCTATTATGTGCAAAGTCCCACCAATGTGGGGATTGTAAAACTTGACGGAAGTGACGTCTGTCTCATCGACAGCGGGATCGATAAAGGCGTCGGGCGAAAGATTCTTCACATACTGGATGAAAACGGCTGGAATCTTAAGGTCATTTACAACACCCACGCGCACGCCGATCACATCGGAGCGAATAAATACCTTCAGGATAGAACGGGCTGCAAGGTATACGCCTCGGGGATTAACTGCGATATCGCGAGGCACCCTTTGATCGGACCGTCCTTTTTGTACGGAGGATACCCTTCGGGCGATCTGCGCGGTAAATTTCTCATGGCTCCCGAATGTAACGCCGATTGCCTTGACGCGGACGTACTGCCTGACGGTTTTGAAATCATCGACCTTGCGGGCCATGCTTTTGACATGGTGGGGTTTCGTACACCCGACGACGTGGTGTACTTAGGAGACTGCCTCGCGAGCGAGGCCACGCTTAAAAAGTACCGGGTGGTATTTATATATGACGTTGCCGCGTATTTAAACACGCTGGAAAAAGTAAAGGACATGAGGGCAAGACTTTTCGTGCCCTCTCACGCCGAGCCCGCTTCCGATATGAGAGCGCTCGCGATAAAAAACATCGACGCGGTCAGCGAAGTGGCGGACGAGATCCTTCGCATATGTGAAAATCCCGTCTGCTTTGAAGCGATCCTTCAAAAACTTTTCTCGCGCTTTAAGATGACCGTAAATCTTGAGCAAAATGTCCTCGTCGGCTGTACCTTACGCTCCTATCTTTCATGGCTTAAGGAAAGGAGCCTTCTTAGCGTCCGCTTCAGGGACAATCTGCCGCTCTGGGAGAGAGTATAAGACTGTTTCAGGCGCTTTTCGCCTCGTCATCCGCCGCGGGGACATTTAAATTCCTGATAAGCAGAAACATCACCGACGTCATCGCGGCGCATACGACGGTAATTATCCCCACCCTTGCGACACTCTTAAACATCCATTCAAAGACTTTCGTCTCGCTTAAGACGCATGAGCATATATTCATCACAGCGTGAGCCGTGACGGGCGCCGCCATGCTCTGGTATTTTTCGTAAACATAGGCAAATAGCAGACCGCATACCACTGCATAGAGCATTTGAACGAGATTTCCGTGAATAAAGGCGAATATCAGCGCCGAAAAAATCATCGCCGCGCCGGCTTTCATATACTTTCTCAGCCTGCCGTATATGAGCCCGCGAAATAGATATTCCTCCGCGAACGGAATAACTAACCCCAGGCACAAAAGCTCCACCAAAAGCGGCGGCGCGTACAGAGCCTCCGCCGTTTCCCGATACGCCTCGCTGTACGCGGCGAGATTGCTTAGGGTTATCAGATTGTTTAGCGCCACGCAAAGCGGCACGCATATGCCCACGATAAGAAAATACGCCGTCCACTTCGGCCGCGGCGCGTCTTTTCGCAAAGACGCTGGCCCTGAAGCGTCGGTCTGTGAAAACGCGGCCCCTGAAGCGTCGGACCGTGAAGACCATTCCTCTGAGTAATCCGGCCGCGAATAATCGGACTGTGAAGGGCCGTACTCTGAGATTTCCCGCCCGGAGCCTTCGAACGGCGAAACTTGCGCCGCCGCGTACATTTTATCATCCCTGCGCTTCAGATATATCAGGATGGGAAGAGAGGCCGCGGCGGATATCGCGGTGATAAGCGTGGTGTAATTTGAGATATATTCCGTCACGTCGCTCATGAAAGTCATCAATCCGTCTTCCGACTGCATCGCGACAATCATCGCGTCCATATGGCCGACGTAATATATGCCGACGGCGACAAACTCCGCCAAAAATTCCATTCCGAGATAGATCAATATGGGGTAAACCAGCTCCCAGATCCTTTTGCCTAAACTGTTTTGACGCACGATAATACCTCCGTCATTATATCGCGGCTTTTGCCCGTCACGGCTCCCCGGACCATCTCGGGCGCTCCCCCGCCTTTGCCGGAAAACTTTTCGCCAAGTCTTTTCGCTATTACCCTCATATCTAAAGTCGAGGCCCGGCTTTCATTTAAACCGAAAGCACTCTCCCGCGAATCCGTCTCAAAACCCGTTTTCCTACATCCTATGCAATACCGGTATCCGTCCGCGTCGTTTCCCGCGAAAGCGGCAGCTATCCCCGCGCCCTTTGAAAGAAGAAGGTTCATCATCCTTCTCGCGGCGTCGGGATCATCCGTGTCGTCAAATAAAAACCTGACGGTTTGCGCCGCGTCCGCGTCCGTCTTATATTCCCACAGCTTCTCGTGAAGGGATAATATCTGCCGCTTTTGTCCCTCGATCTCATCCGTGAGCCGCCGCGTCTCGGAAAGCAGGGCGTCTTCATTTGCAGAAAGCAGTTGTGTGAGACTTTCGATCAGCTCGGCCTTTTTGACGTAATCCCTTAAAGCCTCCGACCCGCAAAGCATAGATACTCTCGTGCCGCCTTTATAACGCTGAGAGCGGATTAGCTTAATTACGCCTATCTCGCCCGTACGCTTAACGTGCGGAGCGCAGCAGGCGCATAAGTCCACACCCGGTATCTTAACCAGCCTTAGCCCTTCGGTAATCTTGGTCTTACTTCGGTAATCCGCCTCGGAGGCTTCCTTATCGCTCGGAAAATACGCTTCTACCCGCAGATCGGAAGTGACGGCCCGATTTGCGAGCCTTTCCAGTTCCCGAAAGCGATCCTTTGGTATTACTCCGTCGTAATCCGCGGTCACGGCGTCCGACCCCATGTGAAATCCCACGTTATTAAACCCGAACAGGCCGCGCACGAGTCCCGAGACGATATGCTCTCCCGAGTGGCGCTGCATACGAGCAAAACGTATATCCCAGTCCACGTGGCACTTCACACTCTCTCCCTGCGAAAGCGGAACCGTCACCTTATGGTAGATGACTTCGTTTTTCTCCCACACATCCGATACTTCGCCGTCACCTATCCTGCCCGTATCGGGGGCCTGTCCTCCGCCTCCCGGGAAAAAGGCAGTTTTATCCAATACCGCCGCGTATAAACCGTCCGCTGTCGTCTCGCAGGATAACACGCGGGCCGTAAAGTCCTTTATGTGACTGTCTTCATAATAAAGTTTCTCGGTCAAATCAGTTCTCCGAAATACCCGAACAGGCGCCTCTCACATCCGATCCGGAGCCTCAAAGCCAAGCAAATCCATACAGGTTTCAAGTATACGCCGTATAAGCTTAAGAAGCGCTATATATCCCGCCCTCTTTGACTTATCTTCCTCAGTGATTATCCTGACTTCGTGGTAAAAACGGTTAAAGGCGTTCGCAAGATCGTAGGTATAAGAGCATATCTTATGCGGCGCGAGATCCTCGTACGCCTCCTCTGCCACCTGATTAAATCCCGCGGCCTTAAGCATAAGCGACTTCACTGAAGCTTCTCCGCAGATTTTTTCAAACGACGCCCGTAAGAGTTCCGTACCGTCATCAGGGCAGCCTTTTATACCGGTATCATAAGCCGCCTTTTCATTCACTTCAGACGCTTGGCGCACGGGCACGTCCTCCCGTGCATATCCGCGCCTTTCGTCATCCGCCTCTTCCCGCTCACACCGGGCGAGAACCGACTTTATCCGCACGTCCGTATAAAGGATATAAGGTCCGGTATTTCCCTCAAATGAAGTGAATCTGTCGATGTCAAAAATGTAATCCTTAGACGCCTGGTTTGA
>CAYLRF010000017.1:16743-18522 GCA_964385995.1 uncultured Faecalimonas sp.
CAAATGAAGTGAATCTGTCGATGTCAAAAATGTAATCCTTAGACGCCTGGTTTGAGAGATCGCCGTATTTTATCGCCGCTACGGCCACCTTGGACGCGATTTCTTCCGCTGACTGTGCGGGTTCCCCCTTATCTTCCTTTCGCGATCCTCCGGCCGGATTTTCCGTCCCGCCTGTCTCGTCCTCCCGCGTGGAAGTTTTGTTTTCCGGCCTGCCTGTCTCATCCTCCCGCGTGGAGGTTTTGTTTTCCGTCCCGCCTGTCTCGTCCTCCCGCCCGGAGGTTTTATTTTCCGGCCTGCCTGTCTCGTCCTCCCGACCGGCGGCGTCATTTTCCGCGATCTTTTTATACATGCGCTCTTTTATATCGGAGAGAAGCTGTTCGAGACGCATAACTCCGCCCTCGCGGGTCTTAAAGGGTTTGCCGTCCTTCCCGTTCACGGTGCCAAAGCCTATGAATGTAAGTTTCGTCGTGTCACTCGCCAGATGAGTCTTTCTCGCGCAGCGAAAGACCTGTATGAAATGAAGCTCCTGTCTCTTATCTGTGACATAGATGATCTCATCGGGTTTAAAATCCCTCTCGCGTTCCATAATTGTCGCGAGATCGGTAGTGTCATAAAGAGCGGCGCCGTCGGATTTTAAGATCATGCAGGGCGGTACCTCCTTCGTGTCGCCCTCCTCTTTCACATCCACGATAAGCGCGCCCTCGTCCGTACGCGCGTATCCGTTGCTTTTAAGATAATCCACCATCTCCGGGATAAAGTCCTGCGCGTCTGATTCACCCTTCCAGAGGTCAAAATGAACATTTAGCGCCTCGTAATTTTTCTTTAAATCGGCGACGGAAATGTCCATGATATGCTTCCATATCGCCCTGTAACCCCTATGTCCCCGCTGAAGCTCATATGTGGCCGAAAGCGCCTCGTTTCTGTAATTCTCATCCTTTTTCGCGCGGGCGCTCGCGCTCGGGTACATCTCTTCCAATTCGTTCAGCGTAAAGGGAGGCTCCTTGGGATACTCCCCGCGAAAATCATCGTCAAAATACGAAAGATAGGGTTTTCTTTCATGAAGCTCGGTAATTATAAGCCCCATCTGGTATCCCCAATCGCCCAGATGCACGTCCCCTATCGCGTCATGACCCATAAATCTTATGATTCTCTTCACGCTCTCACCTATCACTGCGGAGCGCAAATGCCCGACATGCAGAGGTTTTGCCACATTCGCGCCTCCGTAGTCGATGATAACGGTCTTTTTCTTCGCGGGCGGCTCTGCCCCGAGCTTTACGCTTTCGGACATTTTAAGAAGATAAGACGCCAAAAACTTCGGCGACACAGTCATATTTATAAAACCCGGTGCGGCGGCGGAGACGTCTCTTATGCACTCACTGTCTTTTAAGCACTCCGAGACGTCTTTTGCTATATGAAGCGGCGCTTTTTTGTACTGTTTCGCGGCGGCCAGGGCTCCTCCCGACTGAAACTCGCACAGATCGGGCCTCGCCGAGAGGGCGACTTTAGCGTACTTCTCATCGTACCCGGCCTTTTTAAACGCTTTTTGAAGTTCCCCTGTCAAAATATCAATAAATTTCTTCAACGTTAACCTTACTTTCGATTATGCCCCATCGGCGTTATTCTTATCTTCCGTTTATGAATTTCCCAAACCCATACGTCAACTAAGCCCTCGTGCCGTAAGGGATCTTTACTTACCGGACATCCCGATATGCCGTAATGTCAGTCTCACGGCGTCTGATATTTTCACCGTCTCCGCTCCGAAAATTCCGGTATGAAGAG
>CAYLRF010000017.1:18622-28671 GCA_964385995.1 uncultured Faecalimonas sp.
CTCACGGCGTCTGATATTTTCACCGTCTCCGCTCCGAAAATTCCGGTATGAAGAGTATCGTTTATCGGCGCCGTCCACACCGGGTCGATGTTTTCAATCCCGTATGCCATCCCGAGCACGGAGCCCACCGTCGCGCCGTTGCAGTCGGTATCAAATCCCGTCTCCACCGCCATACATATCGATTTTCCGTAATCTCCTTTTCCGTAAAGCAAGGACGCCGTCACGATAAGCGCGTTGGAAATGGTATGGCACCAGTCGTGCCCCCTATGCTCGTCAAACCGGGTGTGAATATATCTGAAGCAGTCCTCCCGCGAGACGCCGGCCTCGTAATCGCCTAAAAGCTTCGTCACGGCCTCATACAGTCTGCTCGTCGCGGGTATCTGCGAAAGGCCCGCGGATATGATTTCGGGGATGTCTCTCGTGCAGGCGGCCGCCGCGATCATCGCCGATACAAACATTTCCCCGTAAATGCCGTTTTTCACGTGCGAGATCGAAGCGTCGCGAAACGCCATGTCCGCCGCACTCTCAGGCTCCCCGGGATTTATGTAGCCGTAATAATCGCCTCGTATCTGGGCGCCGATCCATTCGCGGAAGGGATTCTTATAAACGGCGGACGCCGGCGGCTCAAAGCCGTTCACGAAATTGCAGTAGGCGACTCTCTCCGCCGTGCAATACGCGTCTTTTACCTGAAACTTAAGCCACGCCCGCGAGACATCGTAAGCGGTAAAATCCCTGCCGCAGGTATCTATGATTTTCTGCGCCAACACGACATAATTAGTGTCGTCGTCTTCCGGCATTCCGTCTGTCGTATCCGCGTAACATCTGTCCGCGAAACTGTATTTGTATTTGTTTAAAATATCGTCATTTAAATCGCTGCGCAGAATATAGCGGCGCATGGGAAAATTGCCCGTTTCCTTTAAAAATGGAATCAATTCGTCGGTTCTTATCCCTTCCACGGTCTTTCCGAGAAGGCACCCGCAGATTCTTCCCATCCAAGCCCCGCGTATTTTGGACTCGAGTTTGTTTTTATCCGCTTTTAAGCGCTTTTGGTCTCCTTTTCTCAGAGCCTTTATGCCGTCAAGATCGGACGGCTCGTTATACCTGTATCCCTCCCTCTGTTTCGCCCCGAGTTCGAGCTTAAAGAGGATATCGCCCATTTCCTTTTTCGCCTCGTCCTTCGGAAGGCGCGATACGGCGTCAAACACATCCGCGTAAGCCTCCATGTCAAGGCCTTCATCAATCGCCTG
This sequence comes from uncultured Faecalimonas sp., assembly GCA_964385995.1. Taxonomy (GTDB): domain Bacteria; phylum Bacillota; class Clostridia; order Lachnospirales; family Lachnospiraceae; genus CAYLRF01. Next base: position 19,870 of record CAYLRF010000017.1, read on the forward strand.
CCGGTACTCGGTGCGCAGATTCGAAGCGAAAAACTCATTGTCATGCAGGTTCTCATAGTTGGGTTTAAGTCTGTCCGCAATTAACTCATCCGAAACACGCGCGTCCGTGTCAAATACCAACGCGTCAAGCGAAACGCCGAAACGCTTTGATATCTTAATCAGCTTGTCAAGCTCAGGCACACAAACGCCCGACTCCCATTTTTGCACGGCCTGCCGTGATACTCCCGTAAGCTCCGCGAATTCCTCCTGTGACATCTTCGCGTTCGCGCGAAGTTTGCCGATCGTGTTTCCCAAAGACATGCTACCGTCTCCTTTCATTTTCTGACGGGGCACCCGACCGCGCCTTCCTTAGCCGCCTTTAAGCGCCGGCCATGCTCTTTTGCCGCTACTTTTGCGGCACGAACATTTTCACCTTTACTTTGAGCGGCGCAAGCGCTTTCTTTCTTAAACTTAAAGCGCCGTACCCGAAGGCGCAGGCGTTTGCCTCCTACCGTAACTTCGAGCTGATTGTAATGTGTCGCGGTCCGACATTCAAGAAAGTCAGACGGGCTTTTGCGGCAACCCGCGGTTGTCACGGGAAACATAAAAGAACTGTAAGTGCTTTTGTACTTACAGTTCCTTACAGGGCATATCTTTTACACCCGAAACGTCTCTGACAGGAGTCGAACCTGCGCACCTGCCTCCGGAGGGCAGCGCTCTATCCACTGAGCTACAGAGACTTAAAAAGGACAAAGTGTATGTTACCACCTTTGACTCTTAAGCGCAAGTCACCCGCGGACGTTTGCGAGGGGCGCTTCCGTCCGCGGGTAACCTTTAGCCGCTAAGCTTTGCTCACACCGGCTGTCAGTTTTAAGTTTCGGATCCTCCTTGGCCGTACCCTTTCGGCCGATCCTACGTCAAATAATCACCCTCACTCCAGATACAATTTCATTTTGTCATATGAATTGACCGTATCCTCATCATAGGTATTAAAATCATCCGAAAATGTTTGAAGGGTACCCGTGGGGCTGATTGCCGCGTTCGTCAATTTTGTGTAATTGTTATAATAAGTTTCCAATATCTCGTATGCTTCTTTATATTTCTTCGGAGGATCTTTAAGCTTTTTCATCAGTTCGGTTACTTCCGATTGGTTCGACTCAATCTTTGAGATACTCTCGGCGAAAGTTTCATCGGCATACAAATTCGACAGAGCGTCATTAAAATCTTCCACGAATCTGCCGTTTTGCATCGTGTATTTGTCTGTCTCGGCATCGCTTTCCTCAAAAATCGCGTTGTTCCATACGTTTACGATAAGATTTCCCGCGTTTTCCGCCTCGGCGGCTCCGTCCAGCATTTTATAAGCGGCGGATTCCATGTTCGTATAATATTCGGCTTCGCCTGCTTTTCGCATAAGGCCGTTAAGGGCAAGCGCGGCAATAACGAGAAGAGCGATCACAACCGCCAGGATAATAAGACCTGTATGCCTCTTCTTTTTCTTTCTTTGTCCCGCGAGCGGGTCGGGGCACCCGCAGTCCGGACAACTTCTTAAACTCATCTTTTCCTCCTTCCCGACGCGATTCGACGCGCCATTACGACCGGCTCCGAAAGGTTGCTTTTAAAATCTTAAGTCCTCTTTCTTCAAAGCTTTCCGTTATCTTCGCTTAAATTCTTCGCTTAAATGTGTCACAGCGATTTATTAAATACCGGCAACTTATCGATCAGGGCGTTTATTTCATCATCGTCAGTTTTTACATCTGCAAAAATGACAATATCATAAAACGCGTAGCAGTCGATATCCCCGCATTTTTTCAATTCACCCAGTTCGCCGCAGACATAATAATAGTCATTTGCCGTCTCGTCTGCGATTCTTTTGTTATGTCTGATTCCGAATTTCAATATGGCCTCCGCCCTTTGTTTATATTTATCCAAATGCTTCAGGGCGTATCTTAAACAGTTATTGATTATCGGATTTATGCAATTATGGGTGATGTAATCTTTCCCCTTTATCCTCCTTGCTCTGCCGTCCAGCTTAAGCTCGTAAGGCTTTACCTCGAACAGGGATTTAAAAAGGCCGTCATTATCCAGTATTATTTCCAAATAATCGTCCCTGCAGAAAATGCAGCTTTCCGTGGCATAATGACCGTTTGTAAAAAACATGTTGTAGGGATCGAAAATATCGTTGAAGAGCCGCACGTCGTTCATGCTCGCGACAAGGCGGGCAAACTCTACGCAGTTTTCAAACTGAATCCACGTAACTCCCTTGTCCTTCGTAAACTCGAATTGGTTGTGAAACCATTTCAGTTTTATCCCGTACCCGTCATGAAGATATCTGACGCCGTTTACCGCCCGGTACTCAACCACATAGTCGAGAAATGTTTTGCCGAATTCGTCGGATTGGGTGAGAATAGACTGCCCGTCATTTGTAAGCAATATGTCAAATTCGTCCTTATATAATTGAGGTTCGTCCAAATACGCGTAATATCTGAACCCTTTATTAAACGGCACGTTATCCTTCTCAACGGGCAGTTTATACGCGTTCTCATCAAAGAGCCGCGCCAGTGAAACTCCCAACACCTTCTCCAGCGGAACAATTAACTCGTATTTAATCGGTCTTTCTCCCTTCAGCATTTTCGAGAAATTGGACTTTTCCCTGTTCGCAAAATCGTACGCGTCCTGTCCCGTAACCCCTAATTCGCGAGCAATGTCAATGAGCAGATAGGTATACCCCTTAATCCCTTTTAACTTCATGTAGCGTTCTACACTGTTTCTTATATCTTCCATATCAAATCCTCCAAATTCATTGTATTTATGGTATACCACATCCGTTTGTGTTTTAGGTATACCATAGCCACCCGCATTTTGGTAGTCATTCTAAGTAACTTCGGTAGTCAGATTTAACCCCCGATAAAAAATCATGAAATTAAGGCGTGGTCATATATGACAACTCGCGGCAATCCGACAGCCGCTTATGTGTCCGTATATGTGAATGAAAGCCGTGGCAGCGTCTCACGGCGAGAAGATTTTTCAGGAAAAGAAAAGAACATAAAGAAATGTGAACGACCGATACGCCGAAATTAAAGATAGAATAGGCCAATCAAGCCGAACCCCCGCCCGTACCTTCACGAATCCGCTCCGGACGGGTACCTGCCTCGTACTCATCCATCAGGTCCCTTGCCAAATACATGTCGCTCATGCAGTGAAGGTCGGATACACCGTCGCGGATCAGCTCGCGCTCAGTCGAATGATAGAAAAAATCCATCGCCTCCCTGACCGTCAGGCCGGAAATCTTTGCGAAACACATGATAATTCTTCCGTACTTCATGTGAAGCAGCGTCCTGTTAGCCGTCATAGCGTAAAGCTCCTTTCGAATCTGATATATTGATTCAGTGCTTCCTGACAGCGGAAACATATTTGCAGATTCGGCTTTTCATACTTTAGTCTTCCCAGTGCCTCAGCTCTGGTTATCAAATTTTGAAAATACAGCTCAATCGTGTCAAAGACACGGTCGTTTGCCACGCCGCCGATGACGATCTCATAATCCGATTCGTCCAATCCCTTGCGGCATCCCGCAACAAAATCCAACCATTGAGCCGAATATTTCGTAAATCTTAAAACGCGATATTTCTCAAACACTTTTTCGTCTGTCGTATATTCGGAAACAACACCCGGTTTACCCTGTCGTATAAATTTTTTGCACCAGTTTCTCGCCTGTTCTCTTAATGGAGTGACATAAAACCCGGGTCCGAAATCCACTTCTTTGCGTGAATGAAAAATATCCGGCTTTCTGATTTCCCTGTCCGAACCGTGAAACACCGTCATATGGCGACACCCTTCTCCCTCATCCTGTCAATAAGGTCATTTGCGATATATTCCTTTCCCTGCGTATGCAAAATATCGTAACACGGGATAATATAATCGTCCAGCAGGTTCGTTTCCCTCGTGTACGCATCATATACCGCTAAGGCATCGACTCCAAGCGTTTCCGCTACACTTTCCACGCAGAAAATCGCAAATTCCAACTCTTCCTCTGTATAATCTTTTTTCATCTCATCCCCGACAATCATCTTCGTCATCCCGTCCTCTTTTTCTTTCCCGATTCTATCGCTTTCCCCGGCGCCTGTCCACCGCTTTGTCAGCGTATTTTTATCCCGCGGGCGGCAAATTTTCACGACCTGAGCGAAGCCGGGCTGACGCCGTAGCGGGACTTTAAAAGCCGCGTCAGGTAATTTCTGCCTGATAATCCCACCGCCTCGCTTATCTCATCTATCGAAAGCGTCGTGTCCATGATCATCTGTATGGCCTGATTTAGCCTTATGGTAATGATGTACTGTCGCAGCGAGGTACCGGTGAATTTTTGCATGAGATGATTAATGTAATTCGGATGATAGCCGAAAGTCTTTCCGATTGACTCATTAGAAAGCGGCTCCGCGTAATGCTCCCTTATATATTTCGTGACATCGACGGTCAGAAGATATTGCCTTCCCGATCCGTCCGAGAACTCGAGATGTCTGAGTATCTCAAGAAGGATATCCGTAAGCAGACAGGTGCAGGAAAGATCCCGGTATTTAAAGCCGTTCATAAATTCGAGGATCAGCGATTTAAACTGTGAATGCAGATAAAGGGCGCTTTTTAAATAGACAGTGCCGTTAAAAGGAAAATCAGGCGGGTCAAAATGCGGCGCGGGTTCCAAAAGATCATCAGGGGAAAAAAGCGAAAGCGAAACAGGCGGTTTCGGGAGGCTGCATTTTTTTCGCTGCGAGACGTAATCGAAATTGCACGTAAGGCAGGAGAAATCCTGTGAGACGGATCGATAGGAATAAGGCGTGCCGGCCCTCCACATGAGCAGATCGCCCTTCGCGAGCGCGTAATTTGCATTCTCGACGGTGACTGTCCCGACTCCGCTGACACAGAAATATATCCGGTGATCAAACCCCACAAGGACGTTTCCGTACGCGGAATAATCCTGCGAGCCCACCAGTTGCTGCCCGGCGGCAAACCGCACAAACGGGGATATGCTCTCAAAATCCATGACTGCCTCCTTTTAAGGCGCCACTATTTTAAACCATCACCGCCCGCGTGCACAAGTCCACTTTGAAAACGTCCCTTACAGCTTCTCAAGTATGCGATCGGATATGCGTCTCATTCCCTCGTCGTTCGGATGGATCCTTACTCCCGCATGCGTATACTCGCTAAGCGCCTTGCAGGTATCAAGCTCGCCCAGATCGCCGAGCCTTACAAGCGGATAACCGTTCGCCTCCGCCACTCTTACGATGGCGTCATCGATCTCACCATACGCCCAGAAGAGCGTCGTTATGACGATCTTCGCGGTGGACTTTACGGCCAGCCATTTTATCACGCCATCAAGACAGGGAGCGAGCGGATATTCCTTCAGTCTGTCCCGTACGCCCCAGATATTTTCCCCTATGCGGCATATCACGATATCCGCGGCGAAATCACGCGCCGGCATAAGGCGCTCCATCTCAGAGTCGTCCCAATACGATCGCTCCCAGTCGGCGGCACATACCGTGCATACGTTCACGGGTCCGTATTTTTTCTCAAGACCCTTCGCTGTCAGATGGACATAGTCGCGCTCCTTTCGGCTCGCCGCCATGCCCCAGTCCCCGTGCCAGCCTATCTCCTCTTTAGGCGCGTGGCGGGTGATGGAATTTCCGAAAAAGAGGACATTTAAGGGGGCCCCTCGATCCTCGATACGGACCACATCCTTATCTTTCACCTGTCTTACGGCCGATACCGTATTTGCCTCTATGCCCATGTCATTTAAGCCTTCCTATGAAAACGCGCCCGATCCGCCTTTATTATTAAACACGAATCATAAAATCAATGTGAATCACGAACCGTAAAACGGGCCTGAGCATCCGCCGCGTATTTATCTTATTATCACGCTCGGGATATTAAGCGCGTCGGCGATCTTCTTTATGACGTTGGCCCTGTGACCTATGCCGAGCGCGTAATGATGAGTCGGCGCCTCCATGACCCAGCGCCTTATGAAATCCCTCGTATCAGGCGGGAAATATCCCCTCGTGTTCGTATTCCCCGTCGGCGGAATCGCTCCGGCTTTCGAGTACCCCTCGCCTATGATGAACTTAAACTTCCCGTCCCTCGTCTGGGAAATCCCCAGCATGGTTATGGGCCCTTCCTTCAGTTTAAATTCCACGGAGGCTCCGGAACCCGGCTTTCCGTGGTATTTTACGAGAGAGCGAAGCACGGGTCTTCCCTGCGCGATCTTTATGTGGTGCGGCCCGTCATGTCCGATTAAAATGGCGTTGTCATTAAAGTCAAAGGGATGCAGCTCCGCAAAGCTCCCTCCCATGTCCAGTCTGTCCATGATGAGCATGGCGATGTCGGTCTTTATGTCAAACTCGCCGCACATAGGGATCCCCTGAGCGTTCAGGATGGAATTGCCCACGATAAGCGACGTGGCGATCCTGCGCTCTTCGGAACCTTCCAGTCCCTCGTAGTAATAAGCCATGCCGTCGAGGTTAAAATCCTTCACCAGTCTGTCAAGTGCCGCGGCGCTTTTCGCCGCCTGCGTAAGATCTTCGTCCGTAAGTCGCTTCGTCACGGGATCGGAGACGGGGTCCGGCATATCAAACTCTCTTTTTATGACGCCGATCTTTTCTTCCACCTCCGCGTCCGATACCTGCCTGTACGCGCGTACCAGAGCGGATATCTCTATCAGCGGGACGTGTATACCGAAAGCTGCGGAGACGGCCGTGGGGTCCGCGTGCATATCATACATGGCCTCAAGCACGTGACCCATAAGGCCGAGTCTCGCTCCCTTAAGGCTGTGCAGCACTATCGCTATGTCGCACCAGTCGGAAAGCTGCTTATCCGCCCACTCATCTCCTTCAAGCCACCCCGGTATCACGTCGTTTACGGGCTTTCCGAAACGCTCCGCCACGCAGGTAAATTCCGGTACGGAGCAGATATTGTCATTTTCAAGCTGCATGAACGTGTTCGCCCGGGTGTAATCCATCGCCATCCGCGGCTGAAGTGCCACAAGCACGACAGGCGAGGTCGCGGCCCGAAGTATGGGCGCGAACACTGAGGAAGTCGCGTACGTCACCATATTCACAAAGAGGACGTCCACTCCAGCGGCGCTTATCCTTCCGGCCGCCCGGTAAGCCGCCTCGGAGCTGTCAATCATGCCGAAATCCACAGTTTCGACGCCGTATGAGCGGATCTTTTCGCAAAGCCTTAGGTGATATGCCGTCAGATTTTCATATAGGCCCGAAAACTGCTCCCGATAAACCCCGTGCGCGACGGCGAATATACCGACCCTGCCCTTTCTTACAGCCACTCTCTCTATCATTTCCCGACCCGCATCTCTTCCTGCACTCTCTTTACGGCCTCAAGATACGCGTATCCGTCATCCGTCGAAGGCTCCAGAAAATTTCCTTCCGTCCACTCATTCCAGATAAGCCCGACGAAATGACCTCTGAAACGATCCGACCCGGTAAACTCATACGCCGCGCGAAGCGCTCTCTCATATCCTTCCACGGTGCAGTGATCCACTATCGCGTACCAGGGATAATCGTTCATATTCTCGTATATCTCGGACTGGATGGTCCGGGGGCTCTGATCAAGTCCTCTCATGACCACCGGATCCACGGGGATGTCGTAGAAGTTAAGATCGTCCTCAAATGTCCCTATCCCGGCCTCAACGAAATCGTCATATTCGACCGTAAGCCGCGCATCGTTATACGTTACTGGCCACCAATATCTGATTCCCTCGTCGATCCCCAGCACCTTAAGCAGGCGATTCATCGCGGTTCGATCGTTAAACCGCTTATCCAGCATTTCCGGCACGCACCCGAGCTGTATCTCGCCTAAGCCGGCGTCCCGCACCCTGCCGCGAAACTCCGAGAGAATCCTGGCCGTCTCATCCAGTCCGCCCAGCTGTTTTGCCAGATTCCAGACGTTATAGATGATAAAGAGGAGCTTCCCGTCCACGCGGATGTAATTTTCACGTGTGAAATATTTGCGGATAAAATCGTCCGTGATCCGCACGAAGGCGGCTTCGTCCACGGCCGAACTCTTAAGCGTCGGAGAAATGATGTTTCGGGGCGACGGATGAGCGTATATGGCGTCGTGATTGCACCACATGATCGCAAACTCCATGGACGCGGAGTTTTCCGCTTTTAAAAATCCCTCGTCCAGACAGCGCTGTCTGTAAGGTCCGTCGTCGTAGTAGTAAGTATCGAAGATGAAGCCGTCGATCCCGTACTTTTGAGCCGCAGAGATCTTTTTTGCCATGACGGCGGGATCCGCCTCGTCCTCGTATCCCCACAGCGGGACGTTCGGCTGTTTATGCCCCGGAAATCTCGGCCTCGCGCACTTTACGACCTCCCATTCCGTCCAGCCTTTGCCGTGCCAGAGGTCGTTTCGCTTATCCTGATGCCAATTCGGAAAATAATAAGCGTAGGTCTTCATGTTTTTTCCTCCACGTGAAATACGAAAAATAAGATCTGCCCCTTACGCGGAGATTTATACCATTATCCTGCACGAAAGTATATTCACAAAATGAAGATTTTTGTTCACAAAATGAAGATTGCGGGGCCGGCCCTTCACCTTTGTCTTTCGTCTGTTTCGCAAAGTGTAAATTATCTCATCGCGCGTACATTTGAAGTCCGGCGTTACAATTCAGAGTCGAAGCCAGGCGTTACGATTCACAGCCCTCTGTGCCTCATGTGCAGACAGAACGAATCTGTGCATCTGTCCAAATCAGCCATGATTAGTAACACACAGCCTGCTCGTGCTGACCCCAGAATTTCAACCCATGCACCCCACGCGGGGTGCAAC
>CAYLRF010000018.1:0-8342 GCA_964385995.1 uncultured Faecalimonas sp.
GGGACGGTCTTTTCTGCGAGAGGATATTCGGACCCAGTAAGGACTGGGAGTGCCACTGCGGCAAATATAAAAAGATCCGCTATAAGGGCGTGATCTGCGACCGCTGCGGCGTGGAAGTGACGAAGGCGAGCGTGAGACGAGAGCGCATGGGACATATTTCCCTCGCGGCGCCGGTGTCGCATATATGGTATTTTAAGGGTATTCCCAGCCGCATGGGACTCATACTTGATTTGTCGCCGAGGATACTGGAGAAAGTTCTTTATTTCGCGTCTTACATAGTGCTTGATCCCGGAGATACGCCGCTTCTTTATAAACAGATGCTAAGTGAGCAGGAGTATCAGGAGGCGAGGCAGGCGTACGGGGATTCTTTCAGAGCCGGGATGGGCGCCGAGGCCATAGAAGAGTTGCTTTGCGCCATAGATCTTCAGAAGGAACACGATGAGCTTAAGGAAGAACTGCGCGACGCGACGGGCCAGAAGAAAACCCGTATCGTCAAGAGACTCGAGGTGTTTGAGGCGTTCTTAAATTCAGGCAACAAGCCCGAGTGGATGATCTTAAACGTCATCCCCGTCATCCCGCCGGATCTGCGGCCCATGGTGCAGCTGGACGGAGGAAGGTTCGCGACAAGCGATTTAAATGATCTCTACCGCAGAATCATAAACAGAAACAACAGATTAAAGAAGCTCCTCGAACTGGGCGCACCCGAGATCATAATCCGCAACGAGAAGAGAATGCTTCAGGAGGCCGTGGACTCGCTTATAGATAACGGCCGCAAGGGACGCGCCGTGACGGGGCCGGGGAACCGCGCCTTAAAGAGCCTTTCGGACATGCTTAAGGGGAAATCCGGGCGTTTCCGTCAGAATCTTCTCGGAAAGCGCGTTGATTACTCGGGCCGTTCCGTCATCGTCGTGGGACCGGAGCTTAAGATTTACCAATGCGGACTTCCGAAGGAGATGGCGGTCGAGCTGTTTAAGCCTTTCGTCATGAAGGAACTCGTGGCGAGGGGACTGGCTCAAAATATAAAGAGCGCCAAGAAGATGGTTGAGAGAATGCAGCCCGAGGTGTGGGACGTGCTTGAGGAAGTCATAAAAGAGCATCCCGTCATGCTGAACCGCGCCCCGACGCTTCACAGGCTCGGCATACAGGCCTTCGAGCCGATACTGGTGGAGGGTAAGGCGATAAAGCTTCATCCGCTCGTCTGCACCGCATACAACGCCGATTTCGACGGCGATCAGATGGCGGTTCACCTGCCGCTCTCGGTGGAGGCGCAGGCCGAGTGCCGCTTCCTTATGCTTTCGCCGAACAACCTGTTAAAGCCCTCCGACGGCGGACCCGTGGCCGTGCCTTCGCAGGATATGGTTCTGGGTGTGTATTACCTCACGCAGGAGAGAGAGGACGCTCTCGGAGAGGGACGCATTTTTAAAGATATAAACGAGGCCATACTCGCGAATGAGAACGGTCTGCTTTCCCTTCACGCACGTATCAAGGTGAGAAGAACCGGGAAGGTGGACGGCGCGGTAAAGACGGCCGTCGTGCAGACTACGCTCGGGAGGCTCCTTTTTAACGAGGTAATCCCGCAGGATCTGGGATTCGTGGACAGATCGGTTCCGGGCAACGAGCTGTTGCCGGAGATAGATTTTCTGGTTGATAAGAAGCGCACCAAGGATATCCTGCAGAGAGTCATAAATATTCACGGGGCCACGGTGACCGCCGAGGTATTGGATAATATCAAGGACATGGGTTACAAATATTCCACGAAAGCGGCCATGACGGTGTCCATTTCCGAGATGGTCGTGCCTCCCGAGAAACCGAAGCTCATCGGTGAGGCTCAGGAGACCGTGGACCGTATCACGAAGAACTATAAGCGAGGCCTTATCACCGAGGAAGAGCGTTATAAAGAGGTCGTGGAGACCTGGAGAGATACCGACGAGAAACTGACCAAGGTTTTGATGGACGGTCTTGACAAATACAACAATATTTACATGATGGCGGATTCGGGCGCCCGCGGTTCCGACAAGCAGATAAAGCAGCTCGCCGGCATGAGAGGTCTTATGGCCGACACGACGGGACATACGATAGAGCTGCCCATTAAGTCAAACTTCCGCGAAGGTCTGGACGTGCTCGAGTATTTCATGAGCGCCCACGGAGCGAGGAAAGGTCTTTCCGATACCGCGCTTCGTACCGCCGACTCGGGCTACCTCACAAGAAGGCTGGTCGATGTGTCGCAGGAGCTCAGTATCCGAGAGGTTGACTGCTGCGAGGGGCACGAGGACGAAGAGATCCCCGGTATGGAAGTTTCCGCCTTCATGGACGGCAATGAGGAGATAGAAAGCCTAAGGGAGCGTATCGTCGGAAGATATTCATGCGAGACCATCCGCGACGCCGACGGCAATGTGCTCGTGGAGACCAATCACATGATCACCCCCGCCGGAGCCGACGCCATCGTATCCAAAGGCGTGGATAAGGAAGGTCGGCCGATTAAGACGGTCAGGATCCGCACGGCGCTCACCTGCAAGTCGAGAATAGGCATTTGCGCTAAATGCTACGGCGCGAACATGGCGACGGGCGAGCCGGTTCAGGTAGGCGAGCCGGTAGGTATCATAGCGGCGCAGTCGATAGGCGAGCCCGGTACGCAGCTTACCATGAGAACCTTCCACGTCGGAGGCGTGGCGGGCGGCGACATCACGCAGGGTCTTCCCCGTGTCGAGGAGCTTTTCGAGGCGAGAAAGCCGAAGGGACTCGCGATCATCACGGAATTCGCGGGGACGGCGACCGTGAGCGACACGAAAAAGAAGCGCGAGGTCATCGTTACCGACAAGGAAACCGGACAGACCAAGACGTACCTTATCCCTTACGGTTCCAGACTGAAGATCGAGGACGGAGCGGAGCTTGAAGCGGGCGATGAGCTTACGGAAGGAAGCGTGAATCCTCACGACATCCTGAAAATCAAGGGCCTTCGCGCTGTGCAGGACTACATGATGCACGAGGTGCAGAGAGTTTACCGTCTGCAGGGCGTGGAAATCAACGACAAGCACATAGAGTTAATCATCCACCAGATGTTAAAGAAAGTGCGCATAGACAAGCACGGAGACTCTTCGTTCCTGCCGGGAGCGCTGGTAGATATAGGCGAGTATGAGGATCAAAACAAGAAGCTGGAGGAGGAAGGAAAGGAGCCGGCTGTAGGTGAGCCGGTACTTCAGGGCATTACGAAAGCCGCTCTCGCCACGAACTCGTTCCTGTCGGCGGCCTCATTCCAGGAGACCACGAAGGTACTTACCGACGCCGCCATAAAAGGCAAGGTCGATCCGTTAATCGGACTTAAGGAAAATGTCATCATCGGAAAACTCATCCCGGTCGGCACCGGCATGAGAGAGTACAGGGACGTGAAGCTTAATACGGACGAAGAGCCGGAGGAGACGCTCATCATCGAGGATGAGGGCAGCACTGATGAGGGCGGCTCAGATGAAGGGGCGAAGACGGAAGGCGACACTGACGCAGGTCCCGTCATAATCGACGAAGGAGAATCTGCCGCCGAGTAATCCGAACCCGCCGACGTTAAGGGCAAACCGAAGTGGAGTGTCGTAAATAGTAACGCCGTGTAGGGCGCCGGAAGGCGACGCCGAAAATATACGTTGACGCGGCAATCACATCGGTGATAGAATACCGACGCGTTTCGCGTAAGCAACCGAAAAACCGAAGCAGGAGGTGAAGAAAATGCCGACATTTAATCAGTTGGTAAGGAAAGGACGCAAAAGTGCCGTAAAGAAATCCACGGCTCCGGCGCTGCTTAAGGGGTATAATTCCCTGAAGAGAAAAGCGACCGACGTCACGGCTCCCCAGAAGAGAGGCGTGTGCACGGCGGTGAAGACCGCGACGCCGAAGAAGCCCAATTCCGCGCTCAGAAAGATCGCGAGGGTCCGTCTCTCAAACGGCATCGAGGTGACAAGCTACATCCCCGGGGAAGGCCACAACCTTCAGGAGCACAGCGTTGTTCTCATCCGGGGCGGCAGGGTTAAGGATTTACCCGGTACCAGATATCACGTCATCCGAGGCACCCTGGATACGGCGGGTGTCGCCAACAGAAAACAGGCGCGTTCCAAGTACGGTGCCAAACGGCCTAAAGAAACGAAGAAATAGCGGCAGGCCGGGAGAAGTTGTTAAGTTAAAGGTTCGGGGCGATTAAGCGGCGCTCCGACAAGTCACGTAAGAACTGTGATTCCTGTAGGTTGCGGGAAGCTTATGGCGGATAAAGCCTGTCCCGCGCGAACACATGTCATGTAAGTTCGGATTATGTGAGTACCTATGACTTAATTTTTTATTGATTAAGGAGGGAAGAGACGTGCCACGTAAAGGACAGGTACAAAAAAGAGAAGTATTGGCGGATCCGGTGTACGCGAGCAAGACCGTCACGAAACTTATTAACGGCGTAATGCTCGACGGGAAAAAGGGTATCGCGCAAAAGATCGTGTACGGCGCGTTTGAGAAGGTGGAGGAAAAATCCGGGAAGCCCGCGCTGGAGGCGTTTGAGGAAGCTCTGGCAAACATCATGCCGGTGCTTGAGGTGAAGGCCAGACGTATAGGCGGCGCCACTTATCAGGTGCCGATCGAGGTCAGACCTGACAGAAGACAGACGTTGGCGCTTCGCTGGATCGTCCAGTATGCCCGAAAGAGGGGAGAGAAGACGATGCAGGACAAGCTCGCGGGTGAGATCCTTGACGCGATGAACAACACCGGGGCGTCCGTTAAGAAAAAAGAAGATATGCATAAGATGGCGGAGGCAAATAAAGCGTTTGCCCATTACCGTTTCTGATCGTAGGGGGCGAATACTTTGGCTGAAAGACAATATCCGTTAGACAGGACCAGAAACATCGGTATAATGGCGCACATCGACGCAGGCAAGACGACGGTGACGGAGCGAATCCTGTATTATACCGGTGTAAATCACAAGATCGGCGATACCCATGAGGGTACGGCGACCATGGACTGGATGGCCCAGGAGCAGGAGCGCGGGATCACGATTACGTCCGCCGCGACGACCTGCCACTGGACACTTCAGGAGCAGTGCAAGCCGAAAAAGGGCGCGCTGGAACACAGGATAAATATTATCGACACCCCGGGACACGTGGACTTTACCGTCGAGGTGGAAAGGTCGCTTCGTGTGCTTGACGGCGCGGTCGGTGTCTTCTGCGCGAAGGGCGGTGTGGAGCCGCAGTCGGAAAATGTGTGGCGTCAGGCGGACACTTACAATGTTCCCCGTATGGCGTTTATCAACAAGATGGACATCCTCGGTGCGGATTTTTACGGCGCGGTGGAGCAGATCCGCACGAAGCTCGGGAAAAACGCCATCTGCGTGCAGCTTCCCATAGGTAAGGAAGACGATTTCGTGGGCGTCATCGATCTGTTCGAGATGAAGGCCTACATTTATCATGACGAGAAGGGCGATGACATCACGGTCGAAGAGATCCCGGACGACATGAAGGAGCAGGCCGAGACATACCGCACGGAGATGATTGAGAAAATCTGTGAGCTGGATGATGACCTCATGCTTCAATATCTGGAAGGCGATGAGCCGACGACAGAGGAGCTTAAGGCGGTTTTGCGAAAGGGCACCTGCTCGTGCGAGGCCGTACCCGTCTGCTGCGGATCGGCTTACCGCAATAAGGGCGTGCAAAAGCTTCTCGACGCGGTGATCGAGTATATGCCGTCTCCGCTTGACATCGAGGCCATAAAGGGCGTGGATTTGGAAGGAAATGAGATCATCAGAAATTCTTCCGATGAAGAGCCTTTTTCCGCGCTGGTGTTTAAGATAATGACGGATCCGTTCGTCGGGAAGCTCGCGTACTTCAGAGTTTACTCGGGGACGCTGGACTCGGGCTCTTATGTGCTGAACGCGACTAAGAATAAGAAGGAGCGCGTGGGGCGTATACTGCAAATGCACGCGAACAAGCGCGAGGAGCTGGATCGGGTCTACTCGGGAGATATCGCGGCGGCGATAGGTTTTAAGGCGTCCACCACGGGCGACACCATCTGCGAGGAAGAAAACCCGGTCATTCTGGAGTCGATGGAATTTCCGGAGCCGGTTATCGAGCTTGCGATCGAGCCCAAGACCAAGGCGTCGCAGGGGAAACTCGGCGAGTCGCTCGCGAAACTCGCGGAGGAGGATCCGACGTTTAGGGCGCATACGGATCCCGAGACCGGGCAGACGATCATCGCCGGCATGGGTGAGCTTCATCTGGAGATCATCGTGGACAGGCTCCTTCGTGAGTTTAAGGTCGAGGCGAACGTAGGCGCGCCTCAGGTGGCTTATAAGGAGACTATCACGAAGCCGGCCGACGTGGAGAGCAAATACATCAAGCAGACCGGCGGACGCGGACAGTACGGACACTGCAAGGTGCGCTTTGAGCCCATCGACGCGAACGCCGAGACGACGTACATATTCGAGTCGGAAGTCGTGGGCGGAGCCATTCCGAAAGAATACATCCCGAAGGTGGGCGAGGGTATCGAGTCCGCGATGAAATCGGGTATTCTCGGGGGCTTCCCCGTGGTCGGAGTCAAGGCTGTGGTATACGACGGTTCCTACCATGAGGTCGACTCCAGCGAGATGGCCTTCCAGATAGCGGGTTCCATGGCTTTTAAGGACGCGATGGCGAAAGCCTCGCCGATACTTCTGGAGCCCATCATGAGAGTGGAGGTCACCATGCCGGAGGAATATATGGGCGATGTAATCGGCGATATCAACGGCCGGCGCGGGCGTATCGAGGGAATGGACGATCTGGGCGGAGGCAAAATCGTAAGGTGCTTCGTGCCGCTCGCGGAGATGTTCGGATATTCCACCGACCTTCGTTCGCGGACGCAGGGGCGCGGGAATTACTCCATGTTCTTTGACCGGTACGAGCCGGTGCCCAAGAGCGTGCAGGAGAAGGTGCTGTCGGAGAAGAAGTAAGAGACGGACGGAAAAAAAGGCTTGAAAAAAGCCACGCCGTGCAATATAATCACATTATTCTGTGAAAGGAAAAAGCACCGCCGTGAGCGGGCAACACATTTAAGGAGGATTTAAAGAGATGGCAAAGGCTAAATTTGAGAGGACGAAACCGCACGCTAACATCGGTACCATCGGTCACGTTGACCATGGCAAGACTACGCTGACAGCGGCTATCACCAAGACGCTGGCACTTCGGGTCGGCGGACACAACGCCGAGGTGGCATTCGAGAATATCGATAAGGCTCCGGAGGAGAGGGAGCGCGGTATCACGATTTCCACGGCCCACGTGGAGTATGAGACCGAGAAGCGTCATTACGCTCACGTCGACTGCCCGGGACATGCCGATTACGTAAAGAACATGATCACCGGCGCGGCGCAGATGGACGGCGCGATCCTCGTGGTCGCGGCGACGGACGGCGTTATGGCACAGACCAGAGAGCACATTCTCTTGGCCCGTCAGGTCGGCGTGCCTTACATCGTGGTATTTATGAATAAGTGCGATATGGTAGACGACGAGGAGCTTTTAGAGCTCGTCGACATGGAGATCAGGGAGCTTCTTACCGAGTATGAGTTCCCGGGCGATGAGACACCTATCATCCGCGGCTCGGCTCTGAAGGCTCTGGAGGATCCCAGCGGCGAGTGGGGCGATAAGATCATGGAGCTTATGGACGCTGTCGATACATGGATACCGGATCCCCAGCGCGATACGGATAAGCCGTTCCTTATGCCCATAGAGGATATCTTCTCCATCACGGGTCGCGGCACGGTGGCTACGGGACGTGTGGAGAGAGGTACGCTTCGCGTGTCCGATGAAGTCGAGATCGTCGGACTTAAGGAAGAGAACCGCAAGGTGGTGGTCACCGGTATCGAGATGTTCCGCAAGCTTCTTGACGAGGCCCGCGCGGGTGACAATATCGGCGCGCTTCTTCGAGGCGTTCAGAGAGATGAGATCGAGAGAGGCCAGTGCCTTTGTAAGCCCGGCAGCGTAAAGTGCCACACGAAGTTCACCGCTCAAGTGTACGTGCTGACCAAGGACGAGGGCGGACGCCACACTCCTTTCTTCACGAACTACAGACCTCAGTTCTATTTCAGGACGACGGATGTTACCGGTGTTTGCAACCTTCCCGAGGGGACGGAGATGTGTATGCCGGGCGATCACATCGAGATGACATGCGAGCTGATTCACTCCGTAGCTATGGAGGAAGGCCTTCGCTTCGCTATCCGTGAGGGCGGACGTACGGTAGGCTCGGGCGTGGTAAAGAACATACTTGAGTAAATGAGCTAATCCATCTGCGAAGTTCGCGTGTGACAGGGTTCAAGCTATAAGGCGAGGACGTCGGTCGTCAGTACGGACGCGGGT
>CAYLRF010000018.1:8442-26124 GCA_964385995.1 uncultured Faecalimonas sp.
GTGACAGGGTTCAAGCTATAAGGCGAGGACGTCGGTCGTCAGTACGGACGCGGGTTCATGTGTTCTGCGTTTTATGTCGATTCGTCGTAATGCTTAGTTGTGGGCCCGCAACTTCCGGACCGACCGGGGTGAGGCAAAAGAAGCAGAGGAAATGATTGATAAAGAGAAAGGCGTAAGTCCGGATGGGCTTACGCCTTTTTAAGTGACGCACAGACAAATACAGCTGTTATATTCTCTTAGGATTGAAGCTGTTGATCACAGCACAAAACTGTGATGATCAAACATACCCGCACCCGCACCGATGATATCCTCGGCTTTGAGTTCGCTGAACACGTCATAACAACACGGTGATGATCGAATACCCGTGTGGCATGACGCGGACGCCGGGCGCGTTGATGAAACATTCGGGCAGATAGTTAAGTAATATAAATGCGTCGCCGCCGCGGTCTCAAGTTGCCGCTTTTTATCTTTCACGATCTTTCTGACGGATGGACGGTTTTGATGGTAGCCCCGGCAATGACTGTGGTCACCCCGTCCTGTATTGGTGTCAGCTCGGGTAATGTATTGACCACAGTCGATGACAGTCAGCCTTACAGCCGGCCCCTAGTGGCAGCCGGAGCAATGACCGCAGTCACCGCCGCAGTCGGAGCTGCCGCTTTTCTTATCTTTCACGATCTTTCTGACGGCCAGTACGATGACCGCCAGCACCACAAGTCCCACTATGATGGTTCCCAGATTCTTCTGAAGGAAGGTGAGCATTATTTTCATTCCTCCTTTTCACTATGTTTACAGGGATGAGCAAACCCCGTGTTTTGCTCATCCCTACTATGTTTATTGGCGGGAGTGCGAGCCGTTAAGTTTCTTCGGTAAGATATATCTCGCAATGTGCTTTAGTTAAACGGCGGTTTGTTTTTTCATTCTCATCCCGCCACCCGGGTCTTCTTCGGCTGCCGCTCTTTATTCGGTCTAAAGAGCAGATACAAAAAGCCCGCGAGGACGACCAGCGCCGCGACGGTTCCGAACCCGAAGGTTCTGTTTGAGATGGCGCTTGCGAACTGGTAAATGCAAAGCGAGGCGGCGTAGGCAAGCGCGGTCTGATAACCGATGGCGAACCATGTCCATTTGGCGCTGTTCATCTCTCTTTTTATGGCGCCGATGGCCGCGAAGCAAGGGGCGCACAGGAGATTAAACACCAGGAATGAATACCCGGAAGCGGCGGTAAAGCTTGAAGCGATATAAGACCATATTTCCGAGGCATCCGCGGAGAGTTCGTCGAACCCGTGCAGTATGCCGAATGTGCCTACCACGTTCTCCTTTGCCACGAGTCCCGTGATCGCGGCGACAGCAGCCTTCCAGTTTCCCCAGCCGAGAGGTTTAAATATCCACGCGATAGCTCCGCCGATCACCGCCAGCAGGCCGTCGCCTAAGTCGTCTACCATGCAGAAGCGTCCGTTTACGAATCCGAAGCTTGACAGGAACCATACGACTATCGTGGAGAGCAGGATGATGGTGCCGGCTTTTTTTACGAAAGCCTTGGTTCTTTGCCACACGCTGCGAAAGACATTGCCGAGCGTAGGCCAATGATATGCCGGAAGCTCCATGACGAACGGCGCGGGGTCTCCCGCGAACATCTTCGTCTTTTTCAGGATAATGCCCGAGCAGATGACGGCGGCGACGCCCACGAAATACGCGCTCGGAGCTACCCAAGGGGACCTGCCGAAGATGGCGCTCGCGAACAGAGCGATGATCGGAAGTTTCGCGCTGCAGGGGATAAATGTCGTCGTCATCACGGTCATCCTGCGGTCGCGGTCATTTTCAATGGTGCGGGAGCCCATGACGGCGGGCACTCCGCAGCCGGTCGCGATCAGCATTGGGATAAATGATTTTCCCGACAGTCCGAATTTGCGGAAAATCCTATCCATGATGAAGGCGACTCTGGCCATATATCCGCAGGATTCCAGACAGGCGAGAAAGAAAAACAAAAGCAGCATCTGCGGGAGAAATCCCAGTACCGCGCCGAGACCCGCGATTATTCCGTCCAATATCAAACCCTGAAGCCAGTCGGCGCAGCCGATACTGTCCAGAAGATGTTCAACGGCCGGGGGTATGATGTTCGTGAAGAGTTCGTCATTTACCCAGTCGGTCGCGTAGGCTCCTACCGTGGAGACGGTTATGAAATATACGACGAACATAACAACGGCGAAAATCGGAAGCGCGAGCCACCTGTTTGTGACGACGCGGTCTATCTTGTCCGATATCGTGAGGGCGTCCTTTGACTTCTTATGATAACATCCTTTTATCACTTTGGCTATAAACTCATACCGTGCGTTGGTGATAATGCTTTCGGAATCGTCATCCAGCTTTTTTTCGGTCTCGGCGATGACGGATTCGATGTCACGCGCTACTTGCGTCGTCTGATTTTCCATATGCTTTAAATCGCCGGGCGCGCTGTCGGACGTGGATTTTGTGACACCTGAGACCGCGCCGGAGGCGGCGGTATCCCGGACAGCGCCGGACGCGTTTTGCGCGGAAAATTCTTTGGCGCTCGGGGTTTCTTTTCCGACAGAGGCGGTAGAAGCGATGGATATTTTTTCGTCGCGCTCAAAGAGTTTTATGGCATAAAAGCGCCGCTTTGTATCCGGTATGTCCGCGGGAAGGAGAGCGTCGATCACAGACAGAGCGTGTTCCGTATCGGGATCAAAAGACGGGACGCGTTTTGGAAGTTGATTTTCGCCGGCGATTTCCACCGCTTTTTTCGCGGCGTCGGCTACTCCGGTACCCTTAAGCGCCGAGATCTTCGTCACGGCAGCGCCCAGCTTTTCGGAAAGCGCGTCGGTATCGATACGGTCGCCGTTTTTATTTACGGTATCCATCATATTTACGGCGATAAGCACGGGGATACCCAGTTCCAGAAGCTGAGTCGTAAGATAAAGATTTCGCTCGAGATTCGTGCCGTCCACGATGTCGATAATGGCGTCCGGCTGTTCATTTATAAGATAATTTCGTGAGATGACTTCCTCCAGAGTGTAGGGAGATAAAGAGTAAATGCCGGGTAAATCAGTGATCGTCACGTCCTTATGCCCTTTTAATTTGCCTTCTTTTTTCTCGACCGTGACGCCGGGCCAGTTGCCGACGTACTGACTCGCGCCGGTAAGCGCGTTAAAGAGTGTGGTCTTGCCGCTGTTCGGATTGCCGGCAAGCGCGATTCTGACAGACATTTTGCGAACTCCTCCTTTTCGGTAATTCACTGTAAAAAATACTTAAATTAAGATACGCTGACCCGCGTATATGTTAGCGGGCACTAACTTAAAGCCGAAAAAAATAAAAATTCGGCAGATTTAAGTACCTGTGGCGTCACTTGACCTCCACCATGTCTGCGTCGGCCTTGCGAAGCGACAGTTCATAACCGCGCACCGTGACTTCCACGGGGTCTCCCAGCGGCGCGACCTTGCGAACGTACACGTCGGTTCCCTTGGTAATGCCCATGTCCATGATGCGGCGCTTCACGGCTCCCTCGCCGTGAATCTTTACGACCGAGACGGTGTTGCCGCACTTGACTTGTCTTAATGTCCGCATATAACACCTCCTTTATGACTTTTGCCCGTCACTTACACCATGATTTTGTTTGCCATCTCGCTGCTTATGGCGACTCTGGAATCCTTCACGTGCACGATCACATTGCCGTTGTTGCCGGAAAGCAGCGTCACTTCCTCGCCGGGGACGAAGCCGATACCCTCTAAAAAGCGCCTCGCCTTGTCATTCCCGCCGATTCGTATGATACGGTGCTTCTCTCCCATGCTTGCGATTGTAAGCGGCATATTAAACCTCCTTTCAAAGAACATCTCGGCAGAATCCGTCCGCAACATAGTTAGCACTCACTAACCTCATATAAGTTAGCACTCACTAACCGCTGTGTCAACTGTTTTTTTAAAAATCGCGGGAAGGGCTTAAAATTGCTTTTTTCCATACGCTGTAATATAATGAAGCGGAGGTTTTGCGCCGCGGACGGGACTTTAGCCTTTTTCATCTTCGTCCTCGTTGACGGCGCGGCAGGATGTACTTACGGAGGTTACCGGATGAAAAAGCCCATACTTGTTATCATGGCGGCCGGCATGGGAAGCCGCTACGGAGGCCTAAAGCAGATAGATCCCGTGGATGAGCAGGGCGACATAATCGTAGATTTTTCGGTTTACGACGCTGTGAGGGCGGGTTTCGGCAAAGTCATATTTATCATAAAAGAGGAAAATGACGCCGTCTTCAGGCAGACCGTCGCGAGTCACTTTAAGGACGCTGTCGAAGTCGAATATGCTTATCAAAGGCTAGAGGAAATCCCGTCGGGGTTTAAGATCCCAGAAGGTAGGGTAAAGCCGTGGGGAACAGCTCACGCGGTACTTTCGTGCGCCGACATGATTGACGCGCCGTTCGCGGTGATAAACGCCGATGATTTTTACGGCAGAGAGGCGTTTGTCAGGATTCATGATTTCCTGGCCGGCCTCGAAGAAAACGGCGGCGCGTTCGGATCCGTCCCGGAAAGCACGGCCGCCGACAATGCCGAAGCTGACAGTGGCGTCTTCGGTGACGGAACTGCCGCGAAAAGCGCCGACCCAGTGAGCGCCTCCGCCGGGAGTGCCGCCTTCAGATCCGTCCCGGAAAGCACAGCCGCCGATGACGCAGTTTCTACTTACGCTATGGTCGGGTTTAGACTCGCGAATACCCTTACCGATAACGGCTACGTCTCGCGGGGTGTGTGCGAAGTCGACCGGGCGGGGGAGCTTATCGGCATTACAGAAAGGACCCGCATAGTAAGGAGCGGTTCGGGCGCGGCCTATTCGCCCGATGACGGTATAAGCTGGGTGCCTGTCGATCCCGAAAGCACGGTGTCCATGAATCTGTGGGGATTTACGCCTGATTTTACGGAGAGGATAAGGGACGGATTCCCCGCGTTTCTCGCGAGAGGCTTAAAAGAGAACCCTTTAAAATGCGAGTATTTTCTTCCGTCCGTGGTTCAGGATCTCATAAGGTCCGGCAGGGCGCGGGTTAATGTGCTGACATCCGGCGACAAATGGTACGGGGTCACTTACAGGGAAGACAAACCGAAGGTAGGCGCCGCGATTAAAGATATGAAAGAGAAAGGTATTTATCCCGAATATTTGTGGAGATGAGACGAAGTTTACGGACACGCGAAAACGCGTCGGGAAAGAGGAAATCATGAGGATACTTGTTACCGGAGGGGCGGGTTACATAGGAAGTCATACCTGCGTCGAGCTTTTGGAGGCGGGTTACGAGGTGGTCGCGCTTGACAATCTTTGCAATTCCTGCCGCGAGTCGTTAAAGAGGGTCGGAGGGATCACGGGAAAAGAGATACCTTTTTATGAGGCGGATATCCGCGATAAGGCCGCGCTAAGGGATATTTTCGCGAAGGAAAATATAGACGCCGTCATTCATTTTGCCGGATTAAAGGCGGTGGGCGAATCGGTGGAAAAGCCGCTCGAGTATTATGAGAATAATATCGGCGGGACGCTTACCCTGTGCGAGGCCATGAGGGAAGCCGGGGTGAAAAACATCATTTTCAGCTCATCCGCGACAGTTTACGGGGATCCGGCGTTCGTGCCCATCACAGAGGAGTGCCCGAAGGGTAAATGCACGAACCCCTATGGGTGGACGAAGTCGATGATTGAACAGATCCTGACCGACCTGCATACGGCGGACCATGAGTGGAATGTCGTCCTTTTGCGGTATTTTAATCCGGTCGGGGCGCATAAGAGCGGGCTTATCGGCGAAGATCCGAAGGGTATCCCCAATAACCTCATGCCCTATATCAGTCAGGTGGCCGTGGGAAAGAGAGAGTATCTGGGCGTATTCGGAGACGATTACGACACGCCCGACGGAACGGGAGTGCGCGATTACATCCACGTCTGCGATCTCGCGGCGGGACATGTGCGGGCGCTTGCCAAGATAAAGGAAAAAGCGGGAGTTTGCGTTTACAACCTCGGGACGGGAGTGGGGTATTCCGTACTCGACATGGTGAAGGCGTTCGGGAAAGCGGCGGGAAAGGACATACCGTATAAGATCCTCCCCAGACGACCGGGCGACATCGCGACCTGCTACGCCGACCCCTCGAAGGCGAAAAGGGAGCTGAACTGGCAGGCGACGCGCGGAATCGACGAGATGTGCGCCGACTCTTACAGGTGGCAGAAGAATAACCCCGACGGGTACGGGAAATAGATGAAAGTATTGACAGACGTTGTATCGGGAAGGGAACCGCATGAATAAAGACCTGCGAGTCAGCCGAAAACTTAAGGTATGGCTGCTGCTGCCCGTCATCACGGCGGCGCTGCTTTTGGCGGCGGACGCGTGGCTTTTTACCGTCGACATCACAGCCGGGGCGGTCTGCGCGGCCGTCTTAATTATCTATATCATCGCGGCAGTCATTTTGTATTTTCGCGAGCAATCCCTGCTTTTATCTCAGGTCGCGAATACAGCCGCTCATCACAGCTTCGCGCAAAACGAACTCTTAAATGAACTTTCGACGCCCTATGCCATCCTGACGGAGGACGGAAAGGTAGTATGGGGAAACAGAAAGTTTCTCGAGATTTTCGGTAAAGACGCCAAAGACAAATACTTAAGCGCCTACATTAAGGAATTAAACAGGGCGGTGTTTCCGAAAGAAAGCGGGGAGAAAAAGGAGATCTCCGCTTCCTACGGCGGCAGAGATTACGAGGTAGGAGTCTCTGTCATAAAAAATCAAGGTGAAGACTCCGGAGATTTCGATACGGCGAAAAACACGACCGGCGCGGATATGGTGGCGTGCGCGTTCACGGACGTCACCGAGGTGAACCGCCTCATTAAGGCGAATGACGCGGAGAAACTCGTCACCGGGCTTATTTACATCGACAATTACGATGAAGTCATGGGAAGCGTCGAGGAAGTGAGACAGTCGCTTCTTATCGCCCTGATAGATCGCAAGATAAATCAATACATCGGCGGTCTGGACGGTCTGGTAAAGAAGATGGAGAAAGATAAATATTTCTTCGTCATGAAGATGTCCGCTTTCTCGAATATGCAGTCGGGCAAATTCTCCGTGCTCGGCGACGCAAAGGCAGTAAATATCGGAAATACGATCCCCGTCACATTAAGTATCGGTGTCGGGCTTCCGTCGGAGACTTACGCGCAAAGTTATAATTACGCGAGGTCCGCGATAGATATGGCACTCGCGCGCGGCGGAGATCAGGCGGTCATAAAGAGCGCGGCCGGCATAAATTTCTACGGAGGAACAAGCAGGCAGCAGTCGAGAAATACCAGAGTAAAGGCGAGAGTGAAGGCCGAGGCCCTGCGTGAGTTTATCCTGACCAAGGATCAGGTGATCGTGACGGGTCACAAGATCGCGGACGCGGACTCCTTCGGCGCGGCGGTCGGCATCTGGCGGGCGGCGAGGCTCCTTGAAAAGAAAGCGTGTATCGTGATCGACGACGTCACCATGGCGGTTCGTCCCCTGTATGACGCCTTTCGCGAGAGCGGCGCTTATCCCGAGAACATGTTCATCAGATCGCAGGAGGCCGAGGCGATCGTAAATAATAACACCATGGTCGTGGTCGTGGATACGAATAAGCCCGAGATCACACAGTGCCCGCAGCTGCTTAAAAAGACTAAGACAATCGTCGTCTTCGACCATCACAGGCAGGGCAAAAGTATCATAGAAAACGCGGTGCTTTCCTATATCGAGCCTTACGCCTCATCGACCGCGGAAATGGTGTCGGAAATGCTCCAGTATTTCGACTCGGACATGAAGATCTCGGCGCTTGAGGCAAACAGCATGTACGCCGGGATCATGATAGACACGTGTAATTTCACCAACCGCACGGGAGTTCGGACATTTGAGGCGGCGGCGTTCTTAAGAAGGTGCGGCGCGGATCCGAACTACGTGAGAAGGATATTTCGCGATGACATCGCCACTTACCGCGCGAAGGCCAAGGTCATATCCGAAGCCGAAGTTTACCGCGACGCCTACGTCATCTCTAAGTATGCCGGATCTGATGCCGACAGCCCTACCGTCATCGGCGCTCAGGCAGCGGACGAGCTGTTAAATATCAGCGGGATCAAGGCGTCATTCGTGCTGACCGAGTACGACGGGCGGATTTTCGTGAGCGCGAGAGCCATAGAGGGCGTCAGTGTGCAGCTAATCATGGAGAAACTGGACGGCGGCGGACACAGCACGGTAGCGGGAGCGCAGTTTAATCACACGGACATGCAAAGCGCGGTGGCGGAGCTGAAGAGAGTCATAGGAGAGATGATAGACGCGGGCGATCTGTAAGCGGGACGCCGGGTGCGCGGATGGGTCACACAGGCACGCGCGGCGCGGTGGCGGAACTGAAGAGAGTCATAGGCGAGATGATAGACGCCGGGGATCTGTAAGCGGGACGCCGGGCGCGGTTCGTCACACAGGCACGCGCGGCACATATGTCAAGCGCGACGGCACAGCTGAAGAGAATACGAGGCGAGAGCGGCAGACGCGGGCGATCTGTGAGCGTGACGCCGGACGCACGGATGGGTCACGCAGGCACGCGCGACGCGGCGGCGGAGCCCAAGAGAGTCATGGGTGAGATGACAGACGCCGGAGGTGCCCTCACATGGGTTTGTCGGCGATTTTCACGGAAAGGCGGATCATTTATATGCAGGTTATACTTACGGAGGATGTGAGGTCCCTCGGCAAAAAGGGAGATATCGTAAATGTAAACGACGGATACGCGAGAAATTATCTTCTGCCGAAGAAGCTGGGCCTTATCGCCGACGCGAAGAATGTCAATGAGTTAAAGCAGCGTCAGGCAAGCGAAGAGAGAGCCGCGAAGCTTCGGCTTCAGGAGGCGAAGGATCTGGCCGCGAAGATCGAGGCCGGGCACATCACGGTCGCGGTGAAGTTCGGAGAGGGCGGGAGAGCGTTCGGCTCCGTATCGTCAAAAGAGATAGCCGCCGCGGCAAAGGAGCAGATGGGCCTTGACATTGACAGAAAGAAGATACAGCTTGCGGAGCCGATAAAGACCGCGGGAGAGCATACTGTCACGCTGAGACTTCACGCGGATGTGACGGCGCGGCTGAAACTTAACGTCGCGGAAGCGTAGGATCCGATACCGGATACGGTTTAAATCTGATTTAGTGGGAAACGCGATTTTTAGTGGGGAACGCGATTCATGGATGAGGCGCTGATAAGGAAAATACCGCCGCAGAACCCGGAAGCGGAGCAGGCCGTGATCGGTGCGATGCTCATAGACAGGGACGCCATAGCGACCGCTATGGAGATAGTAAGCGGCGAGGATTTTTACCAAAAAGTCTACGGGGTGATTTTCGACGCCATCGTTCAGATTTACGAAGAGGGCGTGGCGGTGGATCTCATCACCCTCCAAAACCGTCTGAAGGCAAACGGCGCGCCCGAGGAGATCACGAGCCTCGAATTCGCAAAAGATTTGGTGGCGGCGGTTCCGACATCGGCGAATGTCAGATATTACGCGCGGATAGTGGCAGAGAAGGCTACGCTCAGACGCTTAATTAAGATAAACGACGATATTTCTTCCAGATGTTATCTCGGCAAGGACGATACGGATCTCATATTGGAGGACGCCGAGAAAAGCATTTTCAATCTCCTGCAAAAAAAGGAAGGACGAGACATTGTCCCCATCAGCGAAGCCGTGCTGAAAGCCTTGGAGAAGATAGAAGCTGCTTCGAAAGTCGACGGCACCGTGACGGGCATACCCACGGGATTTATCGATCTGGATTACAAAATGTCGGGACTGCAGCCGTCGGATCTTATCATCATCGCCGCGAGGCCGTCCATGGGAAAGACCTCGCTTATGCTGAATATCGCGCAGCATGTCGCCTTTAAAGAGGGAAAATCGGTAGCCATATTCAGCCTCGAGATGTCCGAGGAGCAGATAGTAAACAGGCTTTTCGCGCAGGAAGCTCAGGTGGATCTGCAGTCGCTTCGCACGGGGAATCTAAGCGACGATGACTGGGAGAAACTGATCGAAAGCGTCGGCGTGATCGGGAAATCAAATCTCGTCATAGACGATACGCCCGGGATTGCCATATCGCAGCTTCGCACCAAGTGCCGCAAGCTCAAGCTGGAAAAAGGCGTGGATCTTATCATAATCGACTATATCCAGCTGATGTCGGGACGCACAGGCTCGAAAAACGAGTCGAGGCAGCAGGAGATTTCGGAGATTTCAAGAGATCTAAAAGGCCTCGCAAGAGAGCTAAATGTGCCGGTCATCGCGCTTTCGCAGCTTAGCCGCGATGTGGAAAAACGCCCGGATAAGCGGCCGATGCTGTCGGATTTAAGAGAGTCGGGCGCGATAGAGCAGGACGCCGACGTGGTGCTTTTTATCTACCGCGACGATTACTACAATAAGGATTCGGTGATGAAAAATGTGGCCGAGATCAATGTCGCGAAGCAGCGAAACGGCTCCACCGGCACAGTGAACCTGACGTGGCTGCAGCAATACACGAAATTCGCGAACTATCTGCGAAGGACGTAGGTCCGTCTGAAAACATCCTTCCAATCAGCCAAAACTTCATTCCAAGCTTCATCCCGTCGACTGTCGCTTACGTTATCCACTCATTTTCGCGGAGGGCCGGTCATGTCCCGGATCTTGGGAAGGTGGCATTGTCGGCGGTTACCGGTCACGTCTCGGATCTTGGCAAACTCGGCCGGCGGCAACAGATGTATCGCGCGAAATTATGCGGCGGTCATGTCTTATAAAACACGCAGGAAAGCAGTCATGTGGGACCGACCGTGTGAGTCGCGCGTCAGTACATCATGGATTTTACGTTCTCATCTTTCAGATTCTTCTTAGTTACCCAGATATAACCGCTGTCCACAAACGCTTCGTGGTACAGCCCGAGTATGCTTCTGGCCGCCGCCACGACGGTCGCGTAACCCGTGCCGTAGGGATTTCGCAGGATCATCCCGTCTAAAACGCCCTTGTTTATGAGTTTATCCTCTGATTTTCCGCCGCCGTAACCGATGAGAGTGATATCGGTTCTTTTCATTTCCGACAACACGTCCGCCAGAATCCCCGTCACTTCCTCGCTCGCGGCGTAAATCCCCTTAAGATTCGGGTGCTCTTCTAAAATAAACTTCGTCACTTCCTTTGCGGTCGGCGCGGCTTGCGGTTCCTCACCGGTGCCCGAAGATGAAGTTTCGGAAGAAGTCTGAGTCGTGCCGGCGCTTAAAGTCTCTGAGGGATTCCAGGTCGCGCCCGCCGTCTGCCCGGAGGGTACCTCTGACGTATCTTCATGCCCGGACACGCCCGGGCCGTCCGCGTCGGATGTCTCGCCGGAGGCTGTCTGATTCTTCTTCGCGGCTATCCTCTCTGAAAAATCATCCAGGCTGTCCAGATGACAGACCTCCACCACCCGCATGTCGGGGTGCTCTGCGGCTATGGCGTCTGCGAAGCCTTTTTCCCGGTCTTTCGCGACGGAGGAAAGAGAGTCCTGCGTGAAAACCGCTATTTCTCCGCCGCCCGTAAGATCCGCCATCCGATCCGCGGCGGTCTTTGAAGCGGCGGTATCGTCGGTGGCAATGTGCGCGCCGACATTCGCGTAATCGGTCGCCGAGTCGAATGTGATGATCGGTATGTCGCTGTCAGCGGCGAGTGAGAATTGGCTGTGAAACGCCGACATGTCTATGGCGGCAATGGCGATCGCGGCGGGATTGCGGTTTAATTCCTCGTCGAGGATATTGATCTGTTCGTCGATGTCGTCATTCTCATCGGGAGCGCTGTATGAGAGTTTTATCTTTTTATCGCCGGTATAACCGAGCATTTTGTTGATATCGCTGACGGCCTGTTTCGCGCCCGCCTCAAGCTGTTTCCAATAGCTGCCGTCCGCTCCTCTCGCGATGAGGCAGATGGTGATACCGGCGTCCAGATTCAGCCCGTCGATATCGGTATAAGCCGCGGGGTTTACGGCGGCGAGTCTGACCGCGACATCGCCTGTGTGTGCGCCGCCTGTTTTTCCGGTAAACGGATTCGCGGACGATTTGCCGCCCGAACATGCCGTGAAGGAAAGCAAAAGGCAGACGGCGCATACCGCGGATAAAAGCCTGAAAGTTCCGGCCGGACGGGATGAATTTCTAAAATTTCGAAGCGTTTTCTTCATATGCAAATGTCCTTTGCTTTTATAAATGTCCTCTACTGTCTCCCTGAAATGTCCTTTTTTTTCTTCCGATAGAAGCGCCTTGTCTTGTGCAAGGATCGAATTTCATTCTCTAAAGAACAGTGTTTACTCTTTTAAAAGCGCGTGATTCATCTTCAAAAGCCCGCGCGTTTTTCGCGAAAAAACTCGCCACTTATTATACTTCCTGACGGCCCGCATGTAAAACACTATCTCCCGAAGCGGGGAGAGCTTAGGGAAGGTGGGCACGCGGAATTTTTAGGCGACGAGGGTTTAATCGGATTTTAGGGGTTGACAAAACGGTACGGGGGGGGGTACAATTCGTTTAAATTTCATTTAAGGGAATGCTTAAAGAAGGAGGCTTTCGACTTATGAAAAAGTATACGAAACGTCTGATGGCGGTGCTTTTGTCATTTATCATGACATTCGCGTGCGTCCTGCAGGTGGGAGCGGAAGAGGGCACTGCTCCTGCAACAGTGAAATTGACCGGAGAAGAGCTGACGTTTACGGGTAAGACCGGAAAGGAGCTTAAAAGCACTGATAACCAAACCTTGTATGAAGGAATTTATGGTTACAAGGTCACAGAACAGAGCGCTGGAACCAGCATAACGCTTGAACCGAAAGATGGAATTACCACATTCAGTTTCGGAATCATGAGGGAAAATCCGGCACAGGAGTTTAACACCACATGGAATAATCTTTCCACCGAAGTGGAGGGAATGGAAGAGTTCTTCTTATCTGTCGATGATTCTAATGCCGAGTATGTTTTATATACGATAGATCTTTGGGATTTGATAAAAGTTGCATCCGGAACGGAACTTCAGCTGACCTTCACTAAAAGTGCTCTATCATACACAGTATCGCTTGTAAAAGACGGTGCCGGATTTACCACAACCGCCAAGGACGGTGCAAAGGTAGAGGGCGGCACTTATCAATTTGATGTCACGGTTTATGACTCCTACGCTGAAAAGGGATATGTGCCTTTTGTACTCAAAGACGGTAAGTCGCAAGGAGTTACATCAACGCATGAGGGTAATACATACCATTACACGATCAGCGATATAGGCAAAAATATCGAGATTACAATAGGATTAGAAAAACCATCCTATAAAATCACCATAAGTAAAACTAATGCAGATTCTTACACGACTACAGCATTAGAACAGAACAATGTTGAATACGGTTCAGATTACTCGTTCGTTGTTACTCCGGTAGCAGGTTACGATGAGACGCTGGTAGGCGCCAAACTATCTAGCGAAACAGAAGAAAACGCTACGTTGACTCATTCCGGGAACAACTATACTGTTGCCAATATCACAGGCGATGTTACAGTCGAGATATATGGTCCCTCTGGCAAACAGAATAAGACTCTGACATTTGTAGGTTCTTCGGACGAGGTCACATTCGCGGAAGAGGGCGGCGGAGCAATTTCAGGCACAAAACAGGTGAATTACGGAGAAAACTTCACATTCACGGTAAAGCTTGCCGACAATTATAAAAAATCCATAGGCAAGATGGTTGTATCGGCAAACGGTGTTCCGCTTGTGGCTGCCTCTGACAGTACCGGTTCTGAAGACACCCGTAAGTATACCGTCTCAAGTGTGACTTCGGACACCGTCATCACCGTATCGGGTATCGAGAAGAACACGTACAAAGTAACTCTCACGGACAAGGCCGGTTATTACACACTGAGTACGAGTGATTCCACTACGGTTACGGCGGGAGAGTCATTCAGATTTAAAGTGACGGTTGAGCCGAAGTACGCCGCTACTTTTAACGGTAGCACTTACACGAAGTATCTGAAGGTGAATGGAGAGACATGTCAGGACATAGTCACATTTGACTTGGATACGGATACATACACAGTGAAGAAAGTAACCGCTGACATTGTAATTTCCATAGACACTGCTACTGAAAAATGGGAAGTATCAAAATTTGATGTAACGCTGGTCCAGGGTGACCATTATGACATCACCAAAGGTGGAGGAATTGGTGAAGATAATAAGGCTGACTACGGAGCAAGTATTAGTTTTACGGTTACTCCTAAGCCTGGTTACCGTGTTTCCTCCGTTACTTACACTATGGGCGGTGTGACGGCCGCCGCTACTTTGGTCGGAGCCGGTCAGTATACGGTCAGTGACATAACGGCGGAGGTTACAGTTAATGTTGTAACGGAGGCCGTAAAATACAAGATCACATTTGTCGATCCCACCGGGTATAACACCCAGTATGTGGGAACTTATGAGGCGACGTCCGGAACTGACATTACCGTAAACGCTGATTCCGGAGCGATTACGGTTATTCGTGAGGCGAATTGTCCTAACAATCTGTATGAATTTGCCGGCTGGATTTACAACGGGAAATTGCTGGACGATTCCGAAAATCAGTTGAAATTCACTAACGCGGATCAGGAAGCGGTGCTTACGGCTTCGATAGTCATAGATTATGACAATCTGTTTGAACTCAGCCTTGAGCATAATTGGACCGGGACGGGAGATTCACTGAGACTTTGGCTAATCGGGATGTGGCAGGTGCCCACGTCGCAGCTGGTGTTGCAGGGGATTACTCCTGATTTTGAGATAGTAGAGTTTGGATTTCTTTACTCGAATCAGGAAATCACCTTTAACGAGGAAAATCTGAAGACATTGCTGGGGTTAGATGCTCTAAAGAGTGATGGCCTTCAAACAGTTAAGGATGGTCTCTATGTGATGAATTATAAGATAGGGACGACTCCGGGTGTTAAGAATGAGGCTAAGACTTCCTATGCCATGACATTCAGATGTGATTACTCAGGTATCAAGAGCGATAGTTCTACGAGGTATGTCAAAGCATATCTGCACTTTAAGGCTGACGGTAATGATTATTACGTGATGACTGAGACAGGCAGCGAGGGGATTACATATTCTTCACCTTAACTATGTAGCGCGGTTGCTTTTGTCTAAACCGGCACTTTTGCGGGGAAATTGCGAAGCAAAAGGGTATACGCATTGAGGATTTGATTTAGCGGGCAGTCTCGGGGGTATCTGTCGTCGGAGCCGGAGGCAGACCGCTTCGCGAGGTCGTTACTTAGGGTTAATAAGTATGTAGGAAAAGGTTACAGCAACGAATGATGTAATTGACGAATTTGCGGGAGGCAGATGAAGCATGTTGACAGAATATTCAAAGGCGGAATTAGAGATTGAGGAGCTTGATGAAGAGGAACGGTACGTAGTAACGAATGGCGAGGTACCGTCAGGCGGCGGTGGACAGTCGCCTGTCGATCCTTTTGCATGCCCGGAACATATTGGATGTACGGGTGACGAACAGCTTATGCCGAATGTTTGATATAACGTTCAGATATGTATTTACCATATTATCAGCGGAGACAATGAAATTTGTCAGAGCTATTGATGTGACGTTCATCCCGGCGGTTTACAATACATTGATGGAGTCACTCGACGGAGCCGCGCAACGGCGTTTTTATCATAAGATGAATGCTGTGTTGTCTGCGAGTTCGCCTGTCTGTGGGTTCATCTTTGATGGTATCCTCCGATGGCTGCGACAATCATTGACTCGGCTCCGTGAGAATTACGTATATTTCAAGATTTAGAACATAACCATCGGATAACTATCGGACAAGTTTTGTTCAAAGCCATAAGAAGATCCCCGGCCCACGCCCGTGAAGCGTCGGCCGGGGATTTTAGCGTGTCACCGTCACATCAGTTGTTATCACCATGTCTGTTGCTCCCTTCGCGCACAATACGTTGCCCTTCACGCAGCTTTTTTATTTCTCGTTCGATTGTTCTCTTTGGGATTTGTAATGATTCAGCCATCTAATCCGCCATTCCGATCGTTTGCATTTTGGGACCGTTCGATTTTTGCTTTCCTAAAAGCTTTGAAATGAACGCGAAGGCTATGTCCGATCAATTCATAGACGGGAAGTTCGGCGCCCAATTCTTTGCAGGCTTCACATATTTTCTGGATTCCTTTTCCCCAGTGTTCAATAAATCCCGCCATGAGCTTTTATATTCAATATTCTGAGTTTCAGCCATATACTATCCCTCAAATATAACAATTATTTCCTAACGCGTGAGCGCGAGGAATCAATATCCCTTAATTTCGGGGTTGACAAAACGGTAGGGGGGGGGGGGTAGAATGGCCTTCGATAGGAGACGTATGCCGTCGGACGCCCATTTCGGTACGGCGTGCGTATCATCCGGGCTGAACTGTGTATACACATGTGAAGGAGATGACGGGTATGAAGAAGTTGTCGAAGCGTTTGATAAGCAGTTTTATCGTATTGGCGCTTGTCGTAGCCATGCTGCCGATGTCGGCGTTGGGAGGAACCGAATTAAACAGTGTGACGCTGGATTTAACAGCGTGTTCTGAGGTGAAAATAGTGCCGGTAGGCGCTACGACTGACTGGACGTCTGGTTTTGGACGAACGTATAGAAATTTAGGATGGACTGTGGTAGACACTGCAACAGAGAACAAATACAAGTTTACAAGTAATGAAATTGAAGATGTTGCTCGAACGATACCGTTTCGTGTCTCGAAGGACAGTCTGAATGGTCAACAGCTTAATTTTGCCATACAAGATGTGCCGGCAGGGACGACAGACGTAGAGATTACTTCCGTAGACGAAACATATTTTCGATATGACTTGACGATAGACAACGTTTATAGTCCTAGCGATATAACGGTCAATGTTACATTAGCCGCGGCTCCCCATACGGTTACCATGCCCGCGTCAAGCGGTAACGGGTACCTAGGTTGGCAAGGATTGGAGCCGGATAATTCTCTTCAGCCGGGAGAGAATAAGATAGATGCGTCAAAATCATCGATAAACTTTTCCGTCACTGTATCTGATGCCGGTTACCGTCCACGCGCCAGATACCTGGCGGATTCCGGATTAAGCGATTGGGTGGATGGCGTTAAGGATGATACTCAATCATCCGGGCTGGTTTACAAATTCGAGAACTTTACTGTAACGGACGGCTGTTCCGTAATCATCGAGGGCATGGCGCCGCGCACCGTTACCGTGAACACCGATACAGGATATACGGCGGCGCCACGGGTTGCAAAGGCCGCGTACAACGAGTCATTCAGTGTGGAGATTACTGCCGCGGAAGGCTACAAAAAGCCTGAAGTGGAAGCCGTCGGATCGTCAGGAGGATCTTTAACCGATGGTCAGGCAAATGACGGTGGTGGCAAAAAATATACGTACACCATCGATAATGTCACTGAAGATACCATACTCTCCATACATGGCGGGAAAGCAACTTATACGATAAACACAGAAAATATTACGGGTGAAGGTTTTACTTTTGACGGTCATGGTGTAACGAGTGTTGAACACGGCGCGAGCTATACGTTTGATGTCATTCCAAAGGTGGGTTATAACGATCCCACGGTAACCGTAAATATGCAGGACAGAGGCAGTGTCACGCCCTCTCAAAACGGCACCGCCTACACCGTGAACAATGTAACGGGAAATCTGACCATAACTGTCACAGGCGCGGGTGAGACGACATACAC
>CAYLRF010000018.1:26224-28255 GCA_964385995.1 uncultured Faecalimonas sp.
TGCGAAAGCCGGTTACAAAGTGCCGACTGTGAAATACAGCATGGGCGAGGTATCGGAGCGAACTATTACAGGTGCGGCCGGGACGTACAGTATCACGCCTGTAACCGGTGATGTCACGATCAAAGTTGAAGGCGCCGCTCTGACATTAAACATTACCGATGAAACTGATAATGATACGAAGAATAATTACGACTTAGCTCAAACAGGTTCGCTTACCGATATACGTTACAATTCAAACATGACCATTACGATAACGCCTCATATAGGGTACAGGGTCGTAAGTCTCGGAGTGAAAGCGAAGGCTGATGGTAACGGGGCTTATGCTCCGGTAGCGGCTGTCGGTCCGACCGATCCGGAGTCCGGCGCATGCGGATTTACCATTTCAGGCATAACCGAGGATATGGATATAAGAGTCACCCTCGCGAAAGTAACCTACACCGTGCACGTAAAGAACAGCAGAGCCAAAGATGTAACGCTTACGTTTAATGTAGATAGTAAGGATGGCGGCTATTCTACGTTACAAAGACAGGAGTATTCCGGCTCCTACGGCACGTATAATACCGAGGAGGGTGTCATTACACTTAATAATTCGAGTGGTGACTTACCTACGCAAAACAGCGAGCAGAATCAATATTACACATTTGACGGTTGGTATTACACCGATGAAGCGGATAGGAAGCTTGAGAGCAACCTATTGGAGCTTAAACACGAAGATCGCGAGATATATCTGACCGTCAAGTGGACCGTGAAGTGGTCCGACGTATTTACACCGGGTGTTGAATCCACGGGATCGACATCACAAGCCGGCAGCGGAAAGATAAACTGGTATGTCAGAAGTCTTTTCAGCAAAGCAGCGGGCATTCCCGAGTTAAAGAATGCTAGTATTGTGGCATGCGGAATTTTGTATGCGGGAAGCGAGATAGATGGCAAAAACTTCGCAAATGACATTAAAGGCATGGCTCAGAGCGCGGCCGCATATGAAGAAATTCATTTGCGTGAAATCAGAAATAAAGTGTTTGTGGCAGGGTTTATAGGCATGGACACGCCTTGTACAGAAGATCCGCAAAAATGGTGGCGCGGTGTCACAGATATACCGCAGGGCAGTACGCGCCACGCGATGGGCTGGGTCGTGGTGAAGGTCGACGGTGAATATATGGTGCTTTTCAGTGATGACATTCAAATGGAAGAACAGTCTTGACAGAGAAAATCAAGAAAGCTGCATTGGCGGAAGGAAAAAGATAAATCAGTCGCGTACCGAAGGGAAATCGGGGCAAAAAATCTCGTCGGAAGGAAATCGGGAAAATCAGACTTGCCGGATGGAACTAGAGACAACGATCCGTCGGATGAAACCCGAGAAAACGATCCGTCGGAAGAAACTCGAGAAAACAGCTTCGTTGAAGGAAAATCGGGAAAGACAGACTTGCCGGAAGGAAATCGGGAAAATCAGACTTGCCGGATGGAACTAGAGACAACGATCCGTCGGATGAAACCCGAGAAAACGATCCGTCGGAAGAAACTCGAGAAAACAGCTTCGTTGAAGGAAAATCGGGAAAGACAGACTTGCCGGAAGGAAATCTAGAAAACAGTTTTGTCGGAAGGAGAAAAGAGAAAATGAAACAGAAATACAGTTTACCGCGTATGGAGATAGAGTTGCTGGAAGAAGATCAGATCACTAACACAGGTGACGTGGTGGTACCGAGTGGAACCGATCCCGATCCGCTTTCCATTGATCCGCAGGAAAGTTTAGATCCCGCGGGAGCCGAGCTGCCGTATTAAGCGGTGAAGAGTAACGATATCAGGTGACGAGCAGTCTGGCGACCGTCCCGGTGATGATAGGATTCATGCTTAGGATTCGCGCCTGGGATTCATGTGAGGAGCGGTCGGCAGTCGCCGATGATGTTCGTCTCTATCGGCAGAACGGTCAAGTGATGAACCGTAGATGTCAAACTTCACGCCTCGAAGCTGTTTTCGCAGTTTCGAGGCGCTTTTATTTTATGACTGCAGAGCGACGATCTCGGATTTGGCAAGCCC
>CAYLRF010000019.1:0-27088 GCA_964385995.1 uncultured Faecalimonas sp.
AGACCGTGACAGGACGGTGAAAATCACAAAAGGCGCGGCGGGGGAGTGCGCCTCGGGAAAATTTCTTGATTTCGGAATTTTATGCGGGTATACTGTAACCGCTTTCGGGAGGAAAGCCACGCGCCTTTCACATTAAGTCAGTCGCGGGATGAAGATGGCGAAACGTCATACATCCTTTCATCTCAGGCGGTATGTGAGGCGCTTAAGGTTCGCACGCGGGAAAAAGTTTACGCCGCGCGGATAGAAATGAGGCATCCTATGAATACGCTGCTCGCGGTATCGGTGGCCCTTTTGGCGGGGCTTCTTATGACCAGGATATTTAAACCGTTTAAGCTCCCCGCCGTCACGGCTTATCTTATTTCGGGAGTGCTGGTCGGGCCTTACTGTCTGGGGGCATTAAAGATAGACGGTCTCGGATTTAATTCCCCGGAGGATGTCGCCTCTCTTGAGATAGTGTCTCAGACGGCTCTCGGATTTATCGCGTTTTCCATCGGAAACGAATTCAGGCTTAAAGACCTTAAGAAGATAGGAAAACAGGCTTTTACGATCGGAATCTTTCAGGCCCTTGCCGCGACTGTGTGCGTGGACGCGGCTCTTATCGCGCTGCACTTTATCATACCGGATAAACTTTCCGTCTCACAGGCGATCACGCTGGGGGCCATCGCCACGGCCACGGCGCCCGCCGCGACGCTCATGGTCGTCAGGCAGTTTAAGGCAAAGGGCGATCTTACGAGGCTTTTGCTTCCCATCGTGGCTTTGGACGACGCGGTGGGGCTTATAGTGTTCGCGGTAAGTTTCGGAGTGGCGAGGACCCTTACGAGCGGGGACACGGACATCGTCTCCATAGCCGTAAATCCTCTCATAGAGATCGTAAGCTCGCTGGCGCTCGGATTTTTGATGGGATGGGTCTTAGCTCAGCTTGAGAAGCTTTTTAACTCAAACACGAACCGTCTGAACATGACGATAGCCCTGGTGGCGTTATCCGCCGCGCTCTCGGCGCTTGATTTTCATATAGGGCCTGTCGAGATAAGTTTTTCATCGCTTCTCGTATGCATGATGCTGGGCACGACGTTTTGCAATATGTGTCCGCTTTCCGACGATCTAATGAAGGCGAGCGACAAATGGACGTCGCCGCTTTTCGCGCTGTTTTTCGTCATAAGCGGCGCCGAGCTGGAGCTTGACGTATTTGCCGACGCCGCCATCGTGGGAATAGGACTTGTCTATATACTGTTTCGCTGTCTGGGTAAATATGCCGGGTCATACATAAGCTCCAGGGCTACGGGCTGCGCTCCGAATATCAGCAGATACCTCGGCATTACGCTTTTCCCGCAGGCGGGAGTGGCCCTGGGGATGTGCGCCACGGCGATGCAGCTTGGCGAAGACGGCGCGCTCATACGCAACATCACGCTGTTTTCGGTACTTGTCTATGAGCTTATAGGGCCGCTTCTTACGAAGTGGGCGCTGCAAAAATCCGGGGATATACAGCCCATGCCGGAGGAGGTTAAAAACCGCCGCAAGTTAAAGCTCGAGGAGGCGAAGCGGGCGCGGGAAGAGGAGAATACGCGTATGACGCATTAAGACGCGTCGGGGGAAATCACCTTTTGATGCGTTTTAGCGCGCCTTGGAAAACTAACTTTATGATGCCATTTAGCGCGTCGGAAAAGAGGAAATTATGAGTGATTATGTTTTAAGCTGCAGCTCTACTGTGGATCTTACAAGAGAGCATCTGAAAAGAAGGGATATCAGTTATATCTGTTTTCACTACGAATTGGACGGAAAGCCGTATTTCGACGATCTGGGGGAGACGATGCCGTTAAAGGATTTCTACGCGGCCATGGCAAACGGCGCCGATACCAGGACAAGCCAGATAAACGCCTCCGAGTATGAGGTATACTTCGAGAAATTTTTACAGGAGGGAAAGGACATCCTGCACGTGAGTCTTTCGTCGGGGATTTCCGGCACGTTTAACGCGGCGTGTCTGGCGAAGGCCACTCTTGAGGCGAAATATCCGGAGCGCAGGATATATGTGGTCGATTCCCTTACGGCGTCGTCGGGTTACGGACTTCTCATGGATGATCTCGCCGATAAGCGAGACGGGGGAATGTCGATAGATGAGCTCTATGAATGGGTTCAGGCCAATAAAGGGCACTGCCTCGCGTGGTTTTTCACCTCGGATCTTAAGTTCTTCATCAAAGGCGGGAGAGTGTCAAAGACATCGGGCTTTGTGGCGGGAGTTCTTAATATCTGTCCCCTTTTAAATGTCGACGCGGAGGGCAGACTGATACCCAGAAAGAAGGTAAGGACGAAGCGCCGCGTGATGGAAGCCATAGTGGACAAGATGGAAGAAAAGGCGACGGGCGGCAGAGATTACAGCGGCAAATGCTACATAAGCCATTCGGACCGCTACGATGACGCGCGGACGGTGGCCGATATGATCGAGGCGAGATTTCCGCATCTTAACGGGAAGGTTCGGATATACGACATAGGCACCACGATAGGAAGTCACACGGGCCCGGGTACGGTGGCGGTTTTCTTCTGGGGAAAGGATAAAGAGGCGTAATAAGCTTTCGTCACCCGGAATTGCTCTTTGCTATCTTTACCTTGCTCCACAGGTTGCTTATGATCTTTCTGGTTTTAGCGTTATAGGCGAATACCTCGTCGTTTTTGTTGCCGGTTCGCGGCGTATAGGCGTCTATGCCGGCGAATTTTCCGCGGGCGAGATCGTTTGCCGCGTCTATGTTCGGAGACGTGTAACCCACGAAGGCCGAATTGTCA
Source organism: uncultured Faecalimonas sp. (assembly GCA_964385995.1). GTDB lineage: Bacteria > Bacillota > Clostridia > Lachnospirales > Lachnospiraceae > CAYLRF01. The sequence continues at coordinate 2,776 of CAYLRF010000019.1, forward strand.
TACGCGTTTTGATACTCGCTCACGAAGTTGATAAACTCGTGGGCGAGATCCACATTTACGGCGTTCGCGGGGATGACCATGGAGTCGTACCAAATGTTCGTGCCGCCCTCCGGCATATAAAACCCCATGTTTTTATTTTCCGACATGATGTACGTCGCGTCTCCCGAGTAGCAAAGGCCCAGAGCCTTGCGGCCCTGAGCCATATTGTCGATGATTTCATCCACCACGATCTCGGGATCCATCGTGGTCGCGCATTTTACAAGCCACTTGTAGGCTTCGTTTAACTCATCTTCGTTTTCCGTATTCGCGCTGTAGCCTAAGGCCTTAAGCGCCATCATAAAAGAGTCCCTCTCCGAATCATACATGTACAGATCCCCGTGATATTTTTGATCGAGGAATATATTAAAACCCTCCCTTTCAAGGTCGGCTATATCCACTTTCGTCTTATTGTAAACTATGCCCACCGTTCCCCAGAAATATGAGACGGAATAGTCGTTTTCGGGGTCGTAGGGAGGATTTTTCACGGCGTCGAAGATAAGGTCAAGGCAGGTAAGTTTGCTCTTATCAAGCTTCTGCAAAAGGCCCTCGTTTATGAGACGCTGTATCATGTAATCGCTGGGGATCAGAAGGTCGTAGGATTCGCCGTTCGCGACTTTGATATACATTTGCTCGTTGGTGTCGAAATTTTCCGCAACCACCGTGGCACCGGTTTTCCTCTCGAAATCCGAGAAAATGTTTTCTCCCACATACTCGCCCGGCATGTAAATATATAATGTCTCTCCGGCGTAGGGCTTTTTCGCGTCGCCTCCTCTCATCATCCGTCCCGCGAATACCGCCGCAAAAAGCGCGAGGATAACGACGGGTATCGCCCATATAAAACGCCTTTTTTTGCCCTCACGCGCGTGACGCGAGTTAAATTTCGGGATGAGATTTATGATAAGCAGGGCGGCGGTTATGATCACGATCACGAGTGTGGAGATGGCGTTGATGGAGGGATTTACGCGCTTACTCATGTTATAGACAATGATGCTTAGGTTTTTTACGCCGTTTCCGGTCACGAAATACGAGATCACGAAATCATCTATCGACATGGTAAAAGCGATGAGCGCTCCCGAGATGATGCCGGGCGTGATCTGCGGTATTATGACCTTTCTCATGGCGTAAAGGGGTGTGGCGCCAAGGTCCATGGCCGCGTCGGCGAGATTCGGATCCAATGCTCTTATGTTCGGGGTGACGGAGAGCATCACGTAGGGTATGCAAAAGGCGATATGCGCGAGCAGCATGGTGAGAAGGCCTTTTTTCAGGTGAAATGACATAAAAAGCAGCATAAGGCCGATGGCGGTGACGATCTCCGGGTTCATCACGGGGAGGTTGTTGGCCTGTTCAACCAGTTTTCGGATTATTTTATTCGATCTGCTGACGCCTATGGCCGCGATTGTTCCCGCTACGGTGGAAACGGCGGTTGCTATGACGGCCACGAAGAATGTTGTGTAAAGAGCCTCCATCATGTCGCGTGATTTTAACATATGGCTGTACCAGCGAAGCGAGAATCCCGTGAAGGCGGTAAGCGACTTGCTGTCGTTAAAGGAAAAGACGATCACGTATATGATGGGAAGATAGAAAAACACGATCGTAAGCGCCAAAAGGAGGCGGCCCGCGACATTCGTCTTATTTTTTCTCACGGCCTGCCCTCCCCTTTCGTGTATGCGCGCCGACGCGAGGGAGCGCCTTTTTTCCGCCCGGATATGGAGGATTTTTTATTCGACCTTACGGCTTTTTCCTTCATGTCCGCTCTTTTCGTCCGACCTGAAGCTTTGCCTTCGCTTAGGGATTCGGCTTTTCTCACAAGGAGCATAAGCAGCATCATGATGGCGGCCATTATCATGGAGATCGCGCTTCCGAAGTTCCACTCCCCGACCGTGATAAACTGATTCTCGATCAGGTTTCCGATGAGAAAATACTGACCGCCGCCCAGCAGCTTCGGGATGAAAAAGGAGCTTACCGACGGCAAAAACACGAGGGTTATCCCGTTTATCACGCCGGGAAGAGAAAGAGGAAACGTGACACGCAAAAAGGTTTGCCACGGTGTGGCGCCAAGATCCGCTCCCGCCTCCGAAAGCGAGGGATCCGTCTTACAAAGCGAGGCGTGAATCTGAAGGATCATAAAGGGAAGGAAATTATATACCATGCCGATGAGGACGGCTGTCCTCGTATATAAAATCTCCGTGTCCCCAAAGCCGAATAAACCCAGGATCTTCGTGAATAAGCCTCCGTTCCCCAAAAGACCCAGCCACGCGTAAGTGCGGACGAGGGCGTTTATCCACGTGGGCAGCGTGACGGCGAGAATGAGGGCGTTTTGAGCTTTTTTCCCGCAGCGTGAGATGACGTAGGCTGCGGGATATCCGATAAGAAGGCAAACAAGAGTAGTCTCAAAGGCGATCAGCACGGAACGCCACAGGATCAGCAAAAAATCGGGATCGGTGAAAAATCGCACATAGTGCTCGAGCGTGAGCGAAAAAGAGAGGATGGTGTTCCCGGGCTTTATGAAGGAATAAAATGCGATGAGAGCCATGGGGAATATGAGCATGAGTACCGCCCATATGACATAGGGTATGGCAAGACGCGAGAATTTTTTCATACTTACCTCTTTTCTGACGCGCCACCGCGCGTCATCAAGGTAGATTCGGAAGTTTATTTCCAAACTTTTATCGTTCCCGGCGTGTTACATCGGTGTTTTCCCGGGGCCGTAGCATCCGAACATCATTTGTAAGGCCGTGTTTACGGCGCGGGGACAAATCGTGTCATCTTAAATATCGGCGCTTCGCCTCATCACGTGTATGTCGTCGTAAGAGAACCTAAGACCCACGTTTTTCCCCGGTTCGCAGCTGTCGGTGGTGTGAATCTTAAATTCGCGGCCGGTGGTCCAAAATGTCACACTGTACACGCCCTCTTTTATGTCTTTCGGGTCGAAGTCATAGTCGACGCTGATATCGTCTATGCTTTGATCCTCGTCATTTAGGCGCCATGCCCGGACATTCGCCCACAGCTTAAGGTCGGTATCAAGCGCCTTAGACTCCGCGATCTCGTCCGCCGTCTTAAAGAAATTAAAGGCCATGACGGCTTCGTTCGCCTTCTCGTTTTTCACGAACGGCTGGTTTACGACAAATACCGTCCTTTGTACCGAAGTACCGGCGGCGGTGGAAAAAGTGACGGGGTAACTGCCGACTTCGCTTTTAATGTCATAGTCGATCTTCGCGATGGAGATATACTCATCGGTTTCGGGATTCCAGGCCTGGGCGTTTGAAAGCGATGTCACTTCCCTGTCGTCAAGCGCCGCCACATCCTCGATGTCGATGAAAAAATCGTTGGCGCTTATCATCTCGCTTCCGTCATCGTTTTTTACGTCTCTGTCGGCGATGACCCGCATATCGACGGTGACGCTTGTGCCGGGCACGGTCTCGACGATGATCTCATAGTGCACGCCCTTAAAAAGCACGCTTAGGACTTCGCCGGTTAGGTTTCCCTCCCCTTCGCTTACGATATCTATATCCTCGGGGCGTATCACCGCGTCCACTTCATCTCCCGCTTCAAAAGTCGTGGGCGCGCAGTCAAAGACGGCGTCGTCGAAGACGATTTTATCGGAAGATTTCATGAGGGCGGGTATGATATTGCTTTCGCCGATGAAATTCGCGACATAGCGGCAGGAGGGCTTATTATAAATTTCTTCAGGCGTTCCCGACTGCAGTATTTCGCCGCCTCGCATTACCACTATCTTATCCGACATGGTGAGAGCCTCTTCCTGATCGTGCGTGACGAAGATAAACGTGATTCCGACTTCCTTTTGGATCCGTTTTAACTCGTACTGCATCTCCTTTCGAAGCTTCAGATCGAGCGCGGCGAGCGGTTCGTCCAAGAGCAGGACTTTGGGCTCGTTTACGAGGGCCCTGGCTATCGCGACGCGCTGCTGCTGTCCGCCCGAAAGTAGAGTGACATTTTTTTTCTCGAAGCCTTCCAGGCCGATAAGCTTTAACATCTTCATGACTTTCTGCCCGATGACGTCCTTACTCATCTTCTTTATCTTAAGGCCGAAGGCGATATTGTCATAGACGTTAAGGTGCGGAAAAAGCGCGTATTTTTGAAAGACGGTATTTAACTCTCTCTTATAAGGCGGGACGCGGCTGATATCCCTGCCGTCGAATATGATCTCTCCCTCATCGGCGTCAAGAAAGCCGCCCAGTATGCGAAGCAGCGTGGTTTTGCCGCAGCCGCTCGGCCCCAGAAGGGTCACGAACTCATTTTCGTAAATATCCAGATTTACGGATTTAAGGACGATCTGGCCGTCGAAGACCTTTACGATATTTCGAAATTCCAGGAGTTTCTTTTTTTCCATACCGTCCTCATTTCCCCGCTTTGCTTATTTTCCTTAGCCGCGCCGTCTTCTTTTCCCGTCTTTCTGTCAAGCGCCTGATTCGCGGCGCGGTTTTGCCTTGATTTATCGGTCATTTACGCGCTAAAGGTTATCAGATATCGCCCTTTAATGCAAGGCTTTGCGCTTGCAATAAGGAGACGGTTTGTTATAATGATATCCGGGTCGCGTAAGGGGCAGGCATCGCGTACGTAAGGAAGGAGGAGCCTTCATGAGCAGGGAAGGTACTGACGGATACAGGGTTGTGTTAAAGGACGGCCTGGGCAATATAGTGATAAGCTCCCATGTGGTCGCCGTGATCTCGGGGATAGCGGCGCTGGAGGTGGAGGGCGTGGCCTTGACCGTGGGCAACCTCACCCGCGAGCTGATAAGTAAGATCGGAGTGAAAAACCTCGCCAAAGGCGTCAAAGTCGATATCCTGGGAGACGTAGCCTCGATAGAGATAGCGCTTGAGGTCAAATACGGCTTTAATGTCATGACCGTATCGCGTCAGGTGCAGGAGAAGGTAAAAGCTACCGTGCAGAACATGACGGGCCTTACGGTGGCCGACGTAAACGTCCGCGTCGCCGGGGTCAGGATCGGGACGAAGCAGGGTTAGATACACCTTTACGGTTGGAGAGAAGTTTATGGCCGCGCATGAGATACGCTGTCCGAACTGCGGAGCGGTTTTTCAGGCGGACGAGTCCGACTATAACCGCATCGCAAGTCAGGTAAGAGACAGCGAATTTGAAAAAGAGCTTAAACGCCGCGAGGCGGAAGAGGCAAGGCGCAGAAAAGAGGACGACGAACTAAGGCGCCGCGAATACGATATCAGGCTCCTTCGCGATGAGAAGGAATTTTCCGCGAGCATAGCCGAAAAGGACAGGGAGCTTTCGGATAAAGAGAAGGAGATAGAGCGCTTAAAGGCCCTTCTTAACGCCGACGAGACAGAGAGGAAACTCGCCGTCACGGAGGCCGTGAAGGAAAAGGAACTGGAGCTTACGAAAAAAGCCTCCGAGATAGAAAATCTTAAGCGCGACATCAGAAACATTGACGCCGAGAGCCGCTTAAACGAGAAGTCCCTAAAAGAGCGCTATGAGGAGAAGCTGAAGTTAAAAGACGAAGAGATAGCCTATTACCGGGATTTTAAGGCCAGAGAGTCCACGAAGATGATAGGAGAAAGCCTTGAGCGGCACTGTATGGCAGAGTTTAACTCCATACGCGCGACTGCTTTCCCAAACGCTTACTTCGAGAAGGATAACGACGCGAAGAGCGGCAGCAAGGGCGATTTCATATTCCGCGAGTCGGACGCGTCGGGTACGGAGTTTATCTCCATCATGTTTGAGATGAAAAACGAGGCCGACGGCACCGCCGCGAAGCATAAAAACGAGGATTTTTTTAAGGAGCTTGACAGGGATCGGAGGGAGAAGAACTGCGAATACGCCATATTGGTATCGCTCCTTGAGACGGATAACGAGCTGTACAACAACGGTATCGTGGACGTGTCTTACAGATTCCCGAAGATGTATGTCATAAGGCCGCAGTTTTTCATCCCCATCATCACCCTGCTCAGAAACGCCGCGTTAAATTCCCTGAAATACCGCGAAGAGCTTCGTCTGGTTAAAAGTCAGCAACTTGACGTCGTGCGCTTCGAGGAGAACATGACGGCCTTTAAGGAGTCGTTCGGCCGCACATACAGACTGGCGAGCGAGAGATTCGCCTCGGCGATAGAAGAGATAGATAAGGTCATCGACCATCTGAAAAAGACGAAGGAAGCGCTCCTTTTATCCGAGAAGCACCTTCGCACGGCCAATGACAAAGCGAACGACCTTAGCATAAAGAAGCTTACGAAGAACGCGCCGCACGTAAAGGAGTTATTTGAGGCAAAAATGCCGGATGAGGACGCGTAAAGATGAAGGATAAGCATGAAGGAAAAGATAAGAAAGCTTGCCAAAGGAATATTTCCCGCGAACACGCCGGATGTCGTCTTTGATAAGACTCATCTTGTCTTCAGGGTGGGAGAGGGAGAGGTCTATCAGGGAAGCTTCACGCTTACGGATAAAAACGGGGGAGACATAAGAGGTATCGTCTACCCGTCCTCATACCGCGCGCGTGTCGCTTCGCCCGGTTTTGAGGCAAATCCCGTGAAGATAGATTTTTCCTTCGACTCGGCGGGACTTTCGCCGGGGGACGTAAGTAAAGGGCGTCTCACCGTGGTATGCGACAGGGGAGAGTACGATCTTACCTACGCGGCCGAGATCGAGCGGCCTTACGTGATGACTGGCGGCGGAAGGATCCAAAGCCTTTCGGATTTTAAGAAGCTTGCGGAAAATGATTTCGGCGAGGCCGCGCGGCTCTTTCGCTCGAGACAGTTTTTCGATGTCTTAAAATACGAAGACGTAAGGGCGGTGAACCTTTACGCCGATATGAGAAGGTGGTCACTGGGTCCTGAGGCCATGGAGGAGTTTCTCATCGGCTTAAAGCAAAAGGAAAGGATATTTTTAACGCTCGGTGCCTCATCCGCTTCCTTTAATCACGCTTTTGATGACTTTGAGGACAGCTTTACCGTAAATAAGAGTACCTGGGGGTTTGTCACGGCGACCGTAAGCGCCTCGGAAGATTTCATATCGCTTCCGAAAAAGGATTTTACGACGGATGATTTCGTGGGAAATACCCTTCGCGTAAGATACAGGGTATTGTCGTCGCGCCTTCACGCGGGATGTAATTTCTGCCGTATCCGCGTAAAAACCCCTTATGAGGAGATACATTTTGATATTAAGGTGCGCCGACCCGCGCGTACGGACGGCTTTAAACGCAAAAAGAACGGGATAGCCGCGAGGTGTGTACGCGCTTACCTTACATATATCGCGGGAGGCAGTACTAAAAAAGCGTGGACGGACGAATCTTTATCCTTAGTCGGAAAGCTTGCCGCGCTTGATCCCAAGGACGGGGCCGCAGATCTCCTGCAGGCGCACATTTTCCTCGAGTCGGGAAGAAAGGATGAGGCGAAGTGGCTCCTTGACGGCCGCCGTCTGCATAAGGGCACGTCAAAAGAGGAGATTGAGCTTTACGCCTACGGTCTGTATCTTGACGCGAAGTTAAAGGGCGACTCGTCTGTTCGGGCCCGCGCGGCGGATGAGATCGAGCGCTTATACATGAAACAGCCGAGGTCATGGCCGCTTCTCTACATGCTAGTAAATCTTGACGGGAAATATAAGGACCCGGAGGTGAAGCTGCGCGTTCTCGAGAGACAGTTTTTTAACGGCTCCAATCAGACGCTTCTGTATGCCGCGGCCTTCATGGTATTTCGCGAAAATGTCCATCTTCTTCGCAGGTTCGGCTCCTTCGAGACGCAGGTGCTCTCCTTTGCCGTAAAATACGGACTTATCACGGAAAACGTCGCGCTGCGGGCGGCGGATCTTGCCTGCAGGCAAAACAGATACGATCCGAGGCTTACCGGGATCCTTAAAGGCATTTATGAGATATACGATAACAAGACGGTCCTTACCGCCCTGTGCATGCAGCTTATAAACGGAGGTTTGGCCGGGGAGAAGTATTATAAGTGGTATGAAAACGCCGTGAAGGCGGGGCTTAAGATCGCGCAGCTTTATGAGTTTTACGTGATGTCGCTTCCGACCGAAAAGGCGAGGTCTCCTCTTCCCAGGATCATTTACCTGTATTTCTCAAAAGGCGTGACGCTTGATTATAAGAGAACGGCCGTCCTGTACGCCAACATACTGCGGTACGCGGATCAAAACCGCGACATATACGAGACGTTTAGGGAACGGATAGAAGCCTTCGCAAAAAGCGAATTGCAAAAAAGACATATCGACGATTCACTGCGATATATCTATAACCGCCTGTTTGACGAAAAGACGCTCACCGTCGAGGAAAAAGAAGCGCTCTATGATATCTGCCACAGATATCACGTAACTACGTCCGCGGCCGGCATCAGATACGTGACGGTGATAGAAAAGGACGGCGCGGTGCGACAGAGGATAGCCTATACCGAGAGCGGCGCCGATATTTACCTTTACGACAGGGAGTCGACTGTGGTCTTTGAAGGCGCGGGCGGAAGACATTACGCGGAGTCTGTCCCCTACGATCTCGTGAGGATGTATTATGAGCTGCGTTTTATAAAGGTCGCGGCAAAGAGGCGGACGGACAGTGAGATAAAAAATCGGGACACGGACGGAGAAGGGCTTTCGCTTGACTCGTTAAGGCAAAAGGGATTTCATACTTATCCGATAAGCGACGTATTTTCGCTCTGCTCCTCATCTGCCGCCGCGCGGGGGGATGAAGAAGACGCTTTTCTCATAAGCGCCTGCCTGGAACTTGCCGGGCGCAATCTTTATGACAGGAACACTTTGGGATATCTTGCGCGCTTTTTTAACGGCGCCACCCGCGACATGAAGTTTATATGGAAAAAGGCGAAAGGCTGCGGTATCGACACGCGCGGTATCTCCGAGAGGATCCTGACTCAAATGCTTTTTTCGGGGGCGGTTTTCGGGGACGAGGAGATTTTCGCGGATTATTACGCGCAAAAGCCGTATTTCAGGATTAAACAGGCGTATCTGGCGTATGTCTCCCGCGAATACGTGGAGCGCGGGAGGGATATGAGCGCCCGCTTAGCCGAAATCATCGTTAAGGAAATATCCGAGAAAGAGACCCTTGCCTCTGTCTGTGAGGCCGCGGCGCTTAAGTTTTACGCGGATATGTTCGGGGATAAGGAAGCGGACAAGAAAGAAGACTTCGCTCTCGCGGGGATTTTGCAAAAAATGTATTATAAGCTCGCGGACAGCGGTATGATATTTGATTTCTTTCTTAAATATCCCTATGAATGGCGGACGCGGGTATTTCTTCACGACAAATACGTGGCGGAGTATCACGGCGGCGCGGACTCGAAAGTGAGTATAATTTACAGGATCGGCGATGAGGACACCAGGACCGAAAGACTCATGCCGGTGTTCGCGGGAGTATATGTGAAGATTTTCACGGTACTTGCGGGTGAAAAGCTCACATGCTACTTTACGGAAGAAAAGGACGGCGTCACGAAGAAGAGCTCATGGCGTTCGTATGAGCCTTTAAAGGCTAAGCGCGGTTCGGGCAGATACGGTATGCTTTTTCGTCTTCTTTCCGATGAGAAGAGCGGGGGTAGTGACGCGGCCCGGGAGGCGCAGGCATATCTTCGCGATGAGAAGACTGCGGATGAGATATTTCTCACATTTCGCGCCCGGGAAGGCGTAAGGTGAGACGGGAGAATATATTTTGGAAAACGGCGCGATATTGGGGTATGACTTAAATGACATCTTCGCTCAGATAAGCGTTTACAGCGAGGAAAACGAGGAGCCGCAGACGGCCTTTTTCGGATCCGAGCGTTCGCGCATACCTTTGGCCATCGCGAAAAAAGACGGGTCGTGGCTTATCGGTTCCGAGGCGCAGAGGCTTAAGACGACGGGGGAGGCGCCCGTCGCGGAAGGTTTTTATGAGGCGGCGCTTTTAAAGAAGACGATCGCTTTCGGGTCGGAGGATGTCGAGGCGATATGGCTCCTTGCCAAATTCGTGGCGGTATCACTCGGAGAATTTACTGACATAGCCGAGATAGTTTTTACCGTGCCCGCACTTTCCATGGACACCGTAAAACTTTTAAAGAGCATAGCGGTCATGGCCGGGATCTCAAAATCGCATGTCGGCGTGCAGGATCACAGGGAGAGTTTTTGCGATTACGTGCTCTTTTTGCCGAGGGAACTTTGGCAGTACGAAACAGCGCTCTTTGAGTGGGACGGCGACTGCATAAAAGCGAGTATGCTGCGCAGGCTGCGAAAAGGAGCCTTTGTCACGGTGGATGAAGTGGCGTCGGCGAAGATAGAAGAGCTTTCCCTGGTTTATCCCGTGCTTAACGTGGACAGGGCCGGCGACGCCGACATAGCGTTTAAGCAGTTTATAAGCGGCATATTCGCGAAAAGGATCGTCTCTTCGGTATTTCTGGTAGGTGAAGGCTTCGACGGCGGGTGGTATACGCAGTCGCTTAAGCTTCTCTGTAACGGAAGACGCGTGTTCGCGGGAAATAATCTTTTCAGCCGCGGCGCCTGCTGCGCGGCGTTAAAAAAGGCCCGAAAGATAACCGGCGCTCCCGTGTATCTGGACGAGACGAAGCTTCTCGATCAGATCTGCCTTAAGCTTAGGACGGACGGAAAGGAATCTTGGCAGCCCGTTGTCTCCTACGGGACGAGGTGGTATGAGGCCGATACGGAGTTTGAGATCCTTCTTGAAAATGACGATGACATCGAGATTCACGCCGAGTCGCTCGTGGACGGTGACATGACAGCCGTTCGCGTGCCGCTTAAGGGATACGTATCGCGAAGGCCCTACAGCATTCGACTTAAGGTATCCGTGATGTTTACCGATGAGAAGACGGCGAAGATTACGTTCAGGGACATGGGCTTCGGAGATTTTTACGCTCCGAACGGCTTTACCGCCGAGCGGGTGATCCGCGCGGGAGGGATAAATGGGCAGTATAATTCTTTGTCATCATAAATGGGCGACTCACCCGTACGAGATAATGCGGCTTCGCATATATACGCTTGAGGAGCTGTGTTATTTTATCACGGAGAACATATATCTGATCGACTCGTCGTTCGCCGACGCGCGTCTTACGGAGTGGCTCAGGGACGAACTTTGGCTTTCCGATCTCGCAACCGAGCTTACCGACATCATAAAAGAAAACGGATCCCCGGAACAGTTCGCGATGACGATTCTTACGGACTCGAAGATATACACTACCGCGCAGCTCGGGAACATAAAGGCGGCGTTTGGGGGCATAAAAAGGCTCACTCCCGAGAGAAGAAGAAAATTTAAGGCGGACAGCCTCCTTGACGGCGGATGCGCGGGGCAGGCGGCCGCCATCTACCGCTCGCTTATAAGGGAAATGCCGGATGACGGCTCTGACGGCGATTTTTACGGAAGAGTATACGCCTGTCTGGGTTCGGCTTACGGAAGGATGTTTCTTTATAAAGACGCCGCGAGCATGTATGAAGAGGCGCTTAAACTGTGCGAGGATCCTGATATTCGCACAGCTTATGTCTACGCTCTTTTTAAAAGCGCGGATGAAGAGGCCTTTACGGAATTTCTTAACGGCGATGAGAAAAACGTGGGGGCGTGGGAGCGTATATCGGCGAAGCTGGGGCGTGAGGACGATTCGCCGAATGCCGCGACTGCGGGCGAAGCGTACGGAGAGAAGGTCGGTGACGCGGCTTCAAACGAGTCGTCCGGCCGGGAAAATGATGAAGCGGCGTCAGACGAACCGACCGGGTGTGAAAACGATGACACGGCGGCTGCCTTCGAGGGCGACGGCCGGCCGGACATGAAACATTTAAAAGAAAGATACAGGCGGATGAGCGCGATCTCATAGCGTAGGAACACGTATTTCACGCTTGAAGCGCGTCGTAAGGGTTTTTCGCGGCGGTCAGAAAGCTTTCGAAAGTAAGAATACGTATTTCACGCTTGAGGCGTTGCGGTTTAAGGTTAATTTACTTGGAGGAGGTTTACGGTAAATGAAGGAGTTAAAGGACACGGGTAATGCAGAACTTCAGGAGCTTTTAAAAAAGTCAAAGGATCGTTTTTATGATTTAAAGTCGAAGAATCTCACGCTTGACATGACCAGGGGGAAACCCTCAAAGGCGCAGCTGGACTTAAGTCTCGGCATGATGGACGCGCTGGGAAGCGACTCGGACTTTATGAGCGAGGACGGCGTGGACTGCCGCAATTACGGCGTGCCGGACGGTATCGGTGAGGCGAAAAAGCTCCTTGCCGACATGACGGAGGTGCCGCCCGAAAACATCATTATCTTCGGAAATTCCAGTCTTAATATCATGTACGATACCGTTTCGCGTTCCGTGACTCACGGTGTGCTTGGCAGCACGCCCTGGTGCAGACTGGACAGGGTCGTGTTCTTATGCCCGGTACCGGGATACGACAGGCATTTTTCCATCACGGAGCACTTCGGCATAGATATGGTAAACGTGCCGATGACGCCTGACGGACCGGACATGGATATGGTGGAGGAGCTTGTAAATACGGATCCGGCCGTAAAAGGCATATGGTGCGTGCCGAAATACTCGAATCCTCAGGGCATCACTTACTCTGACGAGACAGTGAAAAGATTTGCCGCGCTTAAACCCGCGGCGGCGGATTTTCGGATCTACTGGGACAACGCTTACGGCATTCATCATCTGTATGACGATAAGCAGGATCATATCCCCGAGATATTATATGAGTGCGAAAAGCAGGGACATCCCGACATGGTTTATAAATTCTGCTCCACGTCAAAGGTAAGCTTTCCGGGTTCGGGGCTGGCCGCGATAGGCGCTTCCAAGGCGAATCTTGACGAGATAAGGGAGACATTAAAGATACAGACCATAGGTCATGACAAGCTTAATCAGCTGCGTCACGCCCGCTTTTATAAAGACATAGACGGCATGAAGGCCCATATGAAAAAACACGCCGAGATCCTAAGACCGAAATTCGAGGCAGTGCTTGACATCTTAGAGAGAGAGATAGGCGGTCTCGGTATCGGAAGCTGGATAAGGCCGCGCGGAGGATATTTCATCTCTTTTGACGCCATGACGGGGTGCGCCAAGAAAATAGTGGCGAAGGCCGCGGAGGCGGGGCTCAAGATGACGGCCGCGGGAGCCACCTTCCCTTACGGCAAGGATCCGAATGACAGCAATATCCGCATCGCGCCGTCATTTCCCACTTTGGATGAGCTTAAAGTCGCGACTGAGATTTTCGCCCTTTCGGTGAAGATTGTAAGCATAGAGAAGATGCTTAAAGAGAGGGCCGCGTTATGACAAAGGTAAGGACAAGATTCGCACCCAGTCCCACGGGCATGATGCACGTAGGGAATCTTCGCACGGCGCTTTACGCGTATCTGATAGCCAGGCATGAGGGCGGGGATTTTCTTCTGCGGATAGAGGATACCGACCGGGAAAGATATGTGGATGAGGCGCTTGACGTCATTTACGACACGCTCTTAAGAACGGGGCTTACATATGACGAGGGCCCGGATAAAGACGGGGGGCGCGGCCCTTACGTGCAAAGCGAGAGGGTAGCGCTCGGCATATACGATAAGTACGCGAAGCAGCTTATTTCGCAGGGCGACGCCTATTATTGCTTTTGCGACAGCGAGCGCTTGTCTACCCTTCGAAGAGAGGTAAAGGAAGGCGCAGAGGAGATAGTCGCTTATGATAAGCACTGCCTTGGTTTAAGCAAAGAAGAGGTCGAGGCGAATCTCGCTTCCGGGAAACCGCATGTCATCCGTTTTAACATGCCGACGAAAGGAGAGACGACTTTTCATGACGTCATTTACGGCGATATCTCGGTGCCGAACGCGGAACTTGAGGATCTGATTCTCATAAAGTCGGACGGTTATCCCACTTATAATTTCGCGAACGTGGTAGACGATCATCTCCAGGGCATAACCCATGTGGTGCGGGGAAACGAGTATCTCTCATCCGCTCCCAAATACAACCGCATTTACGAAGCGTTCGGCTGGGAGGTTCCCACATACGTGCACTGCCCGCTCATAACCGACACGGATCATAAGAAACTGAGTAAGCGAAGCGGACACTCTTCGTACGCGGATCTTACGGCGCGGGGCTTTATAGACGAGGCGATAGTAAATTTCGTAGCGCTTCTGGGGTGGAGCTCTCCCGACGGAAGAGAGATATTCTCGCTTGAAGAACTTGCGGACGTATTTGATTATCACAGGATAAATAAGGCGCCGGCGGTGTTTGATACCGTTAAGCTAAAGTGGATGAACGGCGAATACCTTAAGGCCATGGACTTTGAGCGGTTTTACGATCTCGCTCTTCCCTACCTTAGGGAGGCGGTAAAAAGGGACTGTGATCTTAAGAAAATCGCGGAGCTTGTAAAGACGAGGATAGAACTTTTCGACGACATCGCGCCGATGACGGATTTCTTTAACGAACTTTGCGACTACGATGTGTCGATGTATACGCATAAGAAAATGAAGACGGATACGGAAAGTTCTCTTACGGTATTAAGCGATGTTCTCCCGCTTATAAAAAAACAGGATGACTTTACGAACGGGGCGCTCTATGAGACGCTGAAAAACTATGCCGACGGGAAAGGATATAAGATCGGATTTGTCATGTGGCCGATAAGAACGGCGCTTTCGGGCAAGATGAGCACCCCGGGAGGCGCGACTCAGATAATGGAGATACTCGGAAAGGAGGAGTCCGTCTCGCGTATAGTTAAGGGAATAGATAAGCTTAAAGGGGCCGACGCGCGGTGAGAAAATCCGCGCGCGCGGTCATCCGCGGCCGACAAAACTTTACTCACACTTCTTAAAATTCTTCAGTTCATTTCTTTTCCTCACGTCAAAAGGGGGCATCTCACATGCAGCTTAGCGAAGCCCAATCGGAGGCTGTAAGACATTTTAACGGCCCGTGCATGGTACTGGCGGGTCCGGGATCCGGGAAAACCGCCGTCATAACGAGGCGGATGAGGTATCTTATAACCGAAAGGGGCGTCTCGCCCGATAAGATGCTTGTCATCACCTTTTCGAGGGCGGCAGCCTCAGAGATGAAGCGGCGCTTTCTTAACCTCATGAGCGAAAGGAGCCTTCCGGTTACGATCGGGACGTTTCACGGCGTCTATTATTCTGTCTTAAAGTGGGCGTACAGGCTTAAGGGCGACTGTTTTTTGGACGAAAATGAAAAGAAGCGTATGCTTTATCATATCGCGAGGCGGGATGGAGTGAAAGAGGCGGACGCCCCGGATGAGGACGCCGCGGAGTTTATAAGCGATCTCGCGGCGGATATCTCTGCCTTAAAGAACACACTTAAAGATCTTAAGGATTACGAACCGCTATCGTGCGATAAGGAGACATTCATCAGGATATACGAGCGATACGAAAACCGACGGGCGGATCTTAAAAAGCTTGACTTTGACGATATGCTGACGCAGACCTTAAAGCTGTTTTCGCGCCGTAGTGACGTCCTTAATCTCTGGCGGGAGAAGTTTAAGTATATCCTGATCGATGAATTTCAGGACATAAATAAAGCGCAGTACGAGGTGATAAAGCTGCTCGCGGAGCCCCTTCGCAATCTTTTCGTCGTGGGAGATGACGATCAGTCAATTTACTCTTTCAGGGGTTCCGATCCGAAGATCATGTTAAATTTCCCGAACGATTATCCCGAGACGAAGCGGATACTTCTTGGCGTAAATTATCGCTGCGACAGGGATATTACCCGCGCGGCGACAAGCGTCATAAGCCGAAACGCGGGCAGATTCGAGAAGAAGATAATCTCGGCGGGCGAAGACGCGGGAGAAGTGAAAATCATCCGGGCTAAAGATGCCGTCGGGGAAAATGCCGCCGTCGCGCGGCTCATTAAAGAGCTGACAAAAAGTAAAGTCTCCCTTTCCGACATGGCGGTGCTTCAGAGGACGACGGCCGGAACCTTATCTTTCGCAAAGGTCTGCGCCGAATATAACATCCCCGTTCGCACGAAAGGAAAAAAGACGGATATCTACGGGCACTTTATCGCAAAAGATATGGTATCTTACATGAAAATGGCACTGGGCGACAGGTCGCGGGGACTTTTTTTAAGAGTCATGAACCGCCCCGAAAGAGGGATCGCGCGGGAGGATATCGACGGTGAGAAGATAAATCTTGACGCGCTTATAAAACTGTACGACGTCATCGATCCCGCGGCCGCGGATAATATACGTATCCTTAAAGAGGATCTTTACAATATCTCGCTCGCGGCTCCTTACGCCGCTGTCTGGTACATAAGAAAGAAGATGAATTATGACGGTTTCCTCGGCGAATATTTAAGGTCGCGCGGACTTAAAGAGGACGAATTTGACGGTATAACAGAAAGGATCGGAAAAGACGCGGAAAAATTTTCATCTCTTCCCGAGTGGATTAACTTCGCGGAAAATGCGGGCGAGGTCCGCGACGATAAAGATACGGACGGTACAGGCGACGCCCAAAACACGTACAACGCGGGAGACGCCTTAAACGTCATGACCATGCACGCCTGTAAGGGACTTGAGTTTGACACCGTATTTATCATGGGAGTGAACGAGAAAATGATCCCGTATAAAAAAGCCGTCCTTGACGCCGATATCGAGGAAGAGAGAAGACTTTTTTACGTGGCGATGACACGCGCGAAAAAGCGGCTGTATCTTACTTACGCGAAGGAGAGAAAGGGAAAGAAGGCTAAGGCCTCAAGATTTCTGGATGAGATTTCATGAGCTTGACTTTTCGGGAAAATTTCATAAAATATAGGGAGTTTTTTCGAGGGAAAAGGAAGGTTAAGTTCGAAGGTAAACTTTCCGAACTACCTTGATGACGCGCAAAAGCACGTCGGAAAAGAGGAAATGATGAAAAAGAAAAATTTCTTCATGGCGGCCGTTTTTTTAATCGGTATCTTAATGTTTGCCGCCTGCGGGAAAGGTACGGATAAAGTCGGAGCGAAAGACGATCAGAAGCAGGATACGGATAAAAAGACATATAAGTTCGGACTTGACTGTGTCTCCTTAAGCGACCCTTATTACATCGAGATCCGGGACACGCTAAAGAAAAGCATAGAGGCGGGTGGAAGCAGTCTTATCACAAAGGACGCGGCTTATGACGCAGAAAAACAGGAAAGACAGATAGACGAATTCATAGCGGAAGACATAGACCTTCTCTTTCTGGCGCCCGTGGATTCGCAGGCCGTGGGCGACTCGCTTGATAAGCTTTACGAGGCGGGTATCCGCGTGGTAAATATCGACGCGAAGGCCGTATCCGACGATAAGACAGACGCTTTTGTAGAACCCGATAACGACATGGCGGGAAGTCTCTGCGGAGGGGATCTTCTGCTTAGATGTCCTCAGGGCGGGAGTATCATAGTGGTTGACTGTCCGTCGCGAAGCTCTGTCAGCGAGCGGATAAAGGGATTTGAGAAATCCATAGCGAAGAAGGGCTTTGAGGTCGTCGCCCGGGTGGACGCCAGCGGCAGCGTGGACGACGCACTGGTAAAGGTAAGCGAGGCTTTCGCGGCTCATCCGGGCGTGGTCGCCATAGTGTGCGGAGACGATCAGATAGCGGTCGGAGCGCTGGCCGCCGTAAAGTCAGCGGGCGCGACGGGCGTACTTATCTACGGAGCGGGAGGCTCTCCCGACGTCAAAAAAGAACTCGCGAAAGGCGATTCGATGATCGCGGCCACCGCGGCTCTTTTTCCGGATTCTCTGGCCCGGGCCGCGGCGGATACGGCTTTTTCGATAATGCGGGGTGAAAAATACGAATCCGAGACAATCATAGAGTCGGTACTTATCACAAAAGACAACTTAAGCGAATATCCCGCCGACACATGGTAGCTCGCCCATGCGGTTAAATGCGGATACCTTTCGAATAAACACGTTTACCCTAAAGCTTATCGCGACGGCCGCGATGCTTTGCGATCACGTCGCCGCCGTGTTTATAAGTCCCTCCTCGGCATGGTATTTGGCGCTCAGGGGATTCGGAAGGATCGCGTTTCCCATTTTCGCCTATGAGCTGACCGAAGGCTTTTATCACACGCGCAGCGTCAAAAGGTATCTCATGCGGCTGAGTGTTTTGGCGATCATATCCGAAGTGCCCTTTGATCTGCTCTTTTACGGCAAACCCTTTGAGTCGGGAGCTCAAAATGTCTATTTGACGCTTTTTATCGGGCTTCTTATGATGTATGTGATGTCCCGCGTAAGACATGTCGTATTTAAGTGCCTCACGGCCGTGCTTTTTGCTGCCGCGGCGTATTTTTTAAAATGCGATTATTCGGTCCTGGGCGTCCTTATGATACTTTGCTTTTACGTCTTTCGGGAAAGAAGACTTATAAGAGCGGCTTCGATCGCCCTTTTGAACGTGGGCGTGGCGGGAGGCCTTCAAAGCTTCGGGACGATGGCCCTTATTCCCGTATCCTTGCATAACGGCAGGCAGGGGCCGAAATGCGGGGCGTTTTTCTATTTGTTTTATCCGGTACATCTGACGGCGTTATTTATAATTAAGCAGTGGTTAATCGCGGTAACATGAAAGCTTTGCGGCATTTTCTTACCATCACAAAGCATAAGATACTTGTGGCGAAAGGTTGCTTTAGGGTCGGCCTTTACCGTCAGGGTATCCTTCACGACATGTCCAAATACAGCCCGGTGGAATTTACGGTCGGCGCGAAATATTATCAGGGAACGAGAAGCCCCAATAACGCCGAGAAGGAAGCCACGGGCGTATCCATGGCGTGGCTTCATCATAAAGGGAGAAATAAGCACCATCTCGAATACTGGATCGATTACGCCATAGGCGGAAAGACTCTCTGCGGGATGCGTATGCCGAAAAAATACGTGGCAGAGATGTTCATGGACAGGATAGCGGCGTGCAAGGTCTACCTTAAAGACGCTTATACGCAAAGGAGCCCCCTTGAATATTACGAGAAGGGTAAGGATGCTCTCATCCTTCACGACGAGTCAAGGATGCTTCTTGAAAACTGTCTTCATAAGCTGGCGGATGAAGGTGAAGACGCCGCGTTTTCTTATATAAAAAACGAAGTGCTTAAGAAACCGAAAAGAAGCGAAAAAAATCGCGGGCAGCGGCGGGTAGGCGGCATTTAAGGTTCTGACGCGAAAGTCAATCGGCCCTGCTTTCCGAAAAAAGGAGAATCACATGTCAGGGGAGAAAAAAGTTTTATATAGCGCCATACAGCCGACGGGGAACTTAACTCTCGGCAATTATCTCGGGTCGCTGAAAAACTGGGTAGCGCTTGGCGACGGATATGATTGTTTTTACAGTGTCGCGGACATGCACTCGCTGACGGTCAGGCAGGATCCGGCTGTCTTAAGAAAAAGATCGAGATCGCTTGTTACGCTTTTTATCGCGGCGGGACTTGATCCCGAGAAGAACTGCATATTCATCCAGTCTCACGTCCCGGCGCACGCAGAGCTTGCGTGGATCTTAAATTGCTTCACATACGTGGGCGAGCTTAGCCGCATGACGCAGTATAAGGATAAATCCGCGAAAAACGCCGACAACATAAACGCCGGGCTTTTTACTTATCCGGCTCTTATGGCGGCCGACATACTTCTTTATCAGACGGATATCGTGCCCGTGGGACGCGATCAGATGCAGCACATAGAACTTACGAGGGACATAGCCGTAAGGTTTAACAATATATACGGCGATGTCTTCACCGTGCCCGAGGGGTATCTGGGAAGCGTGGGAGCGAAGATCATGTCTCTTCAGGATCCCTCAAGGAAGATGTCAAAATCCGATGAGAATCCGAACGCGAGCATATATCTGACCGACGATCCCGACACCGTCATGAGAAAATGCCGACGGGCTGTCACGGATTCGGCGGGTCACGTTTCCTACATCGACGATCAGCCGGGAGTAAAAAATCTCCTTGACATCTACTGCGCGTGCGCGGATAAGAAACCCGCGGAGGCAGTGGCGGAATTTGAGGGCAAAGGTTACGGCGATTTAAAGACCGCCGCGGGCGAGTCCGTCGTATCCGTTTTAAGGCCCCTTCAGGCAAAGATCGCGGATCTTGAGAAAGATAAAGATTATCTTGACGAAATAATAAAAAGAAACGCCGAGAGGGCTATGGCCGTCGCGGAAAAGACCCTGCGCAAGGTTCAAAAAAAGGTGGGGTTTTATCCGCGCGTTACGTGATAACCGCCGCGCGTTTTTGACGTAAGCTTTAAAAGACGTCCGGTCGCCGCTGGTTCGCCCCTCTGCGCCTGAAATCGAAAGAAACGTTTTAGAAGCGTACGCGCAAATGAAAGAGACGATTTATGCCCGGGAAGAGATATCAAATCTTAAGGAAATAAAAGGTAATCATCATGATAAGCACAAGCAATGTTTCACTGCGTGTAGGCAAGAAGGCGCTGTTTGAGGACGTGAACGTAAAATTCACGGAAGGCAACTGTTACGGGGTAATAGGCGCGAACGGCGCGGGAAAATCCACCTTCTTAAAGATACTTTCGGGTGAGCTGGAGCCGACTAAAGGCGAGGTTTTCATCACTCCCGGCGAGAGACTCTCATTTCTGAAACAGGATCATTTCCAATATGACGATTTTAAGGTGACGGATACAGTCATCATGGGAAACAGGCGTCTGTACGAGGTGATGAAGGAAAGAGACGAGCTGTACGCGAAGGAGGATTTCACCGAGGAGGACGGCATAAAGGCAAGCGAACTTGAGGCGGAGTTTGCCGGCATGAACGGCTGGAACGCCGAGGCGGACGCGGCGACGCTTCTGGCCGGACTTGGCATAGAACCCGCGTCGCAGGAAAAACTGACCGGTGAGCTGAAAGGTTCAGAGAAAGTCAAAGTGCTTCTCGCGCAGGCCCTCTTCGGAAATCCGGACATTCTGCTTTTGGACGAGCCGACCAACCATCTTGACATGGACGCCATATCGTGGCTGGAGGAATTTCTCATAAATTTTAACAATATCGTAATCGTCGTATCACACGATCGGTATTTTTTAAATAAAGTCTGCACTCAGATAGCGGATGTGGACTACGGGAAGATAAGGCTTTTCGCGGGGAATTACGATTTCTGGTACGAGTCAAGTCAGCTTCTCATAAGACAGATGAAGGAGGCGAACCGCAAGAAAGAGGAAAAGATAAAGGAGCTTCAGGAATTCATCTCCAGATTCAGCGCCAACGCTTCCAAATCAAAGCAGGCCACGTCAAGAAAGAGAGCGCTTGAAAAAATCGAGCTTGAGGAAATCAGGCCTTCAAGCAGAAAATATCCTTTCATAGAGTTTAAGCCGCAAAGAGCGATAGGAAACGAGGTCCTTACCGTGGAGGGGCTCACAAAGACTATTGACGGAGAAAAGATACTCGATGATCTGTCCTTTACGATAGGCAGGGAAGATAAGGTGGCTTTTGTCGGAAGCAACGAATTCGCCAAGACCGTCCTTTTTCGCATACTTACCGGCGAGATCGAGCCGGATAAGGGCACCTATAAATGGGGAGTCACGACGTCTCGGAGTTATTTTCCGAAGGATAATTCCGCCGAGTTTCAAAATGAGGACAATATCGTGGAGTGGCTCACGCAGTATTCCGATGACAAGGACGTCACCTATGTCAGAGGTTTTCTGGGGAGAATGCTTTTCGCGGGAGAAGACGGCGTAAAGAAGGTGAAGGTGCTCTCAGGCGGTGAGAAGGTGCGCTGTATGCTTTCTAAGATGATGATATCGGGCGCCAACGTCCTTATCATGGACGAACCGACGGATCACCTTGACATGGAGGCGATCACGGCTCTCAATAACGGGATGATAAAATTCCCGGGAGTGATACTCTTTTCGTCGCGGGATCATCAGATCGTGCAGACAACAGCGAACCGAATCATGGAAATAGTCCCGGGAGGAAAGCTCATCGATAAGGTGACCACTTACGACGAATATCTGGCGAGCGATGAGATGGCAAGAAAACGCGCCACATACACCGTGGTTGACGAGGACGACTGAGGCGCCGTGAAATTTCTTGACACCCGCGGGCAAATTGGATATTATGGGTTTTATGTTTTCGGCGGGAGATGAGCGTCTGAACGGGGCGAAATATGGCATTTGAGGGCCTTAGCGAAAAACTTCAAAATGTTTTCAGGAAGCTTAAAAGCCGGGGCAGGCTTACGGAGGAAGACGTAGACGCCGCCATGCGGGAAGTGAAGATGGCTCTTCTCGAGGCGGACGTAAATTACAGGGTCGTAAAAGACTTCGTGTCCGCCGTCCGCGAAAGGGCCGTGGGTCAGGATGTCATAACAGGTCTGAATCCCGGGCAGACGGTGGTTAAGATAGTAAACGAGGAGATGATTAAGCTTCTCGGCTCCGAAACGGGCGAACTTAGGTTTAAGCCGCAGGGCGAAGTCACAGTCGTCATGATGGCGGGGCTTCAGGGCGCGGGAAAAACCACCACCTCCGCGAAACTCGCGGGGCTATTAAAATCAAAGGGAAGGAAGCCTCTTCTCGCGGCGCTTGATGTCCACAGACCCGCCGCCGTGGAGCAGCTTAAGATAGTAGGCGAAAAGCAGGGCGTAGAGGTTTTTTCGATGGGTACGGGCCGCGACGCCGCCGACATAGCTTTTGAGGCCGTAAAGTTCGCCGAAGGTCACGGAAACGACACGCTCATACTCGATACAGCCGGGAGGCTTCATGTCGACGATGAGATGATGGATGAGCTTTGCAGGATAAAGGCCGCGGCGAGTCCTTATCAGACCGTGCTTACCGTGGACGCGATGACAGGTCAGGACGCCGTGAACGCGGCGAAGACCTTTGACGAGAGGATAGGGATCGACGGCGTCATAGTGACGAAGCTTGACGGCGACGCGAGAGGCGGAGCCGTTCTCTCGGTAAAAGCCGTGACGGGAAAGCCCGTTCTTTACGTCGGCATGGGAGAGAAACTTTCGGATCTGGAACAGTTTCATCCCGATCGCATGGCTTCCAGGATACTCGGCATGGGTGATGTCCTAAGCCTCATCGAGAAAGCCGGGGAGAGTATAGACGAAAAAAAAGCTCTCGCCATGAGCGCGAAGCTTAAAAAAGCGAAATTCGATTACGAGGATTACCTTGAGAGTATGCGCCAGATGAGAAAGATGGGCGGATTATCCAAGGTAATGAGTATGATGCCCGGCATGACCGGTCCGGCGTTAAAAGGCTTTGACGTGGACGGGGGAGAAAAGCGGCTCGCGATGACCGAGGCCATCATTTACTCCATGACGGTTAAGGAACGCCAAAATCCCGAGTTACTGAATCCGTCGAGGAAAAACCGTATCGCGAAGGGCGCGGGCGTCTCTTTGGCGGACGTAAACAGCTTCGCAAAGCAGTTCGATCAGATGAGAAAACTCATGAAGCGCCCCGGGACATTTACGGGCGGGCGTCGTATGAGAGGGCGGGGAGGATTTCCGTTTTAACGTGTACTCCTCTTTTACGACGCGCTTTTGCGAGTCATTAAGAAAGTTTCTAAAGTTTACTTTCATACTTTTCGCTTATCTTCGGGAATAAGATAACAAATGACTTTAAAGGAGGTCAAAGAAGGATGGTTAAGATAAGACTTAAGAGGATGGGAAAGAAAAAGAGTCCCTTTTACAGGATAGTCGTGGCTGACGCCAGAGCTCCCAGGGACGGCAATTTCATCGAGGAGATCGGAACTTACGATCCCACGACGGAACCCAGCACTATCACGCTTAATGCCGAGGCGGCGAAAAAGTGGCTCTCAAACGGAGCTCAGCCGACCGATCGCGTGGCAAAGCTTCTTAAGATACAGGGCGTGGTTTAGGCCGCGCGTTTCATTCGGAGGAAAATCAGGTTATGAGGGAATTAGTCGAAGTGATAGCTAAGTCCCTGGTTGATCATCCCGAGGAAGTCACCGTCACGGAAAGTCTTCAGGGAGACACTCAGGTGCTTGAACTTCATGTCGCAGAGTCAGACGCCGGGAAGGTCATCGGTAAGCAGGGCAGGATAGCGAGGGCCATTCGTCAGGTAGTAAAGGCGGCGGCAGTAAAACAGGATAAGAAAGTGACAGTGGACATCGCCTGAAAAAGGCGGTGTTTCTTTACTGTAATTGTCCGCTGCTTTTAGGGCCTTAAGGCGCGTGCCGTAAAGCCGTGCCTCCGGGCGATCGCATGAGAAGCGCTTTTGGGGGAAAAGCGGGCGGGTCGCAAGCGAATAATGGAAGAATATTTCAGAATAGGCGAGATAACCTCTACGCACGGCCTGAAAGGAGAGGTAAACGTCCGACCCTTTACGGATGACATAAGGCGCTTTAGCGACCTTAAAAGCGTGACGGTCGCGGCAGAGGGAGTCACGCCGGGAGAGGATATTATAACTTCCCGCGAAGAAGGCGCTTCTCGCGCCGGGGAAAATGAAGCC
>CAYLRF010000020.1:0-4526 GCA_964385995.1 uncultured Faecalimonas sp.
TTTGCGGCATTCTTTAAAATCTGCCCGCCGCCGCTGCTTCCTCGACGGAAACGGCTACCGACACCGTCATTCCCACCATGGGGTTGTTGCCGGCCCCGATAAGGCCCATCATCTCCACGTGCGCCGGCACGGATGAGGAACCGGCAAACTGCGCGTCGCTGTGCATACGGCCCATGGTATCGGTCATGCCGTAGGAAGCGGGTCCAGCCGCCATGTTGTCGGGATGAAGCGTGCGTCCCGTGCCGCCGCCCGAGGCCACCGAGAAATATTTCTTTCCCTGCTCCAGACGTTCCTTCTTGTACGTGCCGGCCACAGGATGCTGAAAACGTGTCGGATTGGTGGAATTGCCCGTGATGGAGACATCGACGTTTTCCTTGTGCATGATGGCGACTCCCTCCGTCACGTCATTCGCGCCGTAGCAGTTGACCTTTGCGCGAAGGCCCTTCGAGTAAGCGGTTCTGCTTATCTCCTTTACCTTTCCCGTATAATAATCCATCTCGGTCTCCACGAAGGTGAAGCCGTTTATTCGGGATATGATCTGAGCCGCGTCCTTTCCGAGGCCGTTTAAGATGACGCGAAGAGGTTTTTTGCGGACTTTATTCGCTTTCTCCGCGATACCGATGGCACCTTCCGCCGCCGCGAAGGACTCATGCCCCGCTAGAAACGCGAAACACTCGGTGTCTTCTTCCAAAAGCATTTTACCCAGATTTCCGTGACCTAAGCCGACCTTTCTCTGATCCGCCACCGATCCCGGTATGCAAAATGACTGGAGGCCTTCTCCTATCGCCGCCGCGGCGTCGGAAGCCTTCCTGCAGTTTTTCCTAATCGCTATCGCGGCGCCGACTATATACGCCCAGCAGGCGTTTTCAAAACAGATAGGCTGAATACTCTTTATCTGCTTATAGACATCCAGTCCCGCGTCCTTCGTGATTTTCTCCGCTTCCTCAAGCGAGGATATGCCGTATTTGTTAAGCGCGGCGTTTATCTGATTTATACGTCTCTCATACGATTCGAATAATGCCATTTTACCTGTCCTCCTATTCTTCCCTCGGGTCGATGATCTTAACCGCGTCGTCCACACGTCCGTATTGTCCCTGCGCCTTCTCCCAGGCGGTGTTCGGGTCGTCGCCTTTTTTGATGAAGTCAGTCATCTTACCGAGACTTACGAACTTGTAACCGATGATCTCGTCATTTTCATCAAGGGCGATCCCGGTAACATATCCTTCCGCCATCTCCAGATAACGAGGCCCCTTAGCGAGCGTTCCGTACATGGTGCCCACCTGACTTCTTAAGCCCTTGCCGAGATCTTCAAGCCCAGCGCCGATGGGAAGTCCGTCCTCGGAAAAAGCGCTCTGAGTCCTGCCGTATGCTATCTGCAGGAAAAGCTCGCGCATGGCGGTGTTAATAGCGTCGCACACAAGATCGGTATTTAGCGCTTCCAGGATGGTCTTGCCCGGAAGAATCTCAGCCGCCATGGCTGCCGAGTGCGTCATCCCGGAGCAGCCGACAGTCTCGATAAGCGCCTCCTGTATGATCCCGTCCTTTACATTTAACGTCAGTTTGCACGCGCCCTGCTGGGGAGCGCACCAGCCTACGCCGTGTGCAAGACCGGAAATGTCTTTAATTTCCCTGGCCTTTACCCACTTAGCCTCTTCCGGAATCGGCGCGGGTCCGTGATTGGCCCCGATAGCGACCGGACACATTGTCTCCACTTCCTGCGAATAAATCATTTTTAAAGTCTCCTTTCAAAAAAATTCGCACGTCATTGTAACCGTAAACCACAGCCTCCGACAGACAGAGCCGAATTTATCATTCGCCCGAAACCGTCGGGGATAAATCACACCGAGGATTTCCGTACCTAAACCGTCCGGGATAAATCACTCCGAAGATTCCCGTCCCGAAAGCTCTTCCCATAAAAATTTAAGGGCCGCTCTCACCGCCGCGTCGCGGTTTTCACCGCGATCCCCGTGAAAGAGGCATTTCTTTACGGCGATATGCTCTCCCACTGCGCAGCCTATATAAATAAGTCCGACGGGCTTTTTAGGGCTTCCGCCCCCGGGACCCGCGATTCCGGTAGTACTTAAGGCCGCGTAGGCCCCCGCCGCGCGGGACGCGCCCGTCGCCATGGCCGCCGCGGTTTCTTCGCTTACCGCGCCGTATACGCCAAGCACGTCACGCGGCACGCCGAGCAGCCTTTCCTTCGCTTCATTCGAGTAGGTAATATACCCTTCGTTATAAACTGCCGACGCGCCCGGCACGTCAAGGAGTCTTCCCGCGAGGAGCCCTCCGGTACACGATTCGGCCGTCGTGACGGTAAGGCCGCGTTCCTTAAGGTAACGTATTATCCGCTCCTCGGTACTCATATCGGCGTCCGACACGTCAAAACCCGCCCTTAGATATTACCGCGCGGTTTTTCCGGATGTAATCCGCGAGAGAAACGACAGTAAGTATCACGGCTAACAAGATGAAGATGCGGCAGATTATTTGATAAACCGGATGATCTATGTCGAGAATCAAAAGGATAACCATGGCCATCTGAGAGGCGGTCTTAAATTTGCCCCAGTAGCTCGCGGCTATCACGACGCCGTTATCCGACGCCACCAGTCTGAATCCGCTGATGATAAACTCCCGCGCGATGATGACAAGCACGGCCCACACGGGAAGTCTGCCCGAGGGGATAAGGCAAATCATGGCGGAGCACACGAGGAGCTTGTCCGCGAGAGGATCCATGAACTTCCCGAAATTCGTGACGAGATTGTATTTACGCGCTATCTTGCCGTCCAGAAGATCCGTGAGACTCGCGAGGATAAAAAGCGCGAGCGCCACGTATTTTCCGGCTCCGTCAGCGAGGGGCGTAATCATAAAGACCACGAACACGGGTATCATTATAACCCGAAGCACCGTGAGTTTGTTGGGTAAATTCATGGCAAAAGCTCCCCCGCAAGATCATATCCCTTAGCCGCCGTCACCTTAACCCGCACGAAATCCCCGCTCATAAGCTCCCTCTCGGTACGGATGAAAATAAGACCGTCCACATCCGGAGCGTCCCTGTAGGTTCTCGCCGCGTATACGTCCGAGTCCGAAACCTTACCTTCGATCAAAGCGTCAAGCTCTCTTCCGATAAAGGATTCGCTCTTTTTATATGCGACGGCCTGCTGGACTCTCATTATCTCATCCTTACGTCTCGCTTTCGTTCTTTCGCTTACCTGACGCGAAAATTTCGCCGCCGGCGTCCCTTCCTCTCTCGAGTAGGCGAAAACCCCGAGCCTGTCAAATCCCGTCTCTTTAACAAAGCGCGTAAGCTCAAAATGATCGGCGCGCGTCTCGCCCGGAAAACCGCTTATGAGAGTCGTCCGTATCGCTATATCGGGTATTTCCTCCTTAAGTTTTACGATAATCCGCCTTATCTCATCCGAGGATGTGCGCCGTCCCATTTGCTTTAATATCCTGTCGCTTATGTGCTGGATGGGCATATCGATATAGTCGCAAATCTTATCATTTTCGCGGATAACCCGTATCAGTTCGTCGGTAATCTCTTCCGGATAGCAATAAAGAAGCCTTATCCAGACGATCCCGTCTGTCGCGGCCAGTCTTTTTAAAAGCTCGGGAAGTTTCTTCTCCCCGTAAAGATCCACGCCGTACACCGTGGTCTCCTGCGCCACGAGTATGAGTTCCTTTACTCCCCGTGAGGCCAGATCCGCGGCTTCGCGTTCCAGATCCTCCATGGGAGTGCTTCGGTAGCGCCCCCGCACTTTGGGTATGACGCAATAGGTACAGCCTTTATCACAGCCCTCGGCTATTTTAAGATAAGCGAAGTGGGAGGGCATCGAAAGGACGCGTCCGGCGCCTCGCGGGACTTTTCCGTCAATGTCGCCCGTCAGAACCTCGCGCTTACCTTTAAGGACGGCCTCCAGCTCGTCAGCTATCCTGTCGAAATGAGCCGTGCCCAAAACCGCGTCGACTTCTTTTATCTCGTTTAGGATCTCATCCCTGTACCGTTCCGCGAGGCAACCCGTGACGATGAGCGCCTTGCATGTACCCGCCTTTTTGTATTCGGCCAGACGAAGAACGGCGTCTACACTCTCCTGCTTCGCGTCGCCGATAAAACAGCAGGTATTTACGATTACTGCCTCGGCCTCGTCCGGGTCATCCGTCAAAATGTGGCCGCGATCCGCAAGGAGCTTTAGCATCTTCTCGCTGTCAACGAGATTTTTATCGCACCCTAAGGACTCAAGATATACCTTCATGACTTACGGTTTAAGTCATCCTCATCGTTAAGTATCTTAAGCTGCGACTCTTTAAGCTCTTCAACGGCGATCGAAAGCGCTTTTTCTTTTTCCTTTATGGGAACGAGCGGGATAGAGCCGTCCACGATCTGTCTCGCCCGTTTGGCGGTCGCGATGACGATGGAATATCTGCTGTTTACTATCCCGGTCTCTCCGCCCGCGGCTTCTTTATTTACCGTTTGCATAAGTTCCGAATAAGAAGGATGTATCATATGCTCTTTTCTCCTCTCGCGTATTTTT
>CAYLRF010000020.1:4626-6522 GCA_964385995.1 uncultured Faecalimonas sp.
AAGTTCCGAATAAGAAGGATGTATCATATGCTCTTTTCTCCTCTCGCGTATTTTTGAAGTTCGCGGGTTATGCGCTCCGCGAAGTTGGCGTGTCGCGACATCCTTAAGTGCTCCGCGCATACTGCCAAGTGAGCGTCCCGCACAGCCTCGTCAAGATCGTCATTTACGATGAGGTAATCGTAAGCTTCCATGCCCTCAGCCTCCGCGGCGGCTCTCATCATGCGCGAGTTTATCACTTCCACTGTCTCTGTCCCGCGCCCCGTAAGCCTCTCCTTAAGTGTTGCTACATCGGGAGTCGTAACGAAAATAAGCACTGCCTCGGGAAAGGATGCCTTTACTTTCATGGCGCCCTGAATATCGATCTCGAGTATCACGTCCTTACCCGCCCGAAGCATATCGCTCACGTAAGCCTTCGGCGTCCCGTAATAATGCTCAACATATCTAGCATACTCTATCAGTTCGCCTTGCGCAATCATTTTTTCAAATTCGGGGACGTCCACAAAGAAATATTCGCGGCCGCAGACCTCGCCTTCCCTGGGCTTTCTGGTTGTCGCGGACACGGAAAGAACGTAATTGTCATAGTCACTTGCAAGTCTTTTTGTGATCGCTCCTTTGCCGGCCCCCGAAAAACCCGAAACAACCACGGGTATACCCTCTCGCATCGATAACCTCCCGCGGGCATTTAGCCGCGTCACTTGATATTTTGAATCCGCTCCCGTTCGCCGGACACGTGTGATGATGTCGGGGCAGAAATGATATTACGGTTGTTTGGCGCTGCGCGCCTCCCGAGTTCCGCTCCGGTATTGTAATTATAAGACTCCGGGCAAATTGCGTCAACGCCGGCGCGGTGTTATAATCCCCTGGTCGTCTTAAAAAATGACGTGTTAAATGATAAATGACGTCACTAAAGTATGCCGCAAAAAGGGGTCGAGATGGCTTTTGACGGAATAACGGTGGCCTGCGTGGTCACGGAACTTAAAAAATATCTTATCGGCGCGCGTATACATAAGATCACTCAGCCCGAGCCGGATGAGATCATCCTTTGCGTAAACACAGACCTTGGCGTTAAGCGTCTCGTAATATCAGCGAACGCCTCTCTTTCGCTTATATACCTTACCGATGAGAACCGCAAAGCCCCCTTTACCGCCCCGAACTTTTGCATGTCGATGAGAAAACGACTGCAAAACGGAAGGATCGCGAAAATAACTCAGCCTGACTTTGACAGAGCGGTGCGAATGAAGATAATCTCCGGCGATGAGATGGGCGATCCGCGCGTATATTATCTCATATCGGAGTTTATGGGAAAACACAGCAACATCATCCTTTGCGATGATAAGGAGCGAATTATCGACAGTATCAAACATATATCTTTCAGGGTAAGCTCCGTGCGGGAGGTTTTGCCGGGGAGGATGTATTTTATCCCGCGAAAAGAGGGAGTTAAAAATCCCCTGACCTGTAGTCGCGACGACTTT
Organism: uncultured Faecalimonas sp.; assembly: GCA_964385995.1. Lineage (GTDB taxonomy): Bacteria > Bacillota > Clostridia > Lachnospirales > Lachnospiraceae > CAYLRF01. Next base: position 6,099 of record CAYLRF010000020.1, read on the forward strand.
AAGGCCGCGATTAAAAACGCCCCTTATGATCTTTCGCTCTCTAAAGCCATGTATACAGGTTTTCTGGGAATAAGCCCCCTGGTGGCCGATGAGATCGCCTATATCGCGGGCATCGATCCTGACGCGAAAGCCGGGACTCTTTCCGGGAAAGATACGGATCTGCTCTCTTTGGCTTTTCAATCCGTCTTTGATAAGGTTAAAGGCGAAAATTTTTCTCCCGTTATCTATTATGAAAAAAAAGGAGATCCGGCCGAGCGCGCAAAGCCCGCCGAATTTTCCTGCGTGCCGCTTTCGCGGTTTTCGGATCGTTATGAAAAAGTCCCGTATACATCTGTGTCACTCCTTATTAAGACATTTTACTTTGAGCGGGAGATCGCTCTTCGGATATCGCAAAAATCGGCGAATTTAAAGAAGACCGTTAAGA
>CAYLRF010000020.1:6622-18353 GCA_964385995.1 uncultured Faecalimonas sp.
GAGATCGCTCTTCGGATATCGCAAAAATCGGCGAATTTAAAGAAGACCGTTAAGACGGCTCTGGAGCGCTGCGAAAGGAAAATGGCGCTTCAGGAGAAGGAACTTTCCGCTACCCTTGATCGCGAGGACGACAGGGTTTTCGGGGAACTTATAAATACCTACGGCTACGGTCTTCATGAAGGTGAAGAGGTCTTACGTTGCGTTAATTTTTATAACGGGAAAGAGGTAAGCATCCCCATTGACACTTCGTTATCCGTATCCGCCAACGCCGGTAAATATTTCGAGCGGTACGCGAGAAAAAAAAGAACGGCGGAAGCGATCGAGCCGCTTATAAAAGAAACCGAACGCGAGATCGATTATCTTAAGTCGGTTCTTACATCTCTTGAGATAGCCCGTGACGACGCCGACCTTTCGGAGATCGAGGAGGAACTTTCCGAAGCCGGATTAATAAAAATAAGAAACTTAAAAAAACACGCCGCGCAGAAAAGCAAACCCCTTCACTACATATCGACCGACGGATATCACATATATGTCGGGAAAAACAATCTTCAAAACGAGGAGATTACGTTTCGCCTCGCCTCCCCCGACGACTGGTGGTTTCACGCGAAGGGCCGCCCAGGGTCGCATGTCATAGTGAAGGCAAACGGGGCGAAGATATCCGACAGGACGTTTGAGGAAGCGGCGCGTCTCGCGGCACATTACAGTCAAAACAGCGATTCGGGAAAGGCAGAGGTCGACTACGTCCAAAGAAAGCACATAAAAAAACCGGCCGGTCAAAAGCCGGGATACGTCATATACCACATGAATTATTCCATGATGGCGGACTCAGATATCTCGCGGCTTAAGATCGCGCCCGATTAAGCCAAGCCCTAAGTTTTCACTGACGCGCGGACATAAGTTTACCCGCCAGATAATCCACGAACTGACGCGCCGTCCTTCCCGTCATGCCTCCGTGGCTTATCTCCCATTTATTCGCGAGCGAAAGGATCTCATCCTCGGGGATGGAAATATCCTCTCTTTTCGCAAGCTCGGTCACTATACGCTGAAATTCTTTTTTCCCGGGACGACCGAAGTAAATCTGCACGCCGAACCTCGCCGCGAGCGAGAGCTTCTCCTGAACTGTGTCGTTCGCGTGCACATCCTCATCATATTCTTCCTTGTCGCGAAAAGTCTCGCGGATCAGATGACGTCTGTTTGACGTGGCGTAGATAAGGACATTATCGGGCTTTTTCTCAAGTCCGCCCTCTATCACAGCCTTCAGGTATTTGTATTCCGTCTCAAATTCCTCAAACGACAGATCGTCCATGAAAATAATGAACCTGTAATTTCTGTTTTTTATCTCGGAAATGACGTCGCCCAAATACTTAAACTCATGCTTATATATCCCGATCATGCGCAGGCCCTTTTCGTAATATCGGTTTAAGATCGCCTTCACGCAGGTGGATTTGCCGGTGCCCGCGTCGCCGTATAAGAGGCAGTTATTCGCGGGACGCCCGTTTATAAAGCACTCTGTATTTTCGATGAGTTTTTGTTTGGCGGATTCATATCCGACGATGTCATCCAGGGTGACGAAAGCCGCGCAGGTTACGGGGGAGATGACAGGGATCCCGGCGCTTAACGATGATTCGCGGGGAAGGTCGCTTCGCGCGCCGCTTAATCGAAACGCTTTATGAAGGCCGTATTTGCCCGCTCCGAACCTGCCGTAGAATTTTGTCACTTCGTCTTTAAAAGAGACGGCGTCGGGACACGTCGAAAGACGCCGCGACAGATCCGATATCGCGCTTACAATATCCGGATCAAATAAAGCGGCGTGTTCATTTGGCGCCTCGTAATCGGTTATAAGATGAGTAAATTTTACTTCGAGGTATTTTTCGGTAACCGCGAAATCGACGGAAAAAAGCTCGTGAAAAATCTGAAAATCATGCGCGGCGACGTCGTTTATGCCGCCCGATGCCCGGCCCGTCATCTCGCAGGATGCGCTGTAGGGATTTTCGTGATTTACGATAAGGTATGTAAGATACGCGTGCCAGAGATTTCCCGAAAAGCCGCAGGATGAAGCAAGTTTAAAAAGGCGTCCGAGACAGGAATAAAGCCTTACTTTCACGGCGTCACGCCTCGCCGCAAGCTTTCGCAAACCTCCGCCGTCGGAGTGATGATTCTCGCCGCCATCTTCCCGCCTGTCCGAAAGTTTCTCACACTCCCTTTCGACGGCGGTCATATCCGTCAAAATGTCGCCGTGCTCCATATTCGCATACAGGATAAGTTCGCCCGTTCTCATCATGTCCTTATATTCACCTTTATCCCTTACCGTTACGATCTGTCAATAGTTCCCGAGAATTTTAAGGCTCATCGCTTCCTCGCGAAGCCCGCGTATCGCGTTTTTTACGGCTCCGTCGGCGAGATTTCCCTCGAAATCCACGAAGAAGCAATATTCCCAATCGCGTCCGTCAATGGGTCTGGAAAAAATCTTAAGCATATTCAGATCATTGTAAATAAAATGCGAAAGAAGATGATACAAAGCTCCGCTCTCGTGCGCCGCCTCAAAACATATGCTGATCTTTTTCGCGTCTTTTAAAAATATCTTCTGATTGGTGACGACGATGAATCTCGTGGTGTTTTTCAGGCTTTGGCTGATATTTCCCCGCAATACTTTAAGCCCGTAGCGGGAAGCGGCGTACGCGCTGCATATGGCCGCTTTTCGCTTATCGTTATCCTTAAACACTTTTTCGGCGGCGCTCGCGGTATTTATCATGCCGACCTGCCGCCAGTTTTTATGTTCGTCAAGAAATTTCGAACATTGCATCAATGCCTGCGGGTGGGAATATACCTCTCGGACAGAGTCCATGTCGCCGTCAGGCGGCGCGGCCAGCACGTGATCGATCTTAAGAAGCACCTCTCCCACTATATAATTTTCAAATTCCGTGAGCAGGTCATAGACATCATCGACCACGCCCGCCGTCGAGTTTTCTATCGGAAGAACCGCGAAATCGGCCGTGCCGTCTTCTATGGACTCCATGGCCTCGCGAAAAGTGGCGACGTGAAAACCCGAGACATTTTCCCCGAAGAACTTCTTCATTGCGGCCTCGCTGTACGCGCCTTCCATGCCCTGATAGACGACCCTCGCCCCCGACGTGTCAAGACTTGTAACGCTCATAAAGGGAAGTCTTGTGCCGCCGCTTTTTTCCGTGATCAGCTGATATTGCAATTTGCGGCTCACGGATATGAGAAGCTCGAACAGCTCTTTAAGTCCCTTTGCGTAGAAGTCGTTTTTCGCGTGTTTCGCGACTGCGTCCAATTTTTCCTGTTCCCGCTCTTTGTCAAAGACTTTCCTGCCGGACGCGAGTTTATACTCTCCCACCTCGGCGCAGATATCCATTCGCTTTTGAAAAAGTTCGATAATCTGCCCGTCTGTCATATCGAGCCGGCGTCTGAGTTCCTCTAAGGATTCCATCTTAAGCGCCGCGCCTCCTCTCATAAACCGTGAATTTATAAGTCGCGTCAAAATATGTCTGTTCGGATCCTTCGCGTGCGAGTGCCCATTCGGTATTTGTATCGAGATTCGGGAAATACGCGTCGGCCTCGTAAGTTCTTTCGATCTTTGTGACATAGGCCGTATCGCAGTAAGAAAGAAGCTCTTTATATACGGTTTCGCCGCCGATCACGAATATGTCGCCGTCACTGTATTTTTTAAGCTCCCCGAAAAGTTCGTCAAGCGACGTGACCGTGACGGCGCCGTCAGCGTGAAAGGAGGCGTTTCGCGTGAGAACTATATTCGTTCTGTTTTTTAAGGGCCTTTTGCCCGGGAAGCTCTCCAGGGTCTTTCTGCCCATGACTACTGTCTTACCCTCCGTCATCTGTCTGAAATATTTCATGTCGGAAGGTATGGAAATCAAAAGTTTTCCCTTATTTCCGATTGCCCAGTTACTGTCAACCGCGGCTATGAGATTCATGCTTTCCTCTTTTCCGACGGGCTTTGGCGCGTCATAAGGCAGTTTCGGAGGTTTACCCGCAAATTTTCACCGGCCTAAACCGCGACCGGTATGTTCTTTATCTGCGGGCCTGTCTCGTAACCTGTAAGCGTGACGTCGTCGGGCGTAAACTCATAGAAATCCTTTACATCGGGATTTAAGCGAAACACGGGCGCCGGATGAGTCGGCCGTGAGATAAGTTCCTTAACGAGCGGAATATGCCTGTCGTAAATATGAGCGTCCGCTATCACGTGGACAAGCTCCCCCGCGCGCATATCCGATACTTGTGCCAGCATGTGCATGAGGACAGCGTATTGACACACATTCCAGTTGTTCGCCGTAAGAACGTCCTGAGAGCGCTGATTTAAGACGGCGTTTAAAATAAGCCCGCCTGTATCCTTATCCTTTGTCACGTTAAATGTCATGCTGTAGGCGCAAGGGTAAAGCCGCATGTCATGCAAATCTTCGTGGACGTACATATTCGTCATGATCCTGCGGCTGTACGGGTTCGTCTTAAGATCGTATAAGACTCTGTCGACCTGATCCATCGGCCCCTCGGGATAAGCATGCTTTACTCCCATCTGATAACCGTAGGCCTTTCCGATGGAGCCGTCCTCATCCGCCCAGCTGTCCCAGATATGAGAATGAAGATCGCGGATATTATTTGACTTTTTCTGCCAGATCCAAAGGATCTCGTCCACGCAGCTTTTTATGGCGGTTCTTCTTAAGGTCAGCGCCGGAAATTCTTTCGAGAGGTCGTAGCGGTTTACCACCCCGAATTTCTTCACGGTATAAGCGGGCGTTCCGTCCTCCCATCGGGGGCGCACCTTCTCTCCCACTGTATCCGTGCCGTTATCTATGATGTCACGGCACATACCGATAAATATGTCGTCGGCACGGCTCATAAGATCAGATCCTCCGTCCCCGGAATATGCGCCGCCGGAAGCGCTTTTTTCACGGCCTTCGCGAAAAAGTAAAAGATAACGGACTGAACAGGCACCTGTATCGCTTCCTGCGCGATCTTGGTAGGAAGAACCGCGAGAAAAGCCTGTCCGTACAAAAGCTTCATCCACAGGCAGTGCATACCGATATTCACCACTACCGCCACCACAGCCTTTGACACGAAGACACGCTCGAAGGTCAGGGGCTTTTTGTGAAGTATAAAGCCGTATATCACGGGGCCTACTATGGCGTTTAACGTCCAAAGCGGAGAAAACGCGCCCGTAGGCTTTATGATGAATTTTAAAATATCTCCGATACCGCCCATTATGCCGCCGACAACCGGTCCGAACATCATGGCGCCGAGCTGATTTGCGACAAAGGAAATGCCGATCTTGACGTTGTCGGACACCTGAATGGAGAAATACCCGAGTACTATGCCCAGCGCGATTAAAAGAGCAGTGATGATAAGCGTACTGAGCCTTTTTTTAAATGCCGCCTTACTGTTTTCCATAATAAAAATACCTCCTTTGCGGCAGTTTTCCAAACAGCCACACACAGCAGGTATTTTTAAGATGAGGCGTCATCTCTCTGTCATGAGCGGCAGCGGGATGCGAGGCCGGCACCGCAAACGACGGATGCTTCGTTTTTCGTCCGGTCGCCAACTCCCCGTCCGACCGGCACTTCACGCGCAGACCTCTACTCTGCCTTTGAAATTTTACCAGATTCTAACACAGGTCTCCGCAAACGTCAAGGGTCCCGGATTTCCCCTATCTCTTCCAGCCACAGCGAGGCGGCAGCGTCGCTCGGCATACGAAGATCCCCCCTCGGCGAGAGCGCCACGGTACCCACCTTCGGACCGTCGGGAAGACACGAGCGCTTAAACTGCTGCGAAAAGAAACGCCTGTAAAATATTTTGAGCCATTTAAGAATCGTATCATCGTCATAGACGCCCGCGAACGCCTTCTTCGCGATCCTGTATATTTTTTTCGGCGGATATCCGAAGCGAAGCGCGTAGTACAAAAAGAAATCGTGCAATTCGTAAGGTCCCACGAGATCCTCGGTCTTTTGCGAGATCTTACCGTCATCCGGAGGCAAAAGCTCGGGACTTACCGGAGTATCCAGCACATCGTCGAGTACTTTTTTAAGATCGTCGTCGCCGCAGGTCGCGGCGAAGTGGGAAACCAGATGCCGAACCAGCGTCTTTGGCACCGACGCGTTCACGCCGTACATGGACATGTGATCGCCGTTATAAGTCGCCCACCCGAGGGCAAGCTCCGACATATCGCCCGTACCTATGACGACTCCTCCCGTCTCGTTCGCAATATCCATAAGTACCTGAGTGCGCTCTCTTGCCTGCGCGTTCTCGTACGTCACGTCATGAACGGATATATCGTGTCCTATGTCTTGTAAGTGCGCAGTTACCGATTCGCCGATATCTACCTCGCGAAGAGTGACTTTAAGGCTTTTAGCGAGCATTCGCGCGTTATTGCGTGTCCTGTCGGTGGTCCCGAAGCACGGCATGGTGACGGCCTCTATACCGCTTCGATCAAGGCCCGCTATGTCAAACGCCCTGACCGTGACAAGAAGCGCGAGCGTCGAGTCAAGACCTCCCGATATGCCGACGACGGCCCTTTTTATGCCGGTGTGAGAAAGACGCCCTTTCAGGCCCATGACCTGAGTGGTGAAGATCTCCCTGCATACGTCACCGCGTCTTTCGCCGTCATCCGGCACGAACGGCGTACGGCGAAAAGTTCTTGTAAGAGACGTCTTCTCCGTCCCCAGCGTAAAGGGCATGCGCAAAGGTTCCGAAGAAAGCGCCGCGGCGCGAAAAGCGGTGTTTTTTCTCCTCTCCGACGCGAGTCTGTCCACGTCGATCTCGGTAGTTACGATGCCGGAGCGGTATTTTTCGGACTCGCAGAGCACGCGCCCGTTCTCCGCTATAATGTTTTGGCCCGCGAAAACCATGTCGGTGGTAGACTCTCCCTCACCGGCGTTCGCGTATATGTAACCGCATATAAGCCGCGCCGACTGGCCCTTCACGAGATCCCTTCTGTAACTGTCTTTTCCGAGAGTCTCATCGCTCGCGGATAAATTCGCGATAACAGTGGCACCCGCAAGCGCCGCTCCTATACCGGGAGGCGCGGGAGCCCAAAGATCCTCGCATATCTCAGCCGAGACGATGAGATTTCGGACCGAATCGCACTCAAAGAGAAGGCCCGGCCCGAAAGGAATCAGACTTTCAGCCCGGGAAGAATCGTAATTATCATCATCAAAAGAAATCAACCTCGCCCTGTCAGGTCCCGGCGTAAACTGTCTCATCTCGTAAAACTCGCCGTAATTGGGTAAATGAGTCTTACTTACAAGCCCGAGTATCCTGCCCCGGTTTAAGGCGGCGGCGACGTTATAAAGTTTCCCGTTTACCGCGAGAGGAAGCCCCAGAAATACGAGGGCGTCGGCGTCACGCGTCTCACGGGCGATATTTTTAAGCGCCGCGCGGGATTTGTTTAAAAGAGCGTCCTGAAAGAAAAGATCGCCGCATGTGTAACCCGTTATACAAAGCTCGGGAAAGACGATTATCTTCGCGCCGAGATCTGTCGCGGAGCGGATCTTATTACATATCACGCGAGCGTTATGATCGACATCGGCCACCCTTATCTCGGGTGTAACCGCCGCGACTTTGATAAATCCGTCTTTCACGATTCCCTCTCTTCCGACGCGCGGGACTGCCTTCGGCCTTCACTTTTGCCCCATGTCAAGGCGGCGCGGCCCTCACTTATATCTTTCAGCTCCTCTACGGAAAATTCGTAATTTTTATTGCAAAAATGACAGTGAACGTTTATGGGTTTCCCGTCGTCGATCATATCTTGAAGTTCTTCTTTTCCTATGGCGGAAAGCGCCTTTGTCACTCTTTCCTTCGAGCAGTTGCAGTAAAATCTAACGGGCCGGGTATCCGTTATCGTAGGCTCCATACCGGATAGAACTTCCCTTAAAAGCCCTTCGGCGCCGATTCCCCGATCGAGTAAATCGGTTACCGACGTGACTCGGGAGATATTTTCCTCCAGCTTTTCTATGATCTCTTCTCCCGCGCCCGGCATAAGCTGTACTATAAAGCCTCCCGCCTGCTTTACGGTATTATCCTTTTCCATGAGGACGCCTAAGCCTACCGACGAAGGGATTTGTTCGGATTTAGCGAAATAATACGTAAGATCCTCGGCTATCTCGCCGGAGACGAGTTCGATTTGTCCGATGTACGGTTCCTTAAGCCCGAGATCCTTTATGACGCTTAATGTCCCCTTACCTACCGCGCCGCCGACATCCAACTTCCCCTTGGGGCTTGCGGGCAAAATGACGCACGGCGTCACGGGATATCCCTTTACGTTGCCGCGCGCGTCAGCCGTCACTGTCATGCCTTTTATCGGTCCGTCGCAGGCAAGCTGCAATGTGAGGATATCCAAGTCGCCTTTTGACATCCCGCCCATCATCGCTCCGGCAGAAAGAAGTCTTCCCAGCGCGGCCGTCACGACGGGACTCGTGCAATGCGCCCTTCTCGCGTCTTCCACGGTCTGTCTCGTGGAAACCGAAAACGCTCTCACCATACCGTCCGCGCCCGTGGCCCGAACCATGACATCTCTCATGTAAGTATTCTCCCGGTTATCTTATCACCCGTATCCAGCCCTCGGGAGCCTCGATTCGTCCCATCTGGATCCCGGTAAGCGTATCGTATAACTTCTGCGTCACGGGCCCCATCTTCTCCATGCCGCTCGGAAACGCGATGACTTTCCCGTGATCGTCTATCTTTCCCACGGGAGAGATAACCGCCGCCGTGCCGCAAAGACCGCACTCGGCGAAATCTTTCACCTCATCAAAGTAAACCGGCCTCTCCTCGACCTTGATGCCCAGATATTCTTTCGCTACATGGCAGATCGAGCGGCGTGTGATGGATGGAAGTATGCTGTCGGACTTAGGCGTCACCAGCGTCCCGTCCTTCGTTATGAATATGAAATTCGCGCCGCCCGTCTCCTCGACCTTTGTCCTCGTGGCGGGATCAAGATACATATTTTCCTCGAAGCCCTTCTTATGAGCGTCGACGATGGCGTGAAGACTCATGGCGTAGTTCAGCCCCGCTTTTATGTGTCCCGTGCCGTGCGGAGCCGCGCGGTCAAAGTCACTTACTCTGATTATGATGGGCTTTGCTCCCTCTTTAAAATAAGGACCTACCGGTGTCGCGAAAAGTCTGAACTGATATTCATCGGCGGGTTTCACACCGATCACGGCATTCGTTCCGAACATATAAGGTCGTATGTAAAGAGTGGCTCCCGAACCGTAAGGAGGCACGTAATCGGCGTTCGCGTCCACCACCTTATCCACTGCCTCAAGGAAACGCTCCTTGGGAAACGGCGGCATCTCAAGCCTCTTCGCGCTGTCCGTCATCCTGTCGGCGTTTAAGTCGGGCCTGAATGTCACGATATGCCCGTCTGCCGTCTCATAGGCCTTTAGTCCCTCAAAGACTGTCTGAGCGTACTGAAGCACTCCGGCGCACTCGTTTAAGACGACGGTTTCATCATCCGTAAGACGCCCTTCATCCCACTTTCCGTCCCTGTATTCGGATACGTATCTCTTATCCGTCTTTATGTATCCGAATCCCAGGTTTGACCAGTCAATGTTCATTTTACTCATATAAGACACCTCCGGTTTGGAAAAATTTAAAACGCACGGTAGGATTTTTCCCCACCGCATTCCCGATTAGTGTATCACAGCGGCCTAAAAAGTCAATTCACCCATGTAATAAAACCCCATGGATTTCGTTATGCGCACCTGAACGATTTCGCCGATAAGACTTATATCACCCGGAAAATGCACGAGGGTGTTTGCCGATAATCTTCCCGTCATGAGAGATGTATCGTGCGAATTTCGCTCCTCGACAAGGACTTTTTCCACTCTTCCGACTCTTCGCGCGGCCGACTGCTCTGCCGTCATGTGTACGAGTGAAAGCAGTTCGTCAAATCTTCTTTTGGCGACATCGCGCGGCACCTGATCGGGCATCGAGGCCGCGGGCGTGCCGTTACGCTTCGAATACAGGAACGTAAACGCGTTATCAAACCGCACCCTTTTCACCACGTCAAGCGTCTCGCGAAAATCTTCCTCCGTCTCGCCGGGAAAGCCGACTATGATGTCGGTCGTAAGGGAAATGTCGGGAACGGCCTTTCTTATTTTATCAGCGAGGGCAAGATACTCCTCCTTGGTATAATGCCGGTTCATCCGCTTTAATACGGCGCTGCTTCCCGACTGCAGGGGAAGGTGTATGTGTTTGCATATTTTATCGTTTTCGGCGACGGTCTTTATGAGTTCGTCCGAGAGATCTTTGGGGTGGGACGTCATAAAGCGCACGCGCTCTATGCCGGGAACTTCGGCGACCCGACGCAAAAGGTCGGCGAATGTCACGGGAGACGAATCCGCGGGCGAGGGACTTTCCCGTTCAATCCCGTTCGAAGTAAGATCTCCGTCGAAATCAGAGAGATTTTTCCCGTAGGAATTGACATTTTGCCCGAGAAGCATGACTTCCTTCACGCCGCCCGCGGCAAGTTTTTCTATCTCGGCGATAATATCACCCGGCCTTCGGCTTCGCTCTCTTCCTCTCACGAACGGGACGATACAATAGCTGCAGAAATTATCGCAGCCGTACATGATATTTACACCGGACTTAAAGGGATATTTCCTGTCAGCGGGAAGAGCCTCCACCGTTTCCTTCGCGTCCTTATAAATCTCGGTTACCTGTTTGCCGGTTTTTATACGCCGGATGAGAAGTTCCGCAAACTTGTAAATATTATGTGTGCCGAATATGATGTCCACAAAGCCGTAATGCTCTTTTATGTAACGCGCCTGACTCATATCCTGCGTCATGCAGCCGCAGACGGAGATAATCATGTCGGGATTTTTGATTTTGGCGGCTTTAAGGCGGCCAAGCGTCCCGTACACCTTCGTGTTCGCGCTCTCTCTTACGGTACAGGTATTTATGACGACGATATCGGCTTTTTCTTCCCCGGCGGCTTCGCAAAATCCAGCGGCCCGAAGTATGCCGCGAATTTTCTCCGAGTCACGCGCGTTCATCTGACAGCCGAATGTAATGACGTGATAAGTAAGGCCTCTTCCCGTCGCGGCACATCTTTCGTCCGCGTAACGGGCGGCTTCGCCGATAAAATAATACTGCCTCTCAGGCTCCGTTTCGGGGGGCAGGTCATCTGTGCCGTAAAGGCGGACGCTTTTTCCGCCTTCAAACGAACTTTTAAAGTCGCCCGTACCGAAATTTTCCGCGGTATCGCAGGCGATATTATTTTTAAAATCAGTGTGAGAAAATTCACGCATATCCGTTTCCTTACCCGTGACGCGGGAATTTTATTTTTTCGAGTGGAGATTTTATTTTTTCAAGTTCCGGCGCGAACGCGTATCACTGTATGATGTCACGGCAGAAAGTGATGTCTCCTTTACGATATTTCCCGAGTCTCGGTAATGACTATGTCCGGCCTGATATCAAAATCATCTGCCGGAATGTGACTTACAATCTGCAGATCAAAAGCCAATGCCGCGATCCGGCAGCTGTCGGAACACTCTTTATAATATTTCCCCAGATATTTGTCATAGTAACCTTTCCCGTATCCCGCGCGGTTACACTCATTATCAAAGGCTACGCCCGGCATGATGACAAGATCCGCGATCGGAGCGGGAGCGCACCCCTCTATCGGCTCACAAACGCCGAATTTTCCGGGGGCAAGATCTGTGAAGCTTTCTATCTTGAAAAACCGCATCTCATCCCGGCGCGTACC
>CAYLRF010000020.1:18453-26452 GCA_964385995.1 uncultured Faecalimonas sp.
CATCCCGGCGCGTACCTGAAGATAAGGCGTCCCTCGAATCACTCGCCACGATCTTCGGCACGGAGACGACCTTTCCCGCGTCCCACGCCGCTTTTATGATATCGCGCGTCGCGACTTCACTGCCCTTATTTACGTAACAGTAAATAACCCGCGCGGATTTAAATAACGGATGATTTATGATTTTACCCGTTATTACGGCGCTCTTTAGACGTGCGTCTGCGGCTTTCATACCGTCTCTTAACGCCGATACGCGTCTTCTGATATCGGATTTCGTTTCCGTATCGGAAAAGTCCGTTATCTTTTCTTTCGTCATATCATGCCTTTTCCTTTAACAGGTGCGCCCTTTCCAGAAAAGCGCATATCTTCTCTCCGTACGGCAAAGATGAGATTTCTCCCGCGGTAAGAGCGCCCGACTTTAAAAGCACGGCGGCATAGACGGCCGCGGCGACAAGGATCGAAAGTACCGTCGATACGCCCTTCGGGAATATGAGATTTAAAAAGCTGCTTACGGCAAAAGCCGCAAGTCCCATCACGCCGGCGGAAAAAAGCGGCAAGACGACCGACCGCCATAATTCCTGACGGTAGCGGGTAGCCTTCCTTAACGTTCTCGCGTTTAGGATACACATGGTAAGGGAAAATATGATGTTTGAGACCACCACCGCGTATATTCCCCATTTAAAGCCGGCCAGCATAATGATAAGCGCGACCTCATGCACGGCGAATGAGATTGCTCCGTGCTTTACGGGCGCCGAGAGCCTGTCGATCCCCTGAAGGACGGCGTTTGTCACTGTGGAAAGCGCGTAAAAGACGACGCTTATCGCCCCTATGCGAAGCATGGTTGCGGGCAGCTTTATGTTTCCTCCGTAAAACAAATCGAGAATCGGCTCCGCCATGACCAGAAAACCCACGAAACACGGTATGGCGATGATAAGTACGAAGCGAAGCACGGTATTTATTTTTCTGTTTACCCTTTTTTTGCTCCCCGTCGCGAGAGCGGCGGTAAGAGAAGGGATAAGAGCCGCTCCGAGAGCGTTCGCTATGGCAAGGGGGATATTTATCATGGTATTGTATTTGCCCGTGAACATCCCCAGAAGGCTCGCGATCTCTTTCTCGCCGTGCCCCTGCGCGGCCATGATATTGCTGAAGACTCCCTGATCGACCGTGTCGCTTATGTTGTAAATGGCGGTGCTCAGCATGACGGGAGCGACAGTATACGTAAGCGTCTTAAATACCGACGCGTAACTTTCACGCCTCGTAAATATGTCACGCGTAACTTTTCTTTTAAACGTCGGGTAAAACGCCGCGAAGACGAATATAAGAAAGGCGAGTCCCACCAAAGCTCCCGTCACTGTCCCCAGCGTCCCGCCCGCGGCGCCGTATGCGGCGGGGACAGAGTGGTTTTTCTTCGCGGCCTCGGCCTTTTTGCCTATCTCTATGAGGTAGCTCGCGCCAATTATGCTGACAATCGCGTTTACGATCTGCTCCGCTATCTGTGACAGGGCGGTCGGAATCATGCTTCCCATTCCCTGGAAAAAACCGCGAAGCACTCCCATCACCGCCACTATAAAAAGCCCCGGGGCCAGCACACGCAGGGCGTAGACGCTTAAGTGAAGATTCATGACGCCGTCCGCTATCGCGTCGGAAAATATGAAGACAAGAGCCGCCGCGAGCGCGCCTGTCACGGCAGCGAACAAAAGTGCGCACTTAAGAAGACGTGAAGCGTTGCGGTATTCGCCGTTTGCGATCCTCGCCGACACGAGCTTGCTTACGGCTACAGGAAGACTGTAGGATGTGAGAAGCAGCGCTATGTTATATATGGAAAAGGCGCAGCCGTAAAAGCCCTGCCCCTCGTCGCCTAAGATATTGTTTACGGGGATACGGTATATGATGCCGATGAGCCTGGTTAAAATCCCCGCGCCGGCCAAAATCATGCCCTGCACAAGGAAACCGTTGTTTTTTTCTCCCCGCATATCAGCACCTCGTAAAACGTAAATCCCGCAAAATACTCTCCTGCAATGTCTCCATCGTAAGACGATCGTCTTCCGTCACATGATCATATCCGAACAGATGAAGCATGCCGTGCGTTATGAGAAACGCGTATTCCCGCGTCACAGAATGTCCGTACTCAGCCGCCTGCGCCATCACCCTGTCCTTGGAAATGACGATATCCCCCAGAAGGAGCTCCCCGCTTTCCGGGTCAAACGCGTCCGGTTCGTCATAAATCCCCTCAAAATCTGCGGGACTCTCATACTCTGTCATCGGAAAAGAAAGCACGTCCGTCGCTTTATCCATGCCTCGATACGACTTATTTAACACGCGGATATTTTCATCCGTGGTAAGAAGCAGATTTACCTCGATATCATACGGACAGCCGACGGCCGCGGCCGCCGCGCTTATCACCTTTTTCGCGACGGATTCGCACTTAACCGGAAGCTTTACATCTCCCTCATCCTCAAAAAAAACTGTCACGGGATATTTCTCCTTTAACTTGAAGTCGAAAGCAGTATATCTCCCACTTCCCGGGCAGTTTTCGCGATGTGGGTCGGAGCGGCATTTTTAATCTCCTCATAACTTCCGTAGCCGTATAAAACGCCTATGGAATCAATGCCCGCGGCCTTCGCGCCCAGTATGTCAAGGTCTCTGTCGCCTACCATCACGGTGTCAGTCGCTCCGACTTCGTTTTCGCCCGGATCGGGTTTGCCTGACGATTTTCCCCCGCCGCAAGCGGCTCCGTAAGGTTTAAGGTCGGCGGCCGCCTCCACCGCGCGTCGGATTATGTCGTTCTTTCGGATAAGCGAGGCATCCATCGAGGCTCCGACTATAAGGTCGAAATACTTAAAAAAGTCAAAATGACGAAGGAGTCTCTCGGCAAATTCCCGCGGTTTCGCTGTCGCGAGTATTAGCGTAAGTCCCGCCCTCTTTAACCTTATAAGAAGCTTTGGTACCCCGTCATAGATTTCATCCTCAAATAAGCCCTTCTCGCGGTAATACTCCCGGTAAAGTCTTACCGCCCTGTCATTTTCCTCTCCCGAAAGGCCGAAAAAATTATTAAACGACTCCGAAATCGGCGGTCCGACAAAGCGGTAAAGCTCATTTCTGTCGGGAATCGGTATGTTCATCTTATCCAATGCGTACATCACGGCATTTGTGATACCCCTGCCCGAATCGACAAGTGTGCCGTCAAGGTCTAAAAGCACCCGCTTATACATGTGTTTAAGAACTCCTGTCAATAGCATCACGTGAAAAGAAAGTTTGCCGAAATCACCGACAAACTTTCTTATCAGCAAGACATATAAGGCGCGGCGGATCCACCCCTCTTTTGACTAAACGCAAATCGTACGGCGCTTTATGTATGGCGCTTTATTTATCACTCCACGTCCGATGTGCAGTGAGGGCACTTCGTGGCGTCAATGGGGATCTCGCTCTTGCAATAAGGGCAGATCTTTGTGGTGGGCGCCGGCACATCGGGCTTCTTTCTCGAAAACTTATCATGAAACATATTCATGAATTTGATGATACAGAATATGATAAGCGACATGATAAGGAAGTTGATAACGGCGTTTATGAAACTTCCGATTTTTATCGTACCTCCCCCCGGAAGCGGTATCATAAATTCGCTGAAATCTTTGCCGCCGAAAATACCTAAGATGGGGTTAATGATATCGTTTACCAACGAATCCACGATGGCTTTAAAAGACGCGCCGACGATGACGCCGACCGCCATGTCAATCACGTTCCCACGACTGATAAATGCTTTAAACTCCGCCAAAAACTTTTTCATCTCATCTCTCCTTTGAAAACACGAGCATACCGCCGCCACAAAAGGCATTATATCCAATGCTCGGACAAAATACCAGAGATTTTAAAAATTTCATTGACAGACTTTGCGGCGCGCGCGATAATAACTGTACTGGTACGGTTAGTACAGTATGCGCCGATACACCGATACAGATGAGAAAAGGAGGAAACGCCCGTTGATTATCATAGACCGTAAGGACGCCCGTCCCTTATATGAGCAGGTCGCCGAGCGCTTCAAAGACCTCATCTTAAGCGGAGGGCTCGCGCCGGACTCCAAGCTTCCGTCGGTGAGACAGCTCGCGATCGAACTTGCCATAAACGCGAATACGATTCAGAAGGCCTACGCTGAGCTTGAGCGTGAAGGTTACATCTACTCCGTAAAGGGCCTCGGAAGTTTCGTGCGGCAGGACGACAGTCTCATTATCAAGAGACGAAATCAGGCCTTAAAGAGACTTGAAAACGAGGCGGCAGCCTGTCTGGATCTTGCCGTACCGTATGAGGAAGCCGCCGCGCGTGTGGCGGATGTATATAAGTTAAATCCCTCCAATCTTCTCGAATGAGAGATGAGAAAAACGCAGGTTTTGCAAAAGTAATCCGCAATATACAGGTATTGTATCGAGTGATTGCCCGGCGCATGACACTATCTGCCGTGATGAAACAAATTATAGAATATACGCGTACGGCATAACGCAAAATCAGACGGCGGGGATGATATTTTATGCAGCGAGGCCTGAAATCTGAAAGGAGCATTTATGATACGGATATCCGACGTACATAAAAAATACAACGATGTGACGGCCATAGACGGTGTGTCGCTAGGTATAAACGAAGGCGTAATCTTCGGCCTTCTCGGCACAAACGGAGCCGGAAAAAGCACATTGCTTCGCATGATGTCGGGGGTCATAAAGCCGGATGACGGTCTTATAGACATCGACGGGGAACCGGTGTGGGACAATCCTTGCGCGAAATCCAAATGTTTTTATGTCTCGGACGATCAGTTTTACTATCCGAACGCCACGCCGTCGGATCTCGCGCGGTTTTATAAATATTACTATCGGGATTTTGACGAGCCGAGACTCAGATCGTTCCTTACGAATTTCGATCTCGGTTACACTCGTAAGATAAGAACATTCTCAAAGGGAATGAAAAAACAGATCTCCATACTCCTGGGACTTTGCGCCAATGTGCCTTATCTTTTTTTGGACGAGACGTTCGACGGCCTTGATCCCGTCATGCGGCAGACGATAAAAAGCCTAATCACGAAGGAGATCGGATCAAGGCCCTTCAGCGCGGTTATAGCTTCACACAGCTTAAGAGAGATTGAGGATGTCTGCGATCACGTAGGTCTTTTACATAAGGGCGGTGTGCTGCTCTCAAAAGACATAGACGACATGAAGCTTAATCTCACGAAGGTGCAATGCGTGCTGCCCTCTGAGCATGACGAATATCTTCGCGAAACGCTTGACGTATTAAAGATGACACGTCAGGGAAATCTTCTTACCCTGACGGTTCGGGGAGACGGGAATGAAGTCGCGTCTGTCATTACCGCGCTAAATCCCGTCTACTTCGAGGCTCTTCCTCTCTCATTGGAAGAAATATTTATCAGCGAAACGGAGGTAGCGGGATATGACATGCAAAGTCTCATTTCATAAGGCGCTTAAGGGGGAATTAAAATCGCACGCCGCTTCGGCGTTCGCGGTGAGCGTAATTTTCCTTATCAAACTCATTACCTCATTCTTAAGCGTACAAAACACTGATTTTGATCTTGAGAGAGAGATATTATTTGTCGTAAATCCCGGCCTTATGATATCCCTTATCGTCATGGGCGTCGCGCTGTTACTCGGATATGATTTTTTTCGCTATATGCACTCATCGCGGCAGACAGACTTTTTCGGCTCGCTTCCCGTCACAAGACTCTTCGCCTTAAGAGTGCGTCTTACGGCCTGCGGCATTATTTTCTTCATCCCGTTTTTGGTGTGCCGCGCTCTGGAGCTGATAGTTATAAATAACTTCGCGAAGTTTCGCGCCGTGTATCTTATAAATTCAATGTGGACCGTGCTTGCCATGGCGCTTGTCTTTACGGCCACCCTCCTTACGGCGATCCTTGCCATGACTCTTACGGGAAATTCAGTGGTCGCAGTCGGCATGTTCGGAATCCTCGCGGGATATTTCCCGATTTTTGTAAGATCTCTGATACCGGCGTTTGAGGGAGCCTATTTCAAGACTTTCCTTGAGGAAAATTCAATTTGGAGCGTGTTTAGTTATTTCTCACCTGTGGGCGCCGCGGTAAAGCTGTGTGACGCCTCCGCCGAAGACTGGGCGGCGGGCGAACACGCGGCGGCGTTTATCGCCCTCGCGGTTATCATAGTCACTGTGGGTATCATCGACTGTTTTCTCATAAAAATACGTCCGGGCGAAGCGGCGGGAAGCGCCATCGCTTTTCCGAAACTTAAACCCGTACTTCGCATCATGCTAGTGATACCTCTCTCACTCTACGCCGGGCTCTACATAGGAGAGCTTACGAAGCAAAACAGGCTGTTAATTGTAACCGCAATCATCCTTACCGCGTTTCTCGCGCACGGGATCATCGAGAGCGTTTTCGAGTTTGACATAAGAGCGCTCCTCACCCATAAGATACAGATGTTTATATGCATGGCGGCGTCACTTATATTTACGGCGGCATTTTGGATAACCGATTTTCGTTTTGACGAATATCTGCCCCGTGAGAGCAGTCTTGACTCCATGGCCGTCCAATTTGTCTTAGAAGACTATCCGGTGGTAACGCAGCGTGTCGCCGCGCTTCAGGGGCTTACCGGGGAAAATCTTAAAAAAGCTCATCTTCTCGCGAAGGACGCCATAAAGTCCACGACCGGCTCCGATGAAGACGTACGGTATAATATGCATGTGGAGTACAGATTAAAGAACGGTTTTAAGACGCAGCGGCGTTACCGCATCGATATCGAAAAAAACATCGGGCTCGTAAACGATATATTTACCACAAGGGAATATAAGTACGCTCTGTGCCCGCTCTACGGCAGGGACCTGAATGATATCGGCACGGTACTTATAGGCGATGATTTCTTCACGGTACCAGTGCCGCTTACGAAGGCTGAAGCCAATGACCTTATCGGCACTTATCTGGATGAATTTGAAAAGATTACATATGATGAATGGGTAAGCAGCCCGATTGTCGCGAGTATAAGCGTCGAGACGACAAAGGACACCTACACGCAGTGTAATGTGTACGCCGGCTGCGAAAAAACCGCCGCGCTTATAAACGGATACATCGCGAAATATTCCATAAAGGATATCCGGCCGGTAGGAACGCGGTAGGGCGGTTTATCTTCCCCTGATCTTTTTCAGTGTCTCCAGAAGTGCGTACAAATTACCCGGATTAACAGCCGCATTAGAATATTCATCCGGCCAACCGAGCTTGATGCTCTTTCCCCGGTATTCAATCCTGTCAAACCTGCGAAGACGATCCACTTTGCCGCGTTTTACGGGGACAACCCCGTCGCATGTAATAAAGAGATCCGAATCTGTACGGGTTAAATCATCTATAACAGCCAGAGTCTTCGCCTTAAAGGCATCGCCTTTGAGCCTCACATTCTCAAAATACAGTTCAAACTTCCGACTGCCGCGAAGTAATATTTCGGCCTTACTCTCATCCGCAATAATGCCTCCGGCCGCTTCGTTTACGACAGCGACCATCCTGTCAAATCTGCTCTTATCGAAGCGTTCGTCTCGTTCGCCGTCACCAAGCACACTGATGGAGATGTAGTCATCCTCTACATCAAATTCATCCTTTTCTACTTTAATGCTTATCTTGCGGCTGTTTTCACCCAGTCCCTGTTCTGCGCAAAATGTTGTCAGATCCATGTCTGTATCGTCCAGAGCATCAAGCGATTCCAGCCGGCTGATTCCCTCCGATATGACTTCATTAAATCTGTCGAAGAAATCCTGCGTCAGACGTTGGAATGAAAAGCTCTTCTGAATTTTCTCATATTCGATGATCGTGAAATCATCATGATTAAGCTTTTTCTGAATATCTCGCAGTTCTCCGCTTGCCTCTTCAAGTTTTGTGCGGATAAGTCCGATCATATCCGCCTTGGAATCACATTCTCGAAACAGACTCAAGGTATCAAGCGCCGACAGCACCTCGTTAATCAGTTCAATGTAGCGGAATCTGTATCCGGACTCC
>CAYLRF010000021.1:0-25367 GCA_964385995.1 uncultured Faecalimonas sp.
TTTGTCATACGCGCCGCGCCGTGAGCATGTATAAGGGAAGGGAGGCTTCGGCGTCGAATTCGACTGTCGCTCACAAACTAAAGCCCGCGTGATTATCACGGTTCTCGGCTTTTCAAGATAGCTTCTGCGACGGCCATGTCTTCAGGTGTGGTTATTTTGATATTCTCATAAGATCCCATCACGAGGCGCACCGGCGCGTGAAGCATTTTCCCGACCACAGTGGCGTCGTCAGTGTAAATTTTCGCTGAATCCTCATTTAACCCGAAGAAGGCGCGATATGACTCCGCCTCGCCCGCGACCATCCGGTAGGCTTCCTTTATCATTGACGTTTTAAAAACCTGCGGTGTCTGCATAATCCACACGTTTTCTCTCCGCAAATTTTCTCCGACAAAGCCTTCATCATCCGCGAGCTTTACGGTATCCTTACAGGGAACGGCGACGGCGCAGGCGCCATATCGCTCGGCCGCCTCATACGCTCTCTTAATTATATCCTCGCTTACGAGGGGCCTCGCGCCGTCATGTATAAAGACATATCCGTTATCCGGCGCCGAAAGCAGACCGTTATACACCGACTCAAGTCTTGTGGCGCCGCCGTCCGCGATACATCTTAATTTCGTAATGCCGTATCTCTCGGCGATATCGCGTGCGAAGCGGCTGCCCTCTCCCGGCTCAGCAACCAGTATGATACCGTCGATCTCAGGCGAATCCTGAAATGCCTTCAGACTGTAGGAAAGAATTTCCCGCCCCGCGAGTTTTAAAAACTGCTTCGGGATATCGCCTCCCATACGTCTTCCGCGCCCCGCCGCGACGATTACCGCGACGCGGGTATTATCTTTCATATCCGCTGCAGACCCTTTCATATATATCATACATCATATATATCATACACTTTATCCGTACGCGCCTGTTACCTCTCCCCGAGTTTCAGACCGGGCACGGCGTTCAGATCCCATCCGTGCCGGGTTCCGTTTATATATTCATAATAAGCCGCGGCTCCTATCATTGCCGCGTTGTCCGTGCAATATACGGGGGATGGGCAGTAAAGCGTAAGATGCGCCTTATCACAGGCTTCTTTAAGGCAGGAGCGAAGAGCGCTGTTTGCCGCAACACCCCCCGCCAAAGTTACCGCGGACAGACCGTACTCTTTCGCGGCCTCCACGGTATGACTTACCAGCACATCCGTCACGGCCTTTTGAAACGAAGCCGCCACGTCGGCGGTGTTTACGGTTTCTCCCTTCATGCGGGCGGCGTTAAGATAATTAAGCACGGAGGATTTTAAACCGCTGAAGCTGAAGTCGTATGAGGAGCCGTCCACTCTGGCTCTCGGAAATGAAATCTTTTCGGCGTCGCCTTCCCTCGCGAGCTTATCTATCGCGGGCCCTCCGGGATATGAAAGTCCCAACGCTCTCGCCACTTTATCGAAAGCCTCGCCAGCGGCGTCGTCCCTCGTCCTTCCGAGCACCGTAAAGTCCGTATAATCATTTACCCGGACAAGATGCGTATGCCCTCCAGATACCACCAGACACATATAAGGCGGCTTTAGATCCTTATGCTCTATATAATTCGCCGCTATATGCCCTTCTATGTGATTCATACCGACAAGAGGCAGTCCCCGGGCGTAGGCTATCGCCTTGGCCTCGGCCACTCCCACAAGGAGCGCTCCCACGAGTCCCGGCCCGTACGTCACGCCGACCGCGCTTATCTTATCAAGCGTCATGCCCGCCTCAAAAAGCGCCTCGCTTATCACCGCGTCTATCCGCTCCAGATGATTGCGGGAAGCTATCTCCGGCACGACTCCGCCGTACAGTTTATGAATGTCCACCTGCGATGATATCACATTTGAAAGCGCCTCGCGCCCGTCTTTAACGACCGCCGCCGCCGTCTCATCGCACGACGTCTCTATCGCCAATATGTAAATGTCATCCCGTTTCGCGTCAGTCATCTTCATCCTCTCACGAACAGCGTTTCCCCCAAAATCAGGAATCCTTAAAATCCAGCGTGACGCTCATCCTATCCTTCCCCGCCTTCGCCGCCGGGAAGATCCGTCTTACATCATCCATGTAATCTTCGGGCCTCGTAAGCGACGGGCTGTAGTGCGTGAGCCAAAGTTCATTTACGTCGGCCTGCCGCGCGAGTGAGGCCGCCTCATAAAAAGTCATGTGCTTGTATCTGGCCGCCTTCTCTTCCATATCCTTTTCCCCGTACATGCCCTCGCATATGAATAAGTCCGACCCGGAAGCGTTCTCGGCGATGGATTTGGCGGGTCTCGTATCCGTGCAGTAAGTCACCTTGATACCTTTGCGCGGGGGGCCAAGCACCATGTCGGGTGTGAAAACGCTTCCCCCCTCCCTGACCGTCTCGCCTTTTTGCAGACGTTTCCAGAGAGGAAGCGGTATCTCTTGCGCCTTTGCCCTGTCCGCGTCAAATTTCCCCGCCCTGTCGATCTCTATGCTGTATCCGTAGCAGGTGATATTGTGATGCACGCGAAACGCGCGAAGGCGATATCCGTTCATCTCAAAAGTCGCGCAGGGTCCGGTGATCTCCTCGAAACGAAGCCTAAAAGGAAGCTCCGGCGCTATGACACGAAGACAATTTACCACATTTTCAAGCCCCTTCGGCCCTATAAGCGTGAGGGGCTCTGTGCGGTCGGAATTTCCCATCGTAAGCAATAGTCCCGGAAGCCCGCTTATGTGATCCCCGTGATAATGTGTGAAACAGATGACGTCGATAGGCTTCGCGCTCCAGCCCTTCTGCCTGATCGCTATCTGCGTCCCCTCCCCGCAGTCGATAAGAAGACTGCTCCCGTTTAATCTCACCATCAGAGACGTCAGCCACCTGTACGGAAGAGGCATCATACCCCCGCTGCCCAAAAGACAAACATCCAGCATAAAAAACTCCTTAAATCACGTTTACGATATCATACCGCATCAATACTGCATCCTCTTCGGGTTTCGCGTAAAATCCCTTCCGTCTTCCGACAGCCGTAAAACCGTTTGAAAGGTAAAACGCCCTCGCGGCCGCGTTGCTTTCCCTGACCTCGAGAAATACGCGCTTTACGTTCTTTTCCGCAAGAAGCTTTACGGCGCGGTTAAAAAGCGTTCGCCCGACGCCCTGCCTCCGGAAAAGTTCTTTCACCGCGAACCGCGCCATCTCCGCCTCGTCCGCGGCGAAATAAATCAGGCAATACCCGATAACGTGGCCTTTCTCTTTCGCGGAAAGAACCATGGCCCGCGGATCCTTCACGGCGTCGTAAACTGCCTTAAAGCTCCACGGATCGGCAAATATCCTTTTTTCAAGGGAGGCGATCTCATCCGCCTCACCCTCCGAGACGACAGGACCTGTCCAAACGTTCATACCTGTCCGACCGCTCATACAAAGGCCTGCCTCTTCGCCGAAGAGGGTCTTATGTAATCGAGCTTAAATTCGCATGACGGCACCGCCCGGCCCTCGGCGAAATACAGCATGCCGACCTTCCCCACCAAAGAGGCACGCTGCCTGTTTAAACCCGCGGGCGCGAAATCAAGCGGCACACGGATCTCATCTTTGATCTGCCCCGCGTAAGCGTCCGCCCCGTCGCCCAAGCATATCACGTTCCTGCCGGTGCCGTTTAATAACGCCGTCACTTCCCTAACCGGCGCCGCGTCCTGCCCGTGAATCACCGTAAGCTTACCGTCTGCAAACTCGTAAACACCGAAATACACCTGCTCCCTTCTCGCGTCCATCATGGGACAGATAAGGCCCGCATATCCGTATAAATTATAAGCCATGGCTTCCAGCGTCGGCACCTGTATAAGCGGTTTATTTAACGCGAGTCCCAGTCCCTTGGCCGTCGCCGCGCCTATGCGAAGCCCCGTAAACGATCCCGGCCCTTGCGAAACCGCTATGGCATCCGTCGACGAAAGGGGGGTCTCTGTCATTTTCAATATCTCGCAAATCATGGGAAGGAGCGTCTGCGAATGTGTTTTTTTATAATCGATCGTATACTCCGCCACGGTACGCCCCTCATCCATGACGGCCACCGAGGCGACAAGCCCCGAGGCATCCAGCGCCAAAATACGCATCCTTTACTCTCCCTTCACGGCTATAGTGATCACCCGGCAGTTAAAACCCCGCTTAGGATCCGTCTTTATGTAAACATCCGTACGCTTCTTAGGTAAGAGGCTTCCGGCGCGTAGCGGCCATTCTATGAGGGCGACGCCGTCCGCGTACACATACTCGTCAAACCCGATCTCATCCATCTCGGACTCATCTTCCACGCGATATAAATCAAAATGATACAGTGTGAGCCGTCCGCCCTCATATACCTGCAATACCGTAAATGTGGGACTTGTAACCGGCTCCGTGATATTAAGGCCGCTCGCGAATCCCTGCGCGAATACCGTTTTGCCAGCCCCGAGTTCACCGTAAAGCGCGTAAATCTCGCCGGAGGAGGCATTTTCCCCGAATCGCCTTCCGAGATCATAAGTCTCCTTCGCGCTGCGGGTCTCAAATACCGATGATTCGCCGGATATTTTACCTGCCATGACTTCCTCTTTTTCGACTATCTTATCTTAATTTTCTCTTTCGGAAGGGCGGCGCGGATAATTTCCCTTAACCTGCCGTAATTTTCCCCGATAGATTCTTTCGGCAATACGAACGCCCGCATACGGTTTAGATATATAATCACGCTCTTTCCCGTGCCGACGACTTTCATTATAGCGCTCCACGGCGTCGTCTCTTCCCGCTCGCCCTGACGCACGGTAATGCCCGCGTCGCTAATCTCATATTCCAAAGGCAGGGCGAACACTCTTTTTACCTGAGCTTTGGCCTTTCGCAGCAGACTTATAGGCATCGTAAGGAAGAGACCCGCGACGATAAGTAAAAGTATGCCCCCTCCGACATCGCCTCTCACGCAGTTTCCGATACCGAGCGCAAGAGCGACGACGGTAAAGATCGCGGACATTATGCCGCTCGGTCTGGAATACGTATGACGCAGCAAAAAATCAAACATTACCGAATCAGTCATCGTGACGGTTATTTTCACGGACATATCTTCCTCTTTTCCCTCTTCTTTCTCTCTTCTTTAAGCGTTTCCGCCGCCCTGCCCCGGATACTCGAAATTTCTGTCGTTTATAAGACTCTCCCGGTATTTCGCTATGTAATATTTCGCCATGGGGAGATTTTGCTCGGAATAATTTCCGCATTCCGCCGGCTTTGCCCCTGGTATGTCTCCCGTAAAAGAAATTATGAAATCGCACATGTCCGTTATCAGGTCACACACGTCTCCGGGCGAAAGATGCCCGAACATCACGAGATAAAAGCCCGTGCGGCACCCCATGGGCCCGAAATAGACGATATCATCCTTTCTCCCGCTGTTTCTCAGATACGTGGCTCCCAGATGCTCGATGGTATGTAACGCCGGCATGTCGATGACAGGCTCGCGGTTCGGCGCCGTCATCCTAAGGTCAAACGTGGTAACCTCTGCGTCGCCCTTTTTGTCTGTCCTTGAAACATAAAGGCCCGGCATGAGCCTTAAATGATCGACGGTGAAGCTTTCGATTTTTCTCATACTTTCCTCTTTTCCGACGCGCCAAGGCGCGTCATCAAGGTAGTTTTGGAAGTGTACTTTCAAACTTTCCCGTGACATTATACTTTATTTTTGCGCCGTCGTTCAACAGCTTTCACGCGATTGCCCCGAAGTCGCTGTGGCATTTTCACGCCGTTTGTTGTAAGATGAAGCCGTTCGGCGCGGCGCAAGATATAACGGGACAGTAAAAGCGTGACGCGGCGTGAATGTAACGGGACGCGTAAAAAGCATGTCGCGGCGTGAATGTAACGGGACACGTAAAAGCGTGACTCGCCGCGCAGGAGACAACGCGGGTCAAAGGATCGTATCGGCGGATAGGAGGAAGCGTATGTTAAAAGGAAAAACCGTACTTCTCGGTGTATCGGGCAGCATAGCGGCGTACAAGGCGGCGGCGCTTGCGAGTATGCTGGTTCGTAAGGAATGTAACGTACACGTCATCATGACCGCGAACGCGGTGAATTTCATAAACCCCGTCACCTTCGAGACCCTGACAGGCAACCGCTGCATAACCGGTATGTTCGATCGCGATTTTACGCACAATGTCGAGCATGTCGCGCTCGCCAAACAGGCCGACGCCGTCATAGTCGCTCCCGCCACCGCCGATGTCATCGCGAAAATGGCCTCCGGCATCGCCGATGACATGCTGACTACCACTATCCTTACCTGCGACTGTCCGAAGATAATAGCTCCCGCCATGAACACCGCGATGTACCGCAATGCCGCCACCGTGTCAAATATCCAAAAACTCATCGACTACGGTTTCATCGTGATCGAAGCGGACAGCGGACATTTGGCGTGCGGCGATGACGGAGCGGGAAGGATGCCGGAGCCTGACATACTGCTTGAATATGTGCTTCGATACGCGGCGTTTAAGCAGGATCTTGCCGGAATGCGGCTTCTCGTAACCGCGGGTCCCACGGCCGAGCCAATTGACCCGGTACGCTTCATCACGAACCGCTCTACCGGGAAAATGGGTTACGCCATCGCGCGTCGCGCATCCATGCGCGGGGCGAAGGTGACGCTCATAACCGGTCCCGTAAACATAAAGCCGCCTCTGTTTGTCGAAAATGTCATAAAAGTAAATACCGCGAAAGAGATGTTTGACGCCGTCATGTCAAAGGCCGATGATAATAATGTCTTCATAAAAGCTGCGGCCGTGGCGGACTATCGGCCGAAAGAGATATCCTCCGACAAGATCAAAAAGACAGATGAAGAGCTGAACCTCACTCTTACGCGCACCGACGACATATTGGCGGCTTTGGGAGAAATGAAAAAGGGCCGCGGCGATATGTTTCTCTGCGGATTTTCCATGGAGACAAAGGACGTGGAGGAAAACGCCCGTAAGAAGATGCGGGAAAAAAATCTCGACATGACAGTCGCGAACAGTATCGCCGTGCCCGGCGCCGGATTCGCTTCCGATACCAATATAGTGACGATAATAACAGGCGACAAAGAGGTCCGCCTGCCCCTCATGAGTAAGGATGATGTGGCGGATCGCATACTCGACGAGATCCTGCGGGTGGGGAAAACATGCAGAACGCTCTAATCGTTCTAATCCTCCGCCATGTTTTTTGATTTGACGAAAACGCCGGTGTCTGTGATACACAAATATTAAATACGGGTACACAGGGTGATTGATTCCCGTATCGGGGCGGCGACGGCGCCTGCGAGGCACAAATATTAGACACGGGGACACGGTTTTGATCGTAAGGGCCGGACTGCGCGATTTATCCTTCCTTAAGTTCCAGCCACACCGGGCAGTGATCCGAGCCCATGACGTCCGTCATTATCCCCGCATCCGTAAGAGAGCCTTCAAGGCAGCGCGAAACGCAGAAATAATCGATCCGCCACCCCGCGTTTTTCTCCCGCGCGGCGAATCTGTACGACCACCATGAATAGACGCCTTCCCTGTCCGGATAAAAATATCTGAACGTGTCAGTAAAGCCGGCATCTAAAAGCTCCGTGAATTTCCCGCGCTCCTCATCCGTAAAACCCGCGTTTTTGTGATTGCTTCCGGGATTTTTAAGATCTATGTCCCTATGAGCGACATTTAAGTCGCCGCAGAAAATGACGGGCTTTTTCTCTTCCAGTTTCTTAAGATACTCCAGAAACGCCGTCTCCCACTCGAGCCTGTAGGGAAGCCTTAAAAGTCCTTCCTTCGAGTTCGGGGTATAGACATTTACCAGATAGAAATTCTCATACTCCAAAGTGATCACTCTGCCCTCACGGTCATGCTCGGCGATACCCAGCCCGTAAGCGACATTAAGCGGCTCTTTTTTCGTGAATACGGCAGTGCCCGAATAACCCTTTTTCTCCGCGTAATTCCAAAACTGCGAATATCCGTCCGTACGCAAATCTATATCCCCGCGCTGAAGCTTGGTCTCCTGCACGCTGAAAATATCGGCGTCCGCTTCCCGGAAAAAATCCGCAAATCCCTTTTTCACGCAGGCTCTGAGTCCGTTCACGTTCCATGATATGAGTCTCAAATTTCTTACCCCCGTCTGCGCGTGTTTGGGTCCGTGAGCTTTTGCCGCCCTAAAATGGCACGCCACGCGCCGTCACCGTCACAAATGCCGTAAACGCGCTTCTTAAAGCGGCCGAATGCCCTGCGCACGCGCCCGTCAGCCCTGTCCCTTAAGTATCTTTTTAAGCTCCGCCATAAATGTGTTTACATCCTTAAACTCGCGGTAAATGGAGGCGAATCTGACGTAGGCGACTTCATTTAACTGTTTTAACCGCTCCATCACGATCTCGCCTATATCCCGAGAGGATATTTCCGGCGCCTCACGGCTGAAGATCTCCCTTTCTATGTCATCTACCGCGTTTGAAATCTCCTCCGCCGGTATCGGAAGCTTATGGCAGGCTCGTAAAATCCCCGACTCGATTTTCGCGCGATCATACCTCACCCTTGTATCGTCCTTTTTGATAACGATAAGTGGTATGGTCTCCACCTGCTCATAAGTGGTAAATCTCCTGCCGCAGTCATCGCAGCTTCTTCTCCTGCGGATAGCCGTCTTATCCTCTGTCGGCCTCGAATCTATAACCTTCGTGTCTTCATTGCCGCAATAGGGACATTTCATCTGCTTTACCTCCCATGGGTTCTTTTTAAAATCCCGGCACGGCTGTTTCGCCGCATACGATCGATAATGCGAAAAATCTCTCTTTTCGGCCGATACCGGGGACGATTTTTGCCTCAGCCTCACACGCCGCGGCGCCCGCGGATTATGTCTCTCATCGCCCGCAGGGCCTTTCCTCTGTGGCTTAACAGGTTTTTCTCATCGGGAGAAATCTCGGCCGCCGTGCGGTCATATTCGGGGACATAAAAAATGGGGTCGTATCCGAAACCGTTTTTGCCCGCGGGCTCATACGCTATACTTCCTTCCATGGTCCCCCGCGCAGTCTCCTCCGCGCCGTCCGGAAATACCGCCGCTATCGCGCAGACGTAACGTGCCGTCCGCTTTTCATCCGGAATACCAAAAAGTCTCGATATGATTAACGCGTTTTTCTCTTTGTAAGGTGTATCATGCCCCGCGTAACGCGCGGAATAAATGCCGGGCTCTCCGTTTAAGGCGTCGATCACGAGCCCCGAATCATCCGCCATCACGATATAGCGGGTGTCCGTTTCATCATCGTGCGGAAGATTTTTCTCATTTTTAAGGACACTCGCGACCGCTCTCGCCTTTATTAGCGCGTTTTCCTCAAAGCTTCGGCCCGTTTCCTCGATATCGGCGTTAATCCCCGCCTCTTTCATGGAAAGGACCGGGATTTCTGCCTCGCCTATTATCTCGCGAACTTCTCTCATCTTATCTTCGTTGCCTGTCGCGAATATGATCTTTATTCTGTCACTCATACGTGTCATTCTCCACAGCCTGCTTACATACCGGTGAAAAAGGTTCGTTTGCCCTCCCAATATGAGGATGAAGTGTGGGAGGGCGTAGCGCCGACCAACCGTAATATCACTTGCGATTTAAAACTTCCGGAGAGTCTCTTTTAGGGCCGCCGCGGCTTTTTTTAATCACCGGTACAAACGTGACCCCGGATATGTCATTTCAATGTCACGTCCCGACGGCCGGGAAGTTTTAAACAGCCACCCGCGAAATATTCCCCGCAGGTCACGTTCCTTCGTTTACGCGCTTCGGGGGTCTGGCACCCGAAAATCGCAGGAAATACGCCCGCAGCATTCCGTTATATACTTTCCGATTCTTGTCCGCTTTTCTGCCGAAATATTTTTCCGCGTCCTCATAAGCGGTTATGACATAGGCCGACCAATCGTCCAGCCTCGAAAAGCTCTCGCCGAAATCCCTATAAACGGCCGGAAGATCCTCATTATCCTTAAGCCGCTCGCCGTACGGCGGGTTCGTGATGATAAAGCCGTATTTCTTAGGATGACTAAGATCCTTAACCGCTCTTTTTTGAAAATGAATAAGCCCGTCCACACCGGCCGCCTTCGCGTTTTGGGCGGAAGATGCCACGGCCCGCGGATCGATGTCATATCCCTGAATATCCGTGTCGATGTTTTTATCCTCGAACTCCACGGCTTCCTTACGGATATCCTCCCACATTTTTCGCGGAATAAGATTATCCCAGTTCATGGCCGTAAAAGCCCGCCTCGCGCCCGGAGCGATACGCGCCGCCATCATGGCCGCCTCGATGGGAAATGTCCCGCAGCCGCAGAAAGGATCCACGAGAATGCGATCTTTTTTCCATGGAGTAAGCATGATAAGAGCCGCTGCCAATGTCTCGCTTATCGGCGCGAGACACGGGGACTTGCGGTAGCCTCGCTTATGAAGCGATTCGCCCGAAGTGTCGATTGAAACGGTCACCGCGTCTTTCATCAGAAAAACCCGTATGGGGTAAGAAGCGCCGTCCTCCTTTAACACTCCTGTCTTATAACGCGTCATCAGCCTGTCGACTATGGCTTTCTTCATGACAGACTGTATGTCCGACGGGCTGAAAAGCTTACTTTTTACGGACGAAGCCTTCGCGACCCAAAATTTCCCGTTTCGCGGGATGTATCTCTCCCAGGGCAGAACCTTCGTACCCTCGTAAAGTTCGTCAAACGTTTGCGCGGCAAATGTGCCGACCTTAAGCAATATCCTCTCTGCCGAGCGCAAATATATATTCGCCCTGCATATCGCCCGTGCGTCGCCGTAAAAGGACACGCGCCCGTCCTCAACCGAGGAAATGTCATATCCCAGCGCGTAAACTTCCCTCTTCAGCGGTGCCTCCATGCCGAAATGACACGGCGCCATAAGCTCAAACAAAAATCAATTCCTCCGATATATTTTTATCCGCGGTGTTGCATTTACCGCGTCGATATATTATAATCATCATCGTAGGAGGCGTCTCCTACGACCCCTTATTTATTATACTCCCCTTTGAAAGGATCGGTGGCTCTCCCACCGGTCCTTTTACTTTCACGGTTCATTATGTTGACGGACTTTCGCTCGGATATCCTTATCGTTTTGACTCGATAAGAAAAGGGACTGCCGTTAAAACTTCCGACAATCCCTTATCCACCGTACACGCCTTAACAACCAGGTTCTATATTATCCTGACCCGATGATTCCCGCCCGGACCCGAATGACTTTGCAAAATTCCGGTTTTCAGGCTTTACCTACCGATCCGAAGAGTTCCATCTTCTCCTTAACCTTCGCCTTGATGGCCTCAAAACCGGGAGCCAAAAGCTTACGGGGATCGTAGCCCTTACCTTCCCTGTCTTTTCCGGCCTCGATGTACCCGCGGGTAGCGTCCGCGAACACGAGCTGGCACTCGGTATTTACGTTGATCTTCGCAACGCCGAGAGTGATGGCCTTCTTCACCATGTCATCCGGTATGCCGGTGCCGCCGTGAAGCACAAGGGGCATATCGCCCGTCTTTTGCTGAATGGCGTCCAGCGTCTCAAAGCTTAAGCCTTCCCAGTTCGCCGGATATTTGCCGTGGATGTTTCCGATACCCGCCGCCAGCATATCCACACCGAGATCGGCTACAGCCTTGCACTCATCGGGATCCGCGCATTCGCCTCTCGCGATCACTCCGTCCTCTTCTCCGCCGATCGCTCCTACCTCGGCCTCGATGGACATGCCCTTCTCGTGGCTTACCTTCACGAGCTCCTTGGTCTTCGCCACGTTCTCCTCGATGGGATAATGGGAGCCGTCGAACATGATGGACGAAAATCCCGCTTCAATGCACTTGTAGCAGGCGTCATATCCGCCGTGATCAAGGTGAAGCGCCACGGGAACCGTGATGTTCAGGCACTCAAGCATTCCGTTTACCATGCCGACTATGGTCTTATATCCCGCCATGTATTTGCCGGCCCCTTCGGACACGCCTAAGATCACGGGAGAATTAAGCTCCTGCGCCGTGAGGAGTACGGCTTTCGTCCACTCAAGGTTGTTGATGTTGAAATGTCCTACAGCGTAATGTCCCGCCTTTGCCTTCTGAAGCATCTCTTTTGCCGAAACCAACATAATGTTACCTCCATTCGTAAGCAATAACTCTCCTAAACCGCCGCAACCATTATATACGATGTTCCCCGAAAATCAATCGCTATTTTTTCGTCCGTGACCGCAAGACCCCCGATACGCGGGCCGACCGGCGTCCGCGACCCTGATATTCACGCTTCGGACAATCCGTAAACGCAAGGCGCCTGATATGCGGGCCCGCGAGCAGGACAGCCTAAAACGTCTCTTTAACAATTGAACGCATGGAAAATCACTGCAGAGCCGCTTAAAATCACAGTCTCGCGAAGAAAGAGGCGATACCGTCCGCCGCCTCGTTCTCATCATCGCCGTTCGCGACGACACACAGCTCTTTTTCCTCGCAAAGACCCAGAGACATCATGCCCATCACACTCTTCGCGTTAATGGTTTTCTCGCCGATTTCAATGATGATCTCAGACCTGTACTCTCCCGCTTCGGAAACCAGCTTCGCTATGGACCTGGCGTCCAGCTTCCCGCAATCAACGGGTACTGTCTTTCTTGTCATGCTCTTTGTCCCTCCTTAAATCTACACCCGCATCCCGTCTTATATCCCGCGCTATCTGCCCGATCCTGCGCAGTCTGTGGTTGACTCCCGATTTGCCGATGGGCTCGGGGAGAAGCTCGCCCAACTCTTTCAGCGAGGCGTCCGAACGCTTAACACGCAAAAGCGCGATCCGCCGCAGGTCATCCGGCAGACAGTCAAGACCTACCGTATCCCTGATGAGCTGTATGTCCTCGATCTGCCTCATCGCCGCGGAAACGGTCTTTCCGATATTGGCGGCCTCGCAGTTTACCTTGCGATTCACACCGTTGCGCACCTCTTTCATGATGCGCACGTTTTCCATTTCCATAAGTCCCACGGGCGCTCCCATGACATTTAAGAGATCGACTATCTGAGAGCCTTCTTTCAGGTAGACCACGTGGGAATTCTTGCGGACGGTAATCTTCGCGTCCAGGTCAAAGCTTGCCATCAAGGCCTTAATTCGCTCCGCCTGTTCGCCCGTCATACAGACTATTTCTATGTGGTAGGATTTTTGAGGGTCGCTGACAGATCCCGCCGCCAAAAAAGCTCCGCGCAAAAAAGCCCTCTTGCAGCAGCCCCGAATCTCGGAACCGTCGCCGATACCGAAGGTGTCGGAAGGTACTCTGCCACCCGGATCCGTCAGTCCCGTTTCACGTAAAATATCAACGGTATCACCATGATCCTTAACTACGGCGGCATAAGAAGCGCCGCCCCCTCTGACGCGTGACACGCATGTTTCCACGTGCGAATTTATATTAAATGTTTTGCTTACCAAAGTAAAGCATTTTCTCACGACGTATATGTTTTCGGAGCGCACGGTTATGTTCAGATGACCGAGTGAATCCTTCCCGATTCTGCCCGCCATGGAGATGATCGCGGCGGTCTCCGCGACGCGGCAGTGTCTCGCTTCGTCATACTGCCTTGAAAGCTCGTTTTTTATTTTCCCCGAAAATGATGTTTCCCTTCTCATCCGCCCGAATTTAAAATCGCAGACTTACCTTACCCGAAAAGTATAATCCGCGCCCTTATACCCCGTCCGTATACCCGCTAAATTCCCCGATAAGCTTTATCTCAGGCTCCAGGATAATCCCCGTCTCATCTTTGACGCGGGATATCACAAGTCGCATAAGTGTCAATATGTCCCGGGACGTGGCGTCGCCCTCATTTACGATAAATCCGTTATGTTTCGGGGAAACAATCGCCCCGCCCGAGCGCAGTCCCGAAAGGCCGCAGTCATGTATGAGTTTTCCCGCGAAATGTCCGGGCGGACGTTTAAAGGTGCTTCCGGCGCTCGGAACGTTAAGAGGCTGTTTCGCGGCGCGGCGCGATTTAAAATCATCCGTCTTCGCCTTTATGTCGGAAATGTCTCCCTCCCTCAGCCTGAATCTTGCCTCAAGCACCACGTAATCTCCGCCGGAAAATACGCTCGTACGATACCCCATGGCAAGTTTTGACGGGCCGAGCGTAACCTTATTCATCCCCTTATTAAGCGCCGTAACGTCGTAAATGACATCCTTTATCTCACCGCCGTAAGCTCCCGCGTTCATGGTCACGGCGCCTCCCACCGTACCGGGGATACCGGCCGCGAACTCCAGTCCGGTAAGATGCGCCTTAAAGGCCGCCTCGCAGACGGAAAAAAGCGACGCGCCGGCCTCTACCCGCAGGATACCTCCACTTTCAGCGATAGCGTCCTTGGATGTTTCCCGAAAGCCCGCCGAAGTGCCGGCCGGAATGTCGGATACGGAGCGGTCGGTTGTTTCCCTTATATCCGAAACAGCGAAAGGTTCCGTCTTAATACGCGCCATCAGCCGGCCTATGTGGACGATCACGCCTCGGTACCCGCCGTCTCCCACGAGGAGATTGCTCCCGTTTCCCACTACATAACATGGCATGTCATGGCGGCGGCAAAGACAAATAACCTCCTTTATCTCGTCCTCTCCCGCAGCTTCCACGAAAAAATCCGCGCTGCCCCCCGTACGAAACGTGGTGTGTGCGCTCATCGGCTCGTCCGTGTATACGCGCGAAACGTCGGTTACTCTTATCAGTTCATCCCGAAAAATCTTTTTCTTCGAATCGTAATCCATCTTTTTCTATTTCCCGACACGCTTAACCGCGCCATCAAGGTGGTTTTTGGAGTTCAGTTCTATACTTTCCACTTTCCCGACGCGCTTTAGTGAGTCATCAAGGCAGTTTCGGAATTTTACTTCCAAACTTCCCTCTTCCCCGACGCGCTTAACTGCCTCATCGAGGTGGTTTGGATGTTCACTTCCAAACTTTCCACATTTCCCGACACGCTTAACTGCGCCATCAAGGTGGTTTCGGAATATTACTTTCAAAATTTCCCACTCAGTCGCCCCTCGTCGCGACGGCGTCATTATACAACCGAATTGCGCATAAATCCACACGGAAAGCGAGCGAAAGGGCGCGTCAAGTTTCACTTTACATCCGCCCCCATTGTGTTTATACTATCAGGAGTCGGAGAGTAGTGTTTAATGATACTTTCCGTTCATCGCGATATGTTCTCGCGAACCTTGTGACATCACGTCCGCCACATTAGCGCGGTCGGGATGCCGCGGATGGGAGGTGCCATAATATTATGACCATAGAAAAATTAAACGATTATCAGATACGCTGCACACTGACGTCGGAAGATCTGGCTTCCCGTCAGCTTAAAGTGAGCGAACTTGTCACCGGCTCTGACAAGGCCAAGGTTTTATTCAGGGAAATGATGCAGCAGGCGTCCTCCGAACTCGGTTTCGAGACAGACGACATGCCGCTCATGATAGAAGCCGTGCCCACGACTCCCGACAGCCTCGTTATCATCGTGACGAAGGTGAACCGTCAGCTTGATCTCGAGTCCAAACTGATGAAGCTTTTGTCCGCGCTTGACGCCGACCTGAAAAGAAGACTTTTGCCGAGCAGACTTGAAGGCGCGGAAACAAATGTCAATGAGAACGCGAGCGCCGCGGGCGGCTCCGACGGACAACCGGTGACCGCCGCGAAGATCAGACTCTTCTCATTCTCGGATCTTGACAACGTGATCGGAGCGTGCAAGCTTCTTCAGCCCTCTTATGTCGGAGCAAGTATTCTTTATAAAGACGTGGAGGCGGGGTCGTACATACTTCTTCTCGCACAATCGGAGCTGTCCGTGAGCGAGTTTAACAAGATTTGCAACATGCTTTCCGAATACGCTTCGTCCGAAAGGACGACGAATATCACTCTCGCCTTTCTGGCCGAGCACTGTGAGGTCATCGTCGCCGGCGACGCGGTCGGGGACTTGGGATGCCTGTGAGGCGATCAAAACCGTTAAACGCCGACATCGAAAATCCCCGCCGTCCGGACGGTATCGTTTTAAGCGAGCGATGTGTGCGATTACCCGAGGTGAAAGCAAGGATTTGAGGTAGTTTTGAGGTCGTCTTGAAATCATTTCGGATTTATAATGAAAAGGGGCAGGAAATCGTCCGGATCTCCCGCCCCTTTATTTTTTCGCTGAAAATCGCTTATCCTCTTACCTGTCTCCTATCTTCCCAAGTATTCCCTGCCTGTCTACTGCCTGATTCGTCATATTCCTATGTACTTGCGAAACACACCTGCCATGAAAAGCATCGCGCCATACAACACCCTGTGGACACTTCATAGCAGCGCGTGACACCGCTTCAGGCCGCCCGACGTGACCACTGTAACGCCGTGAACATGTGTCCGACTTCGGCGCTTTATAGAATCACCTTGCGCGGCGCCAGATATCTCATGCCCTGCAGTATCTCATCATTCGGCTCGAAGATGACTCTGACATCCTGCTCTTTAAGCTTGGTAATCGCCTCATACGTACGCGCCCCCGACTTCGAGCTGCAGTCATAAGTTTTAAGCTGCATGAAGCGATTTAACTCTCCGGAACCCGTCGGCGCCAATATGGTCATATCCTTCGCGGAAATCGAAACCACGCGCTTGCGTGCCTCCTTGCCCATGATCTTATCTATGTCAATCTCTCCGTTATAATAAATGTACTCAAACTCGACACTGCCGAAGCGCTTCCAGAGATACATGAGAGCGAAGATACCGGCCGCGGGAAGAATAAAGAAAATCGGCACCGCTATCATGATGACCACGCACAAAATAATGCCGAGAATGACGGCCACCCTCTTAAGCACGGCTGACGCCGTGGCATTTTGCTTCACCAACTGCTCCGTGAAAGAATCGCTCATCTCATTTCCCTCATTAAACCCGTCCGAACTCGACCGGGAACCTCGCAATCCGTTAAACCCGACCGAGAACTTCGCAATCCTCCGAAATCGACCGGAAACCTTACTTCACATGCGACCCCGACCGGAAACCTCACAATCCGCTAAAATCTACCGACAAGCTTCACAGCACTTCGAAACCCGCTGACAGCCTCACGACTCGCTCGAAACCGACCGGAAACCTTACATCACACGCAAACCCGACAGCATACTTCACTTCACATCCGCCGTCCGCTCTGACCTCGTCCGTAAGCCCCGTGCAAGTCCCACGTGCTGTCAAAGTAGCGACAGTACCACCCCCGCAAGACCTTACCCGTAAACCCCTCGCAGTTCCCACACGCTCTTAAAATCGCCTCATAAAACACGAAGCGGCCGCACCTTCCCGTGCGGGAGGATGCGGCCGCATACGTTCGCGTACCAAATGTACGTTTACTTTAACGATTCATCCTTTACATCATATCCATCCCGCCGCCGCCGGCCTGTGCCGGAGGTGTGTTCTCCTTAATATTAGCGACTACGGACTCGGTTGTCAATAACGTGGACGCTACGCTGGTGGCGTTCTGCAGAGCGCTTCTTGTAACCTTCGCGGGATCCAAGATACCGGCTTTCACCATATCCACGTATTTCTCCTCGTAAGCGTCAAATCCGATGCCCTTATCGGACTCCCTTACCTTATTTACCACAACCGATCCTTCAAGTCCGGCGTTCTCTACTATGTAATACAGAGGCGACTCGAGAGCCTTAAGCACCACATTCACGCCCGTCTTCTCATCGCCGTCGAGCTTGTCGGCGAGCTTTGCCACTTCCTTGGCCGCGTGGATGTAAGCGGATCCGCCGCCCGCCACGATACCTTCCTCAACCGCTGCCTTCGCGGCCGAAAGAGCGTCTTCCATACGAAGCTTCGCTTCCTTCATCTCAGTCTCAGTCGCGGCGCCTACACGGATGACCGCCACGCCGCCCGCGAGCTTCGCCAGTCTCTCTTGGAGCTTTTCCTTGTCAAAGTCGGATGTGGTCTCTTCGATCTGGGCCTTGATCTGGGCTATGCGTGCGCGGATCTCTTCCTTGTCGCCGAGACCGTCGACGATAACGGTGTTCTCCTTCTGTACCTTAACGGATTTCGCGCGTCCGAGATCGTCGAGCGTGGCATCCTTAAGCTCGAGTCCGAGTTCTTCGGAGATAACCTTCCCGCCGGTCAAAATGGCGATATCCTGCAGCATTTCCTTCCTGCGATCGCCGTAGCCCGGAGCCTTAACCGCGGCCACGTTGAAGGTGCCGCGAAGCTTATTTACGATAAGGGTCGTGAGCGCCTCGCCCTCGATATCCTCCGCGATGATAAGGAGTCTCGCGCCAGACTGAACTATCTGCTCCAGAAGCGGAAGTATCTCCTGGATATTGGAGATCTTCTTGTCCGTGATAAGGATGTAAGGATCCTCGAGGATCGCTTCCATCTTCTCCATGTCGGTAGCCATGTAAGCGGAAATGTATCCGCGGTCAAACTGCATACCTTCCACGAGGTCAAGCTCGGTCTTCATCGTCTTTGACTCTTCGATGGTAATGACGCCGTTGCTCGTGACCTTCTCCATGGCGTCTGCCACCATCTCGCCGACCTGGGGATCACCCGCGGAAATAGCAGCGACATTCGCGATCCTGTCTCTGCTTTCCACCTTGCTGCTCATGGCCGCGATCGCGTCCACGGCTACATCCGTGGCCTTCTTCATGCCTTTTCTGAGCACAATGGGATTCGCGCCCGCCGCCAGATTCTTCATACCTTCCTTCACCATCGCCTGAGCCAGAACCGTCGCGGTGGTGGTGCCGTCGCCCGCCACGTCGTTGGTCTTCGCGGCAACCTCGCGGATAAGCTGAGCTCCCATATTCTCGAAAGGATCCTCAAGCTCGATCTCTTTCGCGATCGTCACGCCGTCGTTGGTGATAAGCGGAGAACCGTAAGACTTGTCAAGAACCACATTTCTGCCCTTAGGTCCGAGTGTAACCCTGACAGTGTCGGTAAGCTGATTGACTCCCGATTCAAGAGCCTTCCTTGCTTCCTCACCGTATTTGATTTGCTTTGCCATAATTTAAATCCCTCCTTTAATCCGCCGCGCGTCCTCTGCCGTAAACCGTATCAGGCTCATACCGGGGAACGTCGGCTTAAGTCTTCATTTACACTCTCTTTTCGTTCCTACTTAACAACCGCCAAAATGTCGCTTTGCTTCACCACGAGATACTGCTCATCGTCAAGCTCCACCTCTGTCCCCGAATACTTGGAGAAGATTACCTGATCTCCCACGGAAACGAGCATCTTCACTTCCTTGCCGTCCACCACTCCGCCGGGGCCTACCGCGATAACTTCGGCCTGCTGCGGTTTCTCCTTGGACTGTCCCGGCAGGACTATACCGGACTTCGTCGTCTCCTCGGCTTCGTTCTGCTTTAACACTACTCTGTCACCCAACGGTACTAACTTCATAAAAATCCCTCCTTCTCTATCAGGTGCCTTCCTTGTTAGCACTCAATATCGATGAGTGCTACTTAACCAACGCCACTAAAATAACACCGCGTTTCGGGTTTGTCAACAGTATTTTTGAATAATTTGATAAAATCCGTTTTCCACGCGAAATTTCAGCACCGCTCCCGCCGCCTCATTCGCGCGGGAGACGACGCGGCCGGTGCAGATCCGCTCACCCCGCGAGGTCTTAATCCCGCATTCATAGAGAGCGTCGAGGGATATGTCATAAAGCGGGGCGTCCTTAAGTATGAGCCGAAGTTCGCCGGCATCCTCGTCAAAGCCCGCGACAAGGCAGGTATATTTTCTGTCATCCGCGCTTTCGGAGGCAATAAGGGGCCTTATCATGGTAATAACGGCAGTATCCGCTACCTTCATCCGACCTTTCTCCTCCGATTTCGCTACGTGGGACTTCCTGATTTTACGTCTTTTCACCGCATGAGACTTCCTGCTTTACGACTTTTTGTCGCGGGGCATTCCGTCTTTTACCATAAAATGACAGACCTTAAACGACAGACCGTACGAAAATCTGGCTCATATCATCGCCCGCGCAGACAGGCGACCAACCTTTTATTTAAGCGGCTCCCTGTATCCGCAGCCATCGCCCTGGCAGACGGCCTTATCTCCTTTTTCGACCATGTAGGAGCCGCACTTTGGGCATCTTTTACCTATGGGCTTAAGCCACGACATAAAGCCGCAGTTTTTGCTGTCCTCGCAGCCGTAGTAGCGGCGGCCTTTTTTGCTGACGCGAAGCACTATATCCTTGCCGCAGGAGGGACAGGGCACGCCGATTCTCTCCAGATACGGCTTCGTGTTCTTGCACTCCGGAAAACCCGGACAGGCGAGAAACTTCCCGTGCGGTCCGTACTTTATCACCATGTTGCGGCCGCACTCCTCGCAGATGACGTCAGTCACCTCGTCGGCGATCGTGATTTTTTCCAATTCATCATTCGCCTTTTGAAGCGACTTTTCAAATCCAGGGTAAAAATCCCTTATAACCTTCTTCCAGGGAAGGCTCCCGTCCGCGACCTTGTCGAGACTGCCCTCCATCTCGGCGGTGAATCCGACATCCACTATGTTCGGAAACGATTTCGTCATGATACCGTTTACGGCGTCACCGAGATCCGTGATATATAACTTTCGATCCTCTCTCGCCACATATCCCCTCGAAATAATGGTGGAAATAGTCGGCGCGTAGGTGCTGGGCCTTCCGATCCCCAGTTCCTCCATCGTCTTTACGAGCGAGGCCTCCGTGTAATGCGCAGCGGGCTGCGTAAAATGCCGCGACGGCTCGAGAGACGTAAGCTTTAGCTCCATGCCTTTTGTCAGCCCGCCTATAAGCCCCTTTTTTTTGTCATCCCGTTCGTCATCGGACTCGGTATATACCTTGCAAAATCCGTCAAACACCTTTTTCGAATCGGCGACGGTAAACGTATAACCCGCAGCCGCTATTTTCACGGATGTCGTCTCGTATACCGCGTCGCTCATCCTGCTCGCAACGAAACGTCTCCATATCAGCTGATACAGGCGAAATAAATCCCTCCCCAGCGACTCTTTCACCTTATCGGGCGTGCGGTTCACGTCGGTAGGCCTTACAGCCTCGTGCGCGTCCTGTATCTTCTTCGCGCCGTTATCGGTTTTTGCCGAGCGCGTCACGTATCTGTCTCCGTAAGACGAGGCGATATATTCCCTGACACTCGCGTCGGCCTCGTCCGATATCCTGGTCGAATCGGTCCGAAGGTAGGTGATAAGTCCCACGCTTCCGCCCTTCCCCACATCGACTCCCTCGTATAACTGCTGCGCGAGCCGCATGGTCTTCTGCGTGGAAAATCCGAGAGCCTTATACGCTTCCTGCTGCAGTGTGCTGGTCGTAAAGGGAAACGGCGCCTTTTTTATCTTATTTGCTTTTACGACATCGCTGACCGTAAAACGTGCGTCTTTAAGCTTTCCCGTGATTTCGTCAAGCTGCGCCTTATCGCGGATGTCGATTTTTTTCGAGTCGCCGTAGAATCTCGCGACGACGGTCTTTGCGCTTTCCGGCGCCGAAAGATTCGCGTCGAGGAGCCAATACTCCTCCGGGATAAAGTCGTTTATCTGCCTGTCCCTGTCGGCGATAAGCCGTAGGGCGACCGACTGCACTCTTCCCGCGCTTAAACCCCTTTTTACCTTCGCCCATAAAAGGGGGCTGATCTCGTAACCCACAAAGCGGTCCAGCTCCCTTCTCGTCTGCTGAGCGTCCACCAGATTCATGTCGATCTTACGCGCGTTCTTAAAGGAATCCTTCACGGCTTTTTTCGTGATCTCGTTAAAGCTTACGCGGCAGCAGTCCTTATCCTCCAGCTTAAGCGCGTTATAAAGGTGCCACGATATCGCCTCGCCCTCGCGGTCGGGGTCGGTCGCGAGGTATACCTTATCCGCCTTTTTCGCTTCCCTGCGAAGGGCCGCCAGGATATCGCCCTTCCCTCTGATGGTTATGTACTTCGGCTCGAAATCATGCTCTACGTCGATGCCGAGCGTGCTTTTCGGAAGGTCCCTCACATGACCGTTTGAGGCCATCACAGAGTAATCGGAACCCAAAAATTTCTTTATCGTCTTAACCTTTGTCGGAGACTCCACTATCACCAGACATTTTGCCATATACGCTTTTCCTCCGCACGAATGTATTATGCCCGACGTTTACGCCTTAAGAAATCCTGACATAGTGATTCTTTGAAACTTCCCTGATAAGCCCTTTAAGCTCCAGAGAAACCGCCGCCGCGGCCGCCTTCGCCGCCGTAAGGTGCGCCTCGCCCGCCGCCTGTGTCAGGCTTTTCGCGTAAAAATCAAAGCAACTATACACTACTTTTTCATCGGGTTCAAGCTCTAATTTGCCTGACGCGTCGTTACCCGCGCCGTCGTTTTTCGCGCGGGGATGTTCGAAAAGATGCTTCTCGTCCTCCGCCGATCCCGGCTCCCCGGTGTCTTTTTCTGCGCGGGTGTGTTCGAAAAGATGCTCCTCTTCCATCGATCCCGGCTCTTTGCTGTCTCTTCTCCCGCGGGCGCGGACGAAAAGGCCCGTCTCCTCCAAAAAATCTTCCGGCGATATAAGTATACCCGCGCCCTGTTTTATAAGTCTGTGACAGCCGCGGCTAAGTTCGCTTGTAACGGGCCCCGGAAGCGCGTAAACGTCCCTGCCCTGCTCCAGCGCCTGATCCGCCGTTATAAGAGAGCCGCTTCTCTCCCTCGCCTCAATGACAAGCACGATATCGCAAAGTCCGCTTATGATCCTGTTTCTCGCGGGAAAATACCGCGCCAGAGGCTTCGCCCCGAGCGGCTGCTCAGAGATGACTCCCCCGCATGCGGCCAGTCTCGTATAAAGATTATAATTTTCCCTCGGATAGCAGACGTCGACTCCGCAGCCAAGGACCCCGTAGACGTCTCCTTTCGCGTCTAAGGCCGCCTTCTCTCCTATGCCGTCTATACCCCTTGCCATGCCGCTTACGACCTGCACGCCGGCCCCGGCCAGCGCGGCGGAAAAGCGCCTCGCCATCATTTCCCCGTAGGCGCTGCACTCTCTCGCGCCTATGACGGCCACGGAGGGTCGAGTATCATCCGGAAGATGTCCCTTCACGTACAGCGCGTAAGGCGGCGCGGGTATCTCTTTAAGCCTTACGGGATAATCCTCGCTTACCGCCGTATACATCTTCACCTCTTTCTTTAAAAGCTTCTCATACTCCCCGTCCAAATCCCAGCCGGACTTTCCCGCCTGTATATTCGACGCGATTTCGGGATCGAGCCCCCTTTTTATCATCAGCGCCTCGCTTAATTCGTAAATTTCCCTCGCGTCGTGGAAACTTTCGCGGATCTTCTTTTTCGTCTGATTTCCCACGCCCTTTACGTTCGCGAACCAATATTCGTATTTCATCTTCCCCTCCCGATGTTTTATGTGTTTCGCCTATTTATCGCGCATTTTCGATTTTTCGGCTTTTTCGGCTTTTCGGATGTTCCCCTCTTGTTTCGGATTTTCGGATGTTTCCCCTTGTTATTTACATATTTCCCACAGTCGACCTTCAGCCAAGCTCC
Source organism: uncultured Faecalimonas sp. (assembly GCA_964385995.1). Taxonomy (GTDB): domain Bacteria; phylum Bacillota; class Clostridia; order Lachnospirales; family Lachnospiraceae; genus CAYLRF01. The sequence continues at coordinate 23,372 of CAYLRF010000021.1, forward strand.
TCTTTCAGCTCTCGAATGTTCCTCTTGTTTCGGCTTTTCGAACGCTCCCCTTGTTATTCACATATTCCCCACTGTCAGCCGGTAGCTGAGCGCCTCCTGTAAATGTTCCCGGGTGACCTCCTCAGACACCGCGAGATCCGCTATGGTCCTCGCGACCGCAAGCGTCTTATAATATGTCCTCGCGGTTAGCCCCAGCCTCTCAAACGCGGCTTCCATGAGCTTTTTGGCGTCGCTTTTAAGGTGACAGACTTTCTCTATGTCCCTGCCGGTAAGCTGCGCGTTCGTGCTCACGCCGTACTTTCTCAGCCTTTCTTTTTGTATCTTCCTCGCCGCCGTGACACGCCCTCTTATCTGCTCGGACGTCTCCTCCCCCGAAAAAGCCGTAAGCTCGTCATATTTCACCTTTTCGACCTGCACGCATATGTCGATACGATCCAGAAACGGGTGGCTTAATTTTCCCATGTAAGCGTCTATCTGCGCACGGGAACAATGACATTTGTCAAGATCCGGATAATATCCGCAGGGACAGGGGTTCATGGCCGCGACAAGGAGAAATTCTGCCGGGAAGAGATACTCGCCCTGAGCGCGCAGTATCTTTATCTTATGCTCCTCTATGGGCTGTCTTAAAAGCTCCAGAATGTTTCGGGGAAATTCGGCGATCTCGTCCAAGAAAAGCACTCCCTTATGAGCGAGACTTATCTCTCCCGGCTTCGGGTTATTGCCCCCGCCCACGAGCGCGGCCTTCGTGACCGAGTGGTGAACCTCGCGGAAAGGACGCTTCTTTATGAGCGGGACGCGCTCGTTTAAGCCTCCTACTATGCTGTAGATCATGGTAAGCTCCATGCTCTCCTCGGCGGAAAGCTCGGGTAGGATCGTGGGAATACGCTTCGCTATCATGCTTTTCCCGGCGCCGGGCGGTCCTATCATCAGCATGTTGTGACCGCCCGCAACCGCTATCTGGGCCGCCCTTTTCGCGGCGGACTGGCCGCAGACTTCGCTGTAATCCACCCCGAAATCATCCGAATCGGCCATGCCCGCCGTACCGTCGTCATCCGCGTCGGTATTTTCATCTTCCCGCGTAATCTTACGGGAAAATCCGCCGGAGATAAGAGCGCATACCTCGTTAAGTGATCGCGCCCCGATAATCTCTATGCCGCTTTCAAGTCTTCCCTCTCTCTCGTTGTCAAACGGCACCACACAGCGGCGGTAACCGCTTTTCTTCGCCTCCATCACTATGGGCAATATGCCGGGAATCTGCTTTACGGACCCGTCAAGCCCCAGTTCCCCCACGAAAAGCGTATCTTTCATGTCGCCGGCCGGCACCTTCCCCAATGCCTTAAGCACGGCCACAGCCACCGGAAGATCGAACATGGTGCCTTTCTTTCTGATATTCGCGGGAGAAAGATTTACCACTATCTTTTTCGGCGGAATCTCTATGCCGGAATTGTAAATGGCAGAGTGCACGCGCTCCGCCGCCTCCTTTACCTCCGATGAGAGATAACCCACCATGTGAAAGAGCGGAATGCCGTTCGTCACATCCGCCTCCACGCGCACGAACTCCACGTAAAGCCCCCTAAGCGACGCCGATAAGACGCTGCTGACCATAACATGTACCTCCGACGATATATTTTAAAATCACAGGTGAAAATATGGCTGAACAGCCGGATATATCCGGAAGGAAGAACCCCTCCGACCTGCGAGGAATATTTTTTCACAGTCAGAGGGAAATGTCAATATGATGGGCGAAATTTTTTGCCGAGTGTATAAACCGAAAATGATAATGTCCTGATAAACCGCAAATGAAAATGTCCCCGAAAATCTTCAAGTATTAGCACCGCCCCTTTGCCCTACACTGCCCGTATTTACTCTGACGAACGAAATTCACCCAATGGGGTATTCGGAAATCGAAATTTCCGGTTGTCATCCGCTGCCGAATCGTGTTATCCTTGCCTGTGTGAAGTCGCCGATGAGATCTGCTGTGAACGTGATGTCAAAA
>CAYLRF010000022.1:0-6739 GCA_964385995.1 uncultured Faecalimonas sp.
ACCGATCAGCGGCGCGCACATGATGCCCTTGTGCCTGAACGGGAGGGAATGGAGAATCGGTATTCGCTCGTCAGCCCTGCGCTGATTTTCACACGTTACGTTGAAGAAAACATTTCCCCAGCCGTTGCCCCAGTCTGATGGCAGGCAGGACGCGACCCTCTGCGGGCGCTTGGTAAGAAGGAAGAACTTCACGTCGGGTCTTTGCCTTATGATATCCCAGGCGTCCTGCCGCCACTCGTCCGCCTGCTCCAGAAAGAAATCGGAGGTCATGCAGACCCGGATCATCTCGCCGCTTCGCACCTTGTAGCTGCCGTCCCGTCTTTTTTGAAGAGGGTAGCGAAACCCGTTCCGTGTTTTGTAAATCTCCGATCCGTCCTTATCCCGCGTACGGTCAAGGAAGTACATATAGCAGTTTCGGCAGCCCTCACTGCACTTTACGCAGCCGTGCCACGGATTCCAGATATCGTGCAATGTGTCGACTCCCTTCACAAGCTTTCAATGTGTGGTTTCCCCAAATTGCAATAATAAGCTAACCACTTTTACTTCCTCAGCCTGAATTTCTTAAAACCTTCATCCGTTATCGAGACGTACCTGTTTAAACCGCCCGAGGCGAATATTTCCCCCGCTTCTCCGTCCGTCGGCCCCTCATATTTACATACGCCGTTCGCGCCGCATATGACGCATCTGCCCTCGCCTCGCAGTATGGCCATTCCGCCCGAAAGCTTCAGATCGGTATACCTTCCGTTTAAGGCGACCTTTACCGGCTCATCTTTATTTTCGCCGTAAATGTGAAGGCTGTATTTATCCCCGCTCTCATCGTAAATAAGAAGCGCGACGCGTTTTTTATCAACCGCCGCGGCGTAGATTTTGCCCTTTATCTTTATGTTCTTTTCTTCCTTCGGCTTTTTCGCGCAGTCATAAAAAATAACCGAGGAATCCGTCACGAATACCGCCATGTCCTGCCTCATGAAACCCGCCGTCGGTATGACGACATCCTTATATTCTTTTTCGGCCGCCTGATAATCCGTATCCTTCCCGCCTTCTTTGTCGAAATCGTAAAAGATAGTCCGGGTGGAAATGTCGCCTTTATCTAACAGCAGATACGTAACCGCGAGCATACTTCCGTCCGGAGACAGGCCCAGAGCCGTGGGATATCCCGTAGATGACAGCGAGGCCGTAAGCGACGCGAGGACGTTCCCGCCCGAGTCATAGCAGACTATCTTCGGCGTCAGATCGTCACGCAATACGGCGGCCACTACTCCCTGCGAGGAAACGGACGCCCTCTCCACCGGACCCTCGGTCTTAATCTCTCCCTTAAGTCCGTCCCCTTTAAAAACATAGAGCTTCGTGCCTCCCCGATCCGCCACGACCGCCGTATCCTTACATACCGCGACAAGCGGATTTGAAAGCTCGATTGCATACTCTCCCGTCTTTTTCCCGTTTCGCGTAAGAAACGAGACACCGTCGGGGCCGCAGATAAGAAATCCGTCCGAATATTCGACCGCGTCTCCGTCCCCGATATTAGAGGTATCGTACGTATCCGTGACTTCCAGGTAATTATAGGAAGTGCGTTTATAAACAATAAATATGACCGCGGCTGCGACACATAACGCCGCGACCGCGATCAAAATCATCCTGAGACGCTTTCCGCCTCTCAATCCGTTTTTCATAATAATGTCCTTCAGGCCGTCACGCAAAATAAGCGCTCCGCTTCGCCATCCGCCTTACCGGGCGGCCGCAAAGCATGAAACCCCTTGTTTTTCTCCTTATACGAAGGCCTTTACTTTCTTATATATGCTCTCGGCGTCAAGCCCGTACAGAGATATAAGGTCCTTCGCGGGTCCGGACTTTCCGAACTCGTCGTTTATGCCGATCTTTAACACTTTCACAGGCGCGGCGCCCGATACCGCGTCGCATACGGCGCTCCCCAGGCCCCCTATTACCGAGTGTTCCTCCACCGTCACGAGTTTTCCCGTTTGCCTCGCGGCGGAGATGATAAGTTCCTCATCTATAGGCTTTATGGTATGTATGTTTATGACCTTGGCCGAAATACCGTCACTTGCGAGCCTGTCCGCCGCCAGCAGGGCTTCGTTTACCTCGATACCCGTGGCTATGATGGTGACATCGTATCCTTCGCGCAGCACGACGCCTTTCCCGAGTTTAAATTCGTAAGTCGCGGCGTCATTTATCACCGGCACCGCCATACGGCCGAAGCGCATGTACACGGGTCCGTCATGCAGATAGGCCGCCCGCACGGCAGCCTTCGCCTCCACGTCATCGGCGGGATTTATAACCGTCATGCCGGAAAGTACCCTCATGAGAGCGATATCCTCCAGACACTGATGCGTCGCGCCGTCCTCTCCCACGGAGATACCTCCGTGCGTCGCGCCGATCTTCACATTCAGATGAGGATAAGCTATGCTGTTGCGCACCTGCTCGAAAGCGCGTCCCGCCGCGAACATGGCAAAGGAGCTCGCGAACACTTTCCTTCCCGTGGTTGCGATACCCGCCGCCACGGACATCATATTGCCCTCCGCTATGCCGCAATCTATATGCCTTTCGGGAAACGCTTTCTTAAACGTGCCCGTCTTCGTGGCCCCCGCGAGATCCGCGTCCAACACCACGAAATCGTCGTACTCTTTGCCCAATTCCACCAAAGCGTTGCCGTAACTCTCCCGGGTCGCTATTTTCTTTATATCTGACATAATGCTTCTCCTGTCCTCTCCAATTCAAGCATTGCCTTCTCATACTGTTCATCGTTCGGAGCGGTTCCGTGCCACGACACCTGATTTTCCATAAATGACACGCCCTTCCCTTTCACGGTCTTCGCGATAATCGCGCTCGGCATGTCCTTTACGTTCCTCGCCTCATTAAAGGCCGCTTCCAGCTGATCGAAATCATTGCCGTCATCCACGGAGATCACGTGGAAATTAAAAGCCTTAAATTTCTCGGCGATAGGATAAGGCGAACATACCTCGTCCACGGGCCCGTCTATCTGAAGCCCGTTATTGTCCACGATGACGACGAGATTATCCAGTTTTCTGTAACCCGCAAGCATGGCGGCCTCCCAGACCTGACCCTCCTCGATCTCGCCGTCGCCCAAAAGAGTGTATACCCTGTACGGATCGCCCCAGAGTTTTGCGGCTATGGCCATACCGACCGCCGCCGATACTCCCTGTCCCAGCGAACCGCTCGACATATCGACGCCCGGCGTATGCTTCATGTCGGGATGTCCCTGCAGATATGAACCCACATGTCTGAATTTTTTTAATTCCTCCACGGGAAAATATCCCCTAAGCGCCAGCGTTGAGTAATATCCGGGCGTCGTGTGTCCTTTTGAAAGCACGAACCTGTCCCTCTCGGGCTTATCGGGGTCGGCCGGGTCGATATTCATTTCCTTAAAGTACAGGTAGGTGAAAATCTCCGCCGCCGAGAGCGATCCTCCCGGGTGCCCCGATCGGGCATGATAGGTAGATGTGATAATACCCTTTCGAACTTCATTGGCCATCTTCATCAATTCCGGTTTATCCACAGCTCATCCTCCGTTTCTTAAATTCTTAAAATTCCTAAACTCTTAAATTCCCAAAATCAGCCGCCCCGTGTGCGCCGTTCATCTCTCGTTTTGTCTGCTCCCGATTTTAATGTCACTCCCGAATTCGCGATATTCGCATTCGTCGTCTTACGTTTCCGCGATCGGTCTCTTTCATTCAGATTAAGTCGTTCTCCCGAATTTACCGGCGCTTCATGTTTACACGCAACCGGTTCATTTCAATCAGACTAAGTCCCTCTGTCGTACTTATCGGTGTCTTATGATTACGTACGGCCGTTCCTTTCAGTCGGATTATGTCGCCCGGCCGTACCTATCGGCGCCTTGTGTTCGCGCTCCGGGTTTTTGCACCGATATCGCCGGATGATGTCGGTGCAAAAGGTGATGTCTTCAAATCTCCGTGCGTCCTTCCAACGCGCGAAGAAGCGTCACCTCGTCTATGCACTCGAGATCCCCGCCCACCGGGATGCCGCTCGCTATCCTGCTCACTTTTATCCCCGCAGGTTTTATGAGCTTACTTATGTACATCGCCGTCGTCTCTCCCTCCAGATTCGAGTTCGTGGCTATGATCACCTCGCTTACGTCGCCCCGAAGTCTCTCCATCAGCTCTTTAAGTCTGATGTCCGAAGGCCCTATGCCGCGCATCGGGGAAATGGCTCCGTGAAGCACGTGGTAGACTCCGTTATACTTGCCGGTCTTCTCGTAAGCGGCCAGATCCCCCGGTGTCTCCACTACCATGATCGTCTTTTCGTCGCGCTCGCCTCTCTCGGCCGCCGCGCAGATGGGACAAAGCTCAGTGTCTGTGAGAGTGCAGCATTTTTCGCAGTATCTTACCTGTCCTCTGGCGTCTGTCATGGCCCGCGCCATCTCATCCACGCGATCTTTCGGCATGTTTATGATGTGAAAGGCGAGGCGCTGCGCGGATTTCGGGCCTATCCCCGGAAGTCCCGACAGGCACTCGATGAGCTTACTTATCTTCTCGCTGTAATAATTCATGGACGGATTCTCTCATTGCGGACGGACCGCGCCCGTGATCCCGCTCATGGCTTCCTCCGACGCTTCATCGACCATGCGAAGCGCCTCGTTTACCGCCGCCATGATAAGATCTTCCAGCATTTCCACATCATCCGGATCAACCGCCTCCTTCTTAAGCTTCACGCCGAGTATCTCTCTGCGGCCCGAAATCCTTACCTCCACCGCGCCGCCGCCCGAGGTCGCGGTATATTCCCTCTCCTCCAGCTGCTTAGCCTGCTCCTGCATTTGACGCTGCACTTTCTGAGCCTGCTTCATCAGATTCGACATATTCCCCGGCATGGCGCCCATGGGATATCCGCCTCTTTTAGCCATCTTATGTCATACCTCCCGCGTATATTACATCTAATCGTCTATGGACACGGGCATGTGTACGAGACTTTCAAGATCCACGTAATTTTGCCCGAACCGGCTGGTATCATCCAAATAACGCACCTGTATGTCCACGGTCTTTCCCGTTTGTTCCTTTACACACCGCATCAGCTCCTGCATATGATCTTTCTGCTCCACTGTCTTCGCGCTTATCTCATCGGGAAACACGAGAAGAAGCTCATCTTTATCGCCTACGCTCAGTCTCGCGGACTTAAGACAGCTGCGAAGAGGCTGCGTGGTCTTTTCGGCTATCGCGCGGAAATTTTCCGCCGCCGCCTTCACATCCTCATGAAGTGCTTTCGGGAAAATATCCGAGGATCCCGCGCCGTCCGCTTTTCCCTCGGCGACGCGCTCCGCCCGTACTTGAACGCCCGGCCCCTCTGCGGCCCCCTCACGTCCGGACTTTTGCATATCCGCCGCCTCATTTCGCGGCCCGCCCGCGCCCTTATCCGCGGCGTTTACGGCTTCTTTCACTGCGAACACGCCTCTTTCCGCTTCGTCAAGGCGCCTCTCCACATCTCTTAACCTGTCCGTGATGCCGTCCAATCCCTCCTCCATCTCGGGACGGCAAAGCCTTATAAGGGCCACCTCCAGGACGGTCCTTTTTCGCGCCTCGTACCGGAGACGGTTTATAAGCTCGGAAAAGACGCGTATATATCTTATGAGTGTCTCCGTGTCGGTAAGCGCCGCCTCCTTTTTCATTCGCGAAAGATCCTCCGCCGACACGTCGATTATGCCATCCGCGCCGTCCGCGCATTTAAGAAGCAGGAGATTTCGCAGATACCATGTGAAATCTGTGACCGTCTGCCCGATATCGCGTCCCTCGTTTATGAGATTACCCACTGTCGCAAGAAGCGCGGCCACGTCCCGCGAAAGTATCTGCCTGAAAAGATTCCCGAATACCTCTAAGTCCACCGTCCCCAAAATCTCAAGCACATGGTCATACGTCACCTTCTGTCCCATGTAGAACGATATGCACTGATCCAGAAGACTTAGGGCGTCGCGCATGGAGCCGTCCGCCGCCCTCGCGATATAATCGACCGCCCTTTTCTCGGAGTCAATGCCTTCAAGCCCGAGTATCTCGGTGATCCTTTCCGCTATCGTAAGCGTCGAAATGCGTCTGAAATCATATCTCTGACATCTGGATCTGATGGTGACGGGGATTTTTTGAACTTCCGTCGTGGCGAGAATGAAAATGACGTATCCCGGCGGTTCCTCCAAAGTCTTTAAAAGCGCGTTCGCGGCCGTGGTCGAAAGCATGTGAACTTCATCTATGATGTATACCTTATATCTGCCTCCCGCGGGCCTGTAGGCCACCTCCTCGCGGATATCGCGGATATTGTCCACGCCGTTATTTGAAGCGGCGTCTATCTCCAGCACGTTCATGGACTCGCCGCTTTGGATGGCAAGGCATGACGCGCACTTGCCGCAGGGGCTGCCGTTTACCGGATGCTCGCAGTTCACCGCCTTCGCCAGAATCTTCGCTACGGAAGTCTTGCCGGTGCCCCTCGTGCCGCAAAAAAGATACGCGTGGCCGACACGCCCGGCATTCACCTGATTTCGCAGCGTGCGGCTTATATGATCCTGTCCCCTCACGTCATCGAATGTGGCCGGACGGTATTTTCTGTACAGAGCCGTATATGACATATATCCCGAAGAACCTCCCCTTAAAGCGCCTTCAGTATACAGGATTCCCGCGTATTTCTCAACTTGAATCGCGCCGCGACCTTTTATTTACGCAGAGCCTGCCCTCAATGACGGCCCTCGGCTTTTTTACCCCGCGGGCCG
>CAYLRF010000022.1:6839-15061 GCA_964385995.1 uncultured Faecalimonas sp.
AGAAATTTCCCCGTCTCGCTTCGCGGACAGGCGGCGACCTCGCGCGGCGTTCCGGCTATGACGACTTCGCCTCCCGCCTCGCCGCCGCCCGGCCCCATGTCCACCACGTAATCGGCGTTTCGTATGACGTCCAGGTCATGCTCGATGACGATTACGGTCGCGCCGCTAGCGATAAGCTCATTAAACACCCGCAGCAATGTCGCCACATCCAGAGGATGCAGCCCTATGGTCGGCTCGTCAAACACAAAGACAGTGTCCGACTGAGCTTTACCCATTTCCCCCGCGAGCTTTAGCCGCTGCGCCTCTCCTCCCGAAAGGTTCGGAGTCTCCTCTCCCAGCGTCAGATACCCGAGCCCCAGATCCTTTAAGGTCTGAAGCTTTCTCGCCACGGGCGGCAGATCCGTAAGTAAACCGTAGGCCTCGTTTACGCTCATATCCATAAGCTCGGGAAGCGAGACGCCTACGGCGCTTACGTCTTCGCCTTTCACGTGTCTTTTCACGAGCGAAGCCTTTTTCGAATAGCGGGAGCCGCCGCACTCGGGGCATGGGATATCCACGTCGGGCAAAAACTGCACGTCCAGACTTATAACCCCCGTTCCGTCGCAGACAGCGCAGCGCAAATCGCCCGTGTTATAGGAGAAATCCCCGGCCTTTAAGCCCATTTTCTTCGCGTCGGGCGTCCTCGCGTAAGCCTTTCTTAACTCATCGTGCACATCGGCGTAGGTGGCGACCGTGGAGCGCACGTTTATGCCGATGGGCGTGGCGTCTATGAGCTTTACCTGCCTTATGCCGTCGGCCGTGACGCGCTTTATGTGCTCCGGCATACGCTTATCCTTTATCAGCGCGTTAAGAGCCGGGATCAGGCTTTCGAGTATCAGTGTGGTCTTTCCCGATCCGGACACCCCTGTCACCGCCGTCAGCCTTCCCTTCGGTATATCCACCGTAAGAGCCTTGACGGTGTGTATGGGGGAAATGGAAAGGCTTATCCGTCCCTCATCGAACATATTGCCCGCGGGGACGTGCCTTCCGACATTTATCTTCGGGCCGCCCGTGAGGAATTTTCCTATCTTCGAGCGCGGATCCTTTATTATTTCATCCACCGTGCCCTTCGCTATGACGCGTCCCCCGTCCGCGCCCGCTCCCGGCCCCAGTTCTATGATATAATCCGCCTTGGAAAGGACATTAGAGTCGTGGTCGACCAGCACCACGGAATTGCCGTCGGCTATAAGATCTTGCATTACCTCCGAAAGCCCCGCGAGATTTGAAGGGTGAAGTCCTATCGAAGGTTCGTCAAGGACATATAAGACGCCCGTCGTGCGATTTCTGACCGCGCGGGCAAGCTGCATTCTCTGTCTCTCACCCGTGGACAGCGTGGACGACGCCCGATCGAGCGTGAGATAGGAAAGTCCCAGATCGGTAAGCCGCCTCGCCGTATCCGAAAACGACTCGCAAATGCTCTCCGCCATGGGCCTCATATCAGAAGGCAGGGAAGCGGGGACACCCTTTACCCAACATGTAAGATCCGAAAGCGTCATCTTACACGCGTCCGCGAGCGATATGCCGCGAAGTCTGGGCGCTCTCGCCGCTTCAGAAAGCCTCGTTCCCATGCAGTCGGGACAGACATCCTGACGCAGGAATTTTGCCACGCGCTTCATGCCCTTCTCGTCCTTTACCTTTGACAGGGCGTTTTCGACCGTGTAAGTCGCGTTAAAATATGTGAAATCCATGTCGCCCGCCGCGCCGTTTGTCCTGTTCTGGTAAATAATGTGCTTCTTGACCGCGGGCCCGTGAAAGACTATGTCCCTTTCTTTCGGTGTCAGCTTATTAAACGGCACGTCGGTGCGCACGCCCATCTCGCGGGCGATATCCTTCATGAGCGACCACATAAGGGTCTGCCACGGCGCGACCGCCCCCTCGTCTATGGAAAGCGACTCGTCCGGCACCAGCGTCGACTCGTCAACGATCCTTACCACACCGGTGCCGTCGCATTTTTTGCACGCGCCCTGACTGTTAAAGGCGAGTTCCTCCGCGCCCGGCGCGAAAAATTCCTCCCCGCATACCGGGCAGGTAAGAGGTAGTCCCGCCGCCACGTTTAGGGACGGCTCAAGATAATGCCCGTTCGGACAGCGATGGGACGCGAGCCGCGAAAACATAAGGCGAAGGCTGTTTAAAAGTTCCGTTCCCGTGCCGAAAGTGCTTCTGATCCCCGGCACGCCCGGCCTCTGCCTTAAGGCAAGCGCGGCGGGCACGTACAATACCTCATCCACGTTCGCTCTCTCGGCCTGCGTCATCCGCCGTCTGGTGTATGTGGAAAGCGACTCCAGGTAACGCCTCGAACCTTCGGCGTACAGGATGCCGAGCGCGAGGGATGACTTGCCGGAGCCCGAGACACCCGCTATCGCGACCGTCTTTCCGAGCGGAACATCGACGTCGATGTCTTTCAGATTATGAACTCGCGCTCCCCGCACGAGGATGTGGCTTGGCCGATCCTGCATAAAGTACCGCTCCCTCTCTTAAATTCAGTCTTCCCGCATGGAAAATTTTCCCGCTTTCTCAACGTGGGTATGCCAGCTCGTGACACACTTGTGTCTTTTAGTCATACAGGGTTGCCAACTTGTGACACACATGTCTTTACGTCATACAGAGTATGTTGACTCGAGACTCACATATGCCTTTCCGTCATACAGGTTATGCTAAAAATCTATGTTTACCTGCGCTGTCGAGTCTATGTCGCAGGGCAGAAGTAAGTTCGCGAATTGCATGAATTTGTCCGCGGCGTCGCTCACATAGAAGGAATGCCCCGCGCTTTCCCCGCCGCCGTCATTTGTGAGGCCGTTTTCCCGAAGGAGCCTTTTAAGCTCCACGGCCGTCTCGTAAGCCGGGTTTATAAGCGTGACCTTATCGCCCAGATACCCGCCTATCACGGAGCGAAGAAGCGGATAATGAGTACAGCCGAGAATGAGAGAGTCTATCCCCTCCTCGAGCAGAGAGTGAAGGTAATAATCCGCGATCTCTTCCGTGACGTGATGTTTCGCGAAACCTTCCTCCACCAAAGGCACAAACAGCGGGCACGCCTTCTCCGTCACCGTAACGTCCGGGTCGATACCGTGAATTATCTTCCCGTACATATTGCTTCTTACGGTGGCTTCGGTTCCGATGACGCCGATATGCCTCGAACCGGTGGCGATGGCCGCCTTAGCTCCCGGCTCCACCACGCCGATGATGGGTATGTCGAGCTCTTCCCGCAGTGTATCTAACGCCAGAGAGCTTGCCGTATTGCACGCGATCACTATGGCTTTCACTCCTTTTGAGAGCAAAAACCTCACTATCTGCCGCGAATAACGGATAACCGTGACTTTGGATTTGTTGCCGTACGGCACCCTCGCCGTATCGCCGAAATAGATGAGAGACTCATTCGGCAGCTGACGCATGATCTCCCGCGCCACGGTAAGACCGCCGACACCCGAATCGAAAATACCCACGGGCGCTGCGGGGCTTTTAAGTGTACTCAAACTCATTTACCTCAATTTAAGCGTTCCTTTAGAGCATTTCCGCGATCTGCACCTGCCAGTCGGGGATCTCTTTTCGCATCTGCATGGCGTCGTTGATGTCGAAATCTATATACTCGCCGTGCATGTATCCCACCACGCGGTTCGTCTTTCCCTCCGCCAGAAGCTCCGCGGCGCGGCAGCCCATGATGGAGGCGTAGACTCTGTCCTTGACGGTGGGACTTCCGCCGCGCTGCATGTGACCTAAGATAGAGGCTCTGGTCTCCACACCCGTGGCTTCCTCTATCCTCTTTGCCATATTGATGGAGTCCCCCACTCCCTCGGCGTTTATGATGATGTAATGCTTCTTCCCGCGCTTTCTGTTTTCCAGAATGTCGTTTATGATATATTGCTCGTCGTATCTGTGCTGCTCGGGAAGCAATATCATCTCGGCGCCGTTTGCTATGCCGCACCAGAGAGCCAGATATCCCGCGTCGCGTCCCATCACTTCCACGATGCTGCACCTTTCGTGCGATGTCGCCGTGTCGCGAATCTTATCGATGGCCTCCATCGCGGTATTCGCCGCGGTATCAAAGCCTATCGTATATTCCGTGCAGGCAATGTCAAGGTCTATGGTACCCGGCACGCCTATGACATTTATCCCGTACTGCGAAAGCTTCTGCGCCCCGGCGAACGACCCGTCGCCGCCTATCACGACCAGTCCCTGTATCCCGTATTTTTTAAGGATCCCCGCCGCTTTAAGCTGGCCCTGCTCGGTGCGCATCTGCTGACTTCTCGCCGTCTGAAGGATGGTGCCGCCGCGCTGGATGATATCGGACACATCCCTCCTGTTCATGGGGATAAGTTCCTCTCTTAAGAGTCCGTGATACCCCCTCCTGATACCCCAGACCGTAAGACCCTTGGCAAGCGCTGTCCTTACGACCGCCCGGATGGCCGCGTTCATGCCCGGGGCGTCGCCCCCGCTCGTTAAGACACCTATGGTATCTATGCTGTTTGTCGATCCCCCCATACGGCCGCCGTCCTCGCCCGCTGCCTTTTTGACATCTTTTACTTCCTCGCTCATCATCGCACCTCCCGCGTGAATTATATACGATACGTCCGCCCGGACATATCCGCCGTTTGACCCTTTACAGATTTTATACCCCGAATAGGGCCGTTTCAACAATACCATCCCTGCCGCCGGCCGCGACCGGTAACCGCTGCGCGCTCACATGACGCTCTTTATGTCTTTTACGCGCACGGCGTCCCGTCCGAAGGCCTCCCCTAAGGCGCGTTTAAGCTCCTCGCCCGAATTCACGTTCATATCGGGCGGCATACGCCTTACGGCCTTTTCGCTTGTAAGGTAGACTACCACGGCGTCGCTTCCCTGATGGCTTCTTAATATCTCATAAAGCTTTTCCTTATTTTCCCTGAAGTCTTGAAGGCTTGCGAACCGCACCCACAGCTCGCTTCCGACTTTCTCGAAAGGGACGATCTTTTCACAGATAAGCTTGCTGTCGCCCTCGTCTTCTTCCGAGACATTTCCCTTCACAAATACCTTCGCGTCCTCTTTGATGATATCCCTATATTTCTCATACGCCTTTGAGAATACGAGCACTTCCATGGAGCCCAGCAGATCTTCCACGGTGATAATGGCCATCGTCTTGCCGGCCGACGTGTATTTCACACTTATCGCGGTTATCATGCCGCCTACCGTCACCTTCGCGCCGTCCCTTACCGCGGTGCGTCCCGTCTCATCGTCGAGCTTGAAATCCTTCGTCGTGGCGGTGATGTTTTTCTTCCATTTGCCCTCGTATTCGGTGAGAGGATGGCCGCTTATGTAAATGCCGAGAACCTCTTTTTCAAATGACAGAAGCGTCTGCCTGTCATATTCACCGACATCGGGAAGAGGTATGTTAAGCGCGGCCTCATTTTCGTCATCCGTCGTGTCAAATAAGGTCATCTGCCCGGACATGGCTGTCTTTTTCTCGAAACTTACCTGATCGGAAATTTGGGAATACCCCAGCATAAGCTGCTTTCTGGTAGCCCCGAAACAGTCAAACGCGCCCGCCTTTATGAGATTTTCAAGCGTCCTCTTGTTTATCTCCCTTCCGGTAAGGCGTCTTATGAAATCGCGAAGATCCTTAAACGGCCCGCCCTTTTGCCTCTCGGCGGTCAGCGCGTCGATTACGGGGGCGCCGATACTTTTTATGGCGGCGAGCCCGTAGCGGATATCGCCCCCGTCCGCGGTAAATTCCCCCTCCCCCGCGTTCACGTCCGGCGGTATTATGTTTATGCCCATCTCCCGGCAGGAATAAATATACTCCGCCACCTTCGAAGGTTTGTCTATCACGGACGTCATGAGGGCCGCCATAAACTCCACCGGCCGGTAATACTTAAGATATGCCGTCTGGTAGGCGACGACGGCGTAGGCCGCGGCGTGAGATTTGTTAAACGCGTATTTGGCGAAATCCAGCATCTCATCGTAAATCTTATTTGCCACATCTTCGGCGATTCCGTTTGATATGCAGCCGGGTATCCCCTCCTCGGGATTGCCGTATACGAAATTGTGCCTCTCCTTTTGCATGACCGCGCCTTTTTTCTTGGCCATGGCGCGGCGCACGAGATCGCTTCTTCCCAGGGTATATCCCGCGAGGTCGCGCACTATCTGCATTACCTGCTCCTGATAAACTATGCACCCGTATGTGGGAGAAAGTATCGGGATAAGCTGCGGGCAGTCGTAGGTGACAGACGACGGATCGTTCTTACCCTTTATATACTGCGGTATGAAATCCATGGGCCCCGGTCGGTAAAGCGCGATCCCCGCTATGATATCCTCCAGACTTTGAGGGCTTAATTCCTTCATGAAAGACTTCATACCCGCGCCCTCAAGCTGAAAGATCCCCTCTGTCTTTCCGGAACCTATAAGCCCCAGCACGGCCTTATCGTCGTAATTTAAATGATCGAGATCTATATGCTCCCCCGTATTTTTCTCGGCGAGCGCGGCGGCGTTTTGGATCACTGTCAGGGTGCGAAGCCCCAGAAAATCCATCTTCAGTAATCCCAGCTCCTCAAGCGTCGTCATGGTAAACTGCGTGACGACGGAGCCGTCGGAGGCGAGGGCGAGCGGCACATACTCATCCACGGCTTTCTGACTTATGACCACGCCTGCCGCGTGCATGGAAGCGTGCCGCGGAAGACCCTCGAGGCGCCTGGCCATGTCTATGAGATTTCTGACCTGCTCATCCGTCCCGTAACGCGTGCGCAGATCCTCGTTTGCGGCGAGCGCGCTATCTAATGTCACGTCAAGTTCCTTCGGGATCATCTTCGCTATACTGTCCACGAAGGCGTAGGGAAGATTCATGACCCTCCCCACGTCCCGTATGACGCCGCGCGGCTGGAGCGTTCCGAAAGTGACTATCTGCGCCACCCTGTCCGAACCGTATTTGCGCACCACATAGTCGATCACTTCCTGCCTTCTCTCGAAGCAGAAATCGACGTCTATATCGGGCATGGAGACGCGCTCCGGGTTTAAGAACCGCTCGAAAAGAAGCTGATATCGTATGGGGTCGATGCTCGTTATGCCCAGGCAATAGGAAACTATGCTTCCCGCGGCGGAGCCCCTTCCCGGTCCCACCATGATGCCGTGATCCTTCGCGTATTTTATGAAATCCCAGACGATAAGGAAATAATCGACATACCCCATTTGCCTTATGACGCCAAGCTCATAGTTAAGGCGCTCCCGAAGTTCGCTTTCGGTCGCGGCCCTTTCGCCGTAGCGCTTTACGAGCCCCTCATCGCAGAGTCTCTTTAACATTTCCCATGACGTCTCTTTATAGAGGGGCTCGTACATGGGAAGCTTTGTCACGCCGAACTCGATATTCACGTGACAGCGATCCGCTATTTTTTGCGTATTTTCGACGGCGTCCTCTGCGTACGGAAAAAGGGATCTCATCTCGTCTTCCGACTTCAGATAATACTGACCGCCTTCGTACTTCATCCTGTCCGTATCGGTAAGTTTCTTTCCCGTCTGGATACACAGCAGGATATCGTGCGCCGTATCGTCATCCGCCATCGTATAATGCACGTCGTTTGTCGCGACAAGCGGGATGTCTTCGGCGCGGGAAATGCTGATAAGCGCCTGATTCACGGTTTTTTGATCCGGCAGACCGTGATCCTGAAGCTCCAGAAAGAAATTTCCCTTGCCGAAGATATCCTCGTAGCGCTTCGCCACTTCAACCGCTTCCCCGTATGAGAGGCGAAGGACGGCCTTCGGCACTTCTCCCGCGAGACACGCGCTGAGCGCGATGATCCCCTCATGGTACTCGCGAAGAAGCTCCATGTCTACTCTCGGCTTATAATAATAGCCTTCCGTGAAAGCCTTTGAGACTATCTTTATGAGATTCGCGTAACCGCGGTCATTTTCCGCCAGAAGCACCAGATGATAATATCTCTCCTCCGCCGCGGCTCCCGCCGTCTTATCGAACCTGGACCCCGGCGCCACGTATACCTCGCAGCCGAGGACGGGATTTATCCCCGCCGCCACGGCCTCGCGGTAAAAATCAATGACGCCGTACATCACGCCGTGATCCGTGATGGCGGCGGAAGTCATGCCGAGTTTCTTAACTCTCGCGACATACTCTTTTATTTTATTGGAACCGTCCAAAAGACTGTACTCAGTGTGGACGTGAAGATGCGCGAAGCTCAAAATTTTTCTCCCGATAAAAATGTCAG
>CAYLRF010000022.1:15161-21763 GCA_964385995.1 uncultured Faecalimonas sp.
AATCACGCGCGTTTTATGATAACCGGATTCCGTGATCGTCCATCCTTACCTTACCCTCTTTAAGAAGGCGGCCCGCCGCGCGCTTAAAAGCGGATTTACTCATGTGAAGCTCTTCTCTTATAAGGTTCGCGTCGGAGTGGTCGTTAAGCGCAATCGCTCCGCCGTTTTTTTGAATCTTCTCCATGAGAGCCGCGGCGTCGATATCCATCTGCTCCGGCACCGAAAGGCTGACGCTTAAGTCCAATTTGCCGTCCGGCTTTACCTGTGAGACCCTGGCGGATACGACCTGCCCCATATCGTAATCGCGCGTCACCTCTTTTTTCGGGATCAGCGCGGAGTATTTTTCATCCACCGCCACGAATACTCCGAAATTCGCGCTTTTGTCATAGACGATCCCGGACACGCGATCGCCCTTCTTATACGGGGAATCCGTGGAAAGGAGCTGATAAACGCGCATCGTGGCGCAAAGTCTTTCGCTTTTATCCACGTATAAGGAGACGAGAACCTTATCTCCCGCCCGAACCTTTCCCGTCTGCTGACGAAACGGAAGGAAAAGATCCTTCATAAGTCCCCAGTCAAGGAAGGCTCCGTATTTGCCGACATCGGCCACGCGAAGCACGGCAAGAGACCCGAGCTCAAGGTACGGCTCCCTTGTCGTGGCTATGGGCCTGTCCTCGGAATCTTTATAGACAAATACCTCTACCTCATCGCCCGTCTTTAAGCTAGGCGGCGTCTCGGCCTTCGGGAGCAGTATTCTCTCATCCTCATCCGCGGCGGAAAGATAGACTCCGAAATCCACCGTCTTTACCACCTTTAAAACCTGCTTTTCCCCGAGCTTTATCTTCTCCGATATCCGCATGGCTACTCTCCGGCAAATTCCAAAATCGCGTAAACCTGCCCGTCCGCGGCGCAAAGTCTCGCGAACACCTTCCCCGGCGCCAAGGATCGTTTAACGGTGATCCGCTCGCCGTACATGGCGGGCTTTTTGTACTCCGCCCTCATCTGCCTTATCTTAAAGCCGTCCGGCAAAATCTCGGACGCCATCCGCACGTAGGCGCTGTTATTCATGTGCCCGTTCGTGTCGATGTGAGATCTCATCACATCCGTCTCAAATACCGTCTCGCCCTCATCCGGCACGTCGATCTTTCTCGGAGCGTACGGCAGGGTAACGCCCGGCTCGTCCCCGTAGAGATCCGCTTCTCTTTTATCCGGCTTTACGGGTATGCCTTTTTCGGTATCCATATAGACCCAGAGGCTGTGCGCCAGCATCAGCGTCTGACCCTCCGGCGTCCTCACGGTGAAATCCCTCGGGCCGAACACACCTTTAAATCCCGCCGCCCACGTGGAGATGACGACCTCATCCGCCGCCTTCGGATAACTTTCCGCCGCGATCTGCCATGTGCTTAGATACCACGCTCTTTTTCGTTCCTTAAGATAGTCGACTCCGATACCCAATGACTCGGATTGAAACGTGGCTATATCCTGTAAAAGATCCACCGCCGCGGACATCTTCAGGCAATCATCCGCGCCGCACTCACTGTAGCGTATCTTAATTTTCCAATCGTACATAAAGCAAAAATCCTTCCCGTCACATACCCCTGATGTCAGATACCGCCCTTTATGAATCGGTCATCGCGAGGTAATTCGTGCGCAGACGGATATTGCAGCAAAAGCGCTCATCCGCCTCCCGCATTTTTCGTCTTATCTCCCCGCAAAGACCCTGTCTTTTCTCATCATCGTAATCAGCCGGCACTTCCAGATCGAATAAGAGCCAAAATATGCCGTCCTTTTTCGTCACACGAAAATCGTGAATCTCCGCCCGCTCGTCAAGATCTTCGATCGTTTCCTTTAACCTGCGCTTTACTGCCAGTGTTTCCTCATCTTTTGTCTCCACGGGATCCGTGTGGATGACAAGGTACACGCCGAGATACTTCAGCGCGTCCCTCTCTATCCTGTCCATGAGCTCGTGAGATTTTTCGATATCGGCGTCGTTTGGCACCTCCACGTGGAGCGAGGCCATGTTTCGCGACGGCCCGTAGTTATGCACCAGCAGGTCGTGAGTGCCTAAGACGCCCTCGTATTTTTGCACGAATGACGTGATTTCCTCATAGGTCTTTACGGGCACCGCCTCTCCCAAAAGCGGTTTTAAGGTGTCTCTTGCTATCTGTATTCCCGCCCATATGATAAAGCCCGATACCAAAAGGCCCGCTATGCCGTCAGTGTTTACCCCCGTCAAGCGGTATATCAGCACGGATATGACGGTCGCGGCTGTAGTCGCCACATCGCTTACGGAGTCGGCCGCCGACGCCAAAAGGACCTTTGAGTCCACGCGCTTTCCGAGTTTCCTGTTAAACGCGATAAGCCAGAGCTTTACGCCGATCGAAAGGGTAAGTATCACGATGACCGCCGCGTTAAATACGAGCTTTTGCGGCCTCACCGTCTTTCTCACGGAGTCCTTAAGGAAGGTAAGGCCCACCTCTATCACGATAAAGGACACGATAAGCGCGGCGACATACTCTATGCGTCCGTGTCCGAAAGGATGCTCGTCATCCGCGGGCTTTCCCGCCATCCTCACGCCGACGATACCTATAAGAGACGAACCCGCGTCCGAGAGATTGTTAAAACCGTCCGCTGTCACCGACACGCTTTTTAAGATGGCGCCGCAGGTCACCTTCAGGACAAACAGGAAAAAATTGCACAGTATGCCCACGATGCCCGAGAGCATACCGTAGGCAGTGCGCACGGAAGGCCTTCCCGTATCTTCGTGATTTTTTATAAAATGCTTAACGAGAAATTCCGTCATGCGTGTTTCCCGAATCCTCTGAGCTTTCGCGTATGGCGGATAACACAGCCCGCACCTGATGATCGATGTGAAGGCAGACCGCGTCCGCCGCCCTCCCCGTGTCGCCCGCCGCCAGCGCGTCCATGATATCCCGGTGTTCTTTTGAGAGCGTCTTTCCCGATCCCTCGATCTTCAGGTATTCCACGCGAAACCTGTACATCTGCTCGAAGAGATTTGAAAGCAGCTGCATAAGTCTCGTATTTCCGGTGGAGCGGTAGATGATGTCGTGAAATCTGATGTCGGCGTCCGCCATGCCGCTTAAGTCTCCCGTCTCGTCCGCTCTCTCGAAATCATCCTCCGCGTCTTTAAGCTCATCCGCGATTTCGGGGGTCATCTTCTTGCAGGCAAGTTTGACCGCCAGCTCCTCCAGGGCCTTTCTCACGTCCAGCACGTCGAGCAGGTTTTTCTCGGTGATCGCCGAGACTACCGCGCCTTTTCTGGGCTCCATGACCACGAGACCCTCAAGCTCCAGCTTTCTTATCGCTTCCCTCACGGGAGTGCGGCTCATGCCGAGCCTAGCAGCGAGCCTTTCCTCAAAAAGTCTCTCCCCCGGCTTTAACCTTCCCTTTATGATAGACTCGCGCAAGGTCTCAAAGGCCACATCGCGAAGCGGCAGGCTGCTGTTTTTCGCAATCTCCATGTTTATTTCCATGCGATCTTTCCTCCCGCCATCTATAGGTAATACCTGTCGTCTCCGACCGCAAAGACGCTTCGCACACGCGGATCGCTTTCTACGGCTTCACGCGCCTTGCCGGCGGATCGCTCATCCTCAAATATGCCGAATACCGACGGCCCGCTTCCGCTCATCACGGCGGCAAAGGCGCCCCGCGAGAGCATTTTTCTCTTTATATCCCCGATAACGGGAAGATCATTTTTCGTAACTTCCTCAAAGACATTCGCCATGAAGGAAGCCGCGCGTTTAAGATCGCCCGAGGAAATGGCGGATATCAGGGCGTCGATGTCGGGATGACGCTTTATGCGGATCGTATCAAGTTTCCCGTAAGCTCCCGCCGTGGATACCCTGGCTTTTGGCATCGCTATCAAAAAGAAACACGCGGGCAGCGACGTGATGGGCGTCAGTATCTCTCCTATCCCTTCCGCGAGAGCCGTGCCGCGCATGATACAGTAAGGGACGTCCGCGCCGACTCTTACCGCGAGCCTCATAAGCTCATCCGCGCTCATCTTCAGATCATACAGTACATTTATTCCCCTAAGCACCGCGGCCGCGTCCGCGCTTCCGCCCGCGAGGCCCGCCGCCACGGGTATGCGTTTTTTAATGTCTATCTCTAAACCGTCTTTTATCCCCGCCTCATCCGCGATAAGACGCGCCGCCGCGTAAGCCGTGTTTTTCTCATTCGCGGGGATAAGAGGCGAGTCGGACGATATCTTTATCCCCGGCGCCGTACTCTTACTCACGGTCACGCTGTCAAAAAGCCTCACAGTCTGCATGACCGTGCGAATCTCGTGATAACCGTCGGGGCGCCTACCCGTCACGTCAAGTCCCAGATTTACCTTCGCGTAAGCTTTAAGAGTGATAGAGTCCATAAAGTGAAAATCCTGTTATCAGCTGCATTTTCGCGAACCGTAAAAAGCGCCGCCCGGATGTGCCATCATACCGCGAATCTCATCATCAGGTAAAATACGGCCGGTATGGTAACCACCGACAGTGCGTGTGATACTATCGCCATCCCCGCCGCCACGGATACATCCTGACCGTAGCTTCGCGGGATCACGATGGTATTTAACCCCAGCGGCATGGCCTGACTGCATACTGTGCAGATAACCATATTCTTCGGAAATCTAATCAAGGAAAATAATCCCACAAAAATCATCGGGAACACTATCAGCCTCACAAGCGAGACCGCGTAAATACTCTTCGTCGAAAGCACTTTTTTAAGGTCCATGTGAGCCACGGTGACGCCCGTAAGAAGCATGGCGACCGGCGACATGCAGTTTCCCGCGGTATCTATGACCGTCATCGCAAACTTCGGCATATTTATACCCGTAAGCCCTATGACCATGCCGACTATGAGGCAGATAAACATGGGATTTAAAAGCGACTTTAAGCGTCCCGACTTCCCGTCATGCCCCATGAGAAGACACGGCGCGGCCCACATGTAAATCATCATCCAAAGCGGCATGGTAAATATGATATAGTCCACGAAATATTCCGGAAATACCGCGCTCACCACGGCGTTGCCCATAAAGCCGAAATTCGAGAACGCGAGTCCGTATGTGTAGATTTTGCGGATATACGAATCCTTCGTGCAAAGCCGCGCGACCAAAAAAGAAAGGCCCGTCATCAAAAGTCCGATGACAAAACTCGCCGCGAAGAGGCCTATCGCCGGGCGGATCTTCTTCGCGGTGAAATTCTTTATGAATGTCCCCAAAACCAGCGCGGGCACAAACAGGTAATTCTCAAGCCTGGATAACACCGCGTCCGTATTTTCCGGCAGAACCTTAAATTTGGCGAGCATGAATCCCGCGAGTATCAGTAAGAAAAGCACCGCCATCTGCTGCGCGGTCGCCGAAAAAACTTCCATGAAATCGAACTCCCCCTTGCCCTTACATTTTCAAGGCCCTACATTTTTAAGACCGTACGTTTTTAAGGCCTTATCTTAATCCGGGCGGGCGATATCTCCGACTCCGTTTAAAATCAATGTGGGCTGATAGGCGTATGGGGTAATGCTTTCCCTCGTGGACACTCCGGATAAAACGAGCACCGTCGCCATACCGCTTTCCATACCCGAGATGATATCCGAATCCATCCGATCCCCTATCATGACGGCTTCCCCCGAATGGCAGTCCAAAAGCTTAAGTCCGGTTCTCATCATGAGCGGATTGGGTTTCCCGCAAAAATACGCCTGTTTTCCGGTGGCCAGCTCGACGGGAGACAAAAGCGCGCGGCACGCCGGCATGATTCTTCCATTCTCGAGAGGACCCGATACGTCCGCGTTCGCCCCGATAAGCTTCGCTCCCGCCAAGACAAAATTCGCCGCCGCGGTCAGCGTATGAATGGAATAATCGCTTCCCTCTCCGAAAACGACATAGTCGGGATTTACGTCACTCATGACGAGCCCGGCGTCGTAAAACGCTTTGATAAGTCCCGCCCCGCCTATGGCGTATACCGAACAGCCGGGAGACTGCTCCTTTAAAAACTCGGCGGTCGCGAGCGCGCTGGTATAAAAATGTTCCTCGGGCACGTCAAGACCCATGCGCTTAAACTTCTGATGAAGATCTTTCGGCGTGCTGGCGCTGTTATTTGTCAGGAATAAATATTTCTTATCTTCCTTTTGCAGCCACTTAATAAACCTGTCGGCGCCGTCAAGGACACAGTTGCCGCGAAAGATAACGCCGTCTATATCGCAAATAAAGCCCTTCTTGTTTCTTATCAACTCGAGTTTGTCATCCATGCTCTTCGCCCTCTTTTGACTTCGTTACCTCTTCTTGCCTTCTCGAACCTTTTTTGCCCTTTTTAACCGTCTTCGTGCTCATATACCGTCATCTGTCTTCTTTTCTTTATTCTTCTTCATTCTTCTTGATTCTTCTTTGTTCTTCTCTTTTCATCTTCGTTTTTCTCTATTCATCTTTGTTCTTCTCTATTCATCTTCGTTCTTCTCTATTCTTCTTTGTTCTTCTCTATTCATCTTCGTTTTTCTTTTACCTGTGTTCTCGGCAAGAGGTCTTACGCCCTGATATCATTGTATAGCGGGCGGCGTATTTTTTAAAGCTTTTTTTATCGCGGACGAGATTTATGCGT
>CAYLRF010000022.1:21863-24367 GCA_964385995.1 uncultured Faecalimonas sp.
GCATGTTTTATTTCTTTGGCGCGCCTATTATGGCGTATAACTGGCTTCTTGTCGTCGCGGCGGTGGTGCCCGCCGTTTTCCTGCTGATTCGGATATATAAGCTTGACAGGCTTGATAAGGAAAGCCCGAGGATGCTCCTTGGCGTGGCGGCCGGAGGCGTATTCGCGTCACTTTTGGCGCTGGTGGCGGAGTGGATTTTGGAGTCCCTTCTTAAACTTTTTCTGCCGTCCGAAAGCGTCCTGTATAACGTCATCCTGTATTTCGTGATCGTGGGATTCGCCGAGGAAGGTGCCAAATATTTCATGCTCAAAAGGCGCACGTGGTATTCATATGAGTTTAACTGCCTGTATGACGGCGTGATCTACGCGGTCTTTACATCTCTTGGCTTTGCCATCTGGGAAAATATCAGCTATGTCCTTCACTACGGATTCTCGACCGCCCTTGTGCGCGCGGTAACCGCCATACCGGGTCACACCTGCTTCGGCGTCTTTATGGGCATATTTTACGGCTGCGCCAGAGGATACGCGTATCTTGGCAATGAGAGTAAATCAAAGCTCTTTCGTATCTTAAGCGTGGTCGTCCCCGCGCTGATACACGGCGCCTACGATTATATAGCTTCCCTTCAGACCGGTGGGGCGAATCTGATATTCCTCGTGTTCATCGTATGCCTGTTCGTCGTTTCCTATATCCTCACCAAACGCATGGCAAAAAACGACAGATACATAAATATGGACAGAAGAAATTATAAAGTATGGGATGTCTGAGAATGACGGCGGTGTCTTGTAAAATTCAGACCGTCATAAAGGAGGATCTTCACCATGGAGTACATCCTGCGGACCGATAATCTCACAAAAAGATACAAAAAGTTTAACGCGTTAAACGGACTTACCATGAACGTCCCGAAAGGAGCCGTATACGGGTTTGTGGGCAAAAACGGCGCCGGAAAAACCACACTCATCCGTCTGATCTGCGGACTTCAAAAGCCGACTTCCGGAGTCTTTACGCTGTACGGCGTCCGAAGCGACAGCAAAGATATCGTAAAATCCAGGCGCCGGATGGGAGCGGTCGTGGAAACCCCGGCCATCTTCGCGGACA
Source organism: uncultured Faecalimonas sp. (assembly GCA_964385995.1). Lineage (GTDB taxonomy): Bacteria > Bacillota > Clostridia > Lachnospirales > Lachnospiraceae > CAYLRF01. Next base: position 22,959 of record CAYLRF010000022.1, read on the forward strand.
TGACCGCAAGGGAAAATCTGAGGTATCAGTACCGTCTCTTAGGCCTTACCTCAGATGACGGCATTGGCGAGCTTTTAAAGCTTGTGGGGCTTTCCGACACGGGAAAGAAAAAGGCGGGGAACTTTTCATTGGGCATGAGACAGCGTCTCGGAATCGCCATCGCGCTCGCGGGCGAGCCTGATTTTCTCATCCTCGACGAGCCCGTAAACGGACTTGATCCGCTGGGTATCACCGAAATGCGCGAGCTCATTTTAAAGCTTAACAGGGAGCGTAAGATCACCGTTTTGATTTCCAGCCATATTCTGGATGAACTTTCCCGCCTCGCCACACATTACGGAATTATCGACAACGGAAGGATGGTAAGGGAACTGAGCGCCGAAGAGCTGGCTGCGGAAAGCGGCGGAAGTCTGGAAGATTATTTTATCTCACTGGTGGGAGGTGGTGAACATGCGTAAGAACCTATCCGCGGAGATTTACCGGTGCGCTCGAAGTCTACTTTTTCGTGTTATGCTTCCAGTATGCGTCCTTGCCGGAGTGTTCGGCGGCTTCATGACCCGAGACGGCTCATTTGACGACGTGTGGTTCGTGCCGCTTTTTGTCATTATCGGCGCTTTTATCTCGCTGCATGTGGGCGGGGAATATCAGGACAACGCCATCCGAAACAAAATCATAACCGGCAGCACGAAGACCGTCATCATGCTGTCCAAACTTATCTTCGGCGCCGGCGCGGGACTTATTTTCGGAGTGCTCTTTTTGGCTCCGTGGGCGATCGTTTTACTCGCGGCCGACGTTCTTAAAGCGATACCCGGCCCGGTTCTTCTTTGGACGGCGGGCGGTCTTATCCTGCTCGCGGTCGTCTCGGCGACACTGTTTACGGTCGTCGGCATGATGGTCTCCGTAAAAGGACTCGCAGGCATCATAAACCTCGCGTTGATCTTCGCCGTCATGTTTCTTTCCTACCGTCTCGACTCCGCGCTCAATCAGAAGGAATTTAACACTTTTGAGGAAGCGGCCGACGTACTTATGACACCGGAGGAAGTAAGGCAGGCGCAGGACGGTACTTATAAGGGAAGTTACTCAACGTCGACCGACGATAACGGGCAGATAACCTATTATAAAAGCGTGATCGTTGAGTCTGGGCAGGTACCGAACCCTCGTTATGTAAAAAAGCCTCTCCGCGATATCCTGACGCACCTTAAGCTCTTACTTCCCCACGGCCAGATCATCCGTTATACCTCATGCCTGACCCGATACTCGGACGCGTACACTGTAGCGGGCGGCGCTTCGGACGCGGCAGGGGCCGACGAGTATCCGAGCCTTAAGACATTCCCGCTGTATTCCTGCGCGGATATTCTCCTCCTGTCCGGCCTCGGACTTATTTTATTCCGCAAAAAGGAGACTCGATAGCA
>CAYLRF010000023.1:0-6951 GCA_964385995.1 uncultured Faecalimonas sp.
CGGGGATTATTCGGAGTAAGCGGGATATGGAAAAGGCGGATATCGTGTTCGAATCGAAAAATTTCATAGAGCAGGAGATAGATAAAGATCTGGCGGAAGGAAAATACACCACGGTATGCACCAGATTTCCCCCGGAGCCGAACGGCTACCTTCACATAGGACACGCAAAGTCCGTGCTTCTGAATTATTCTCTGGCGAAAAAATACGGCGGGACTTTCCATCTTCGCTTTGACGACACCAATCCCACAAAAGAGAAGCCGGAATATGTCGAGTCGATAAAAGAAGACATAAAGTGGCTCGGGGCCGACTGGGGAGACGAGATCTATTTCGCCTCGGATTATTTCGAGGATATGTACGAGTGCGCCGTAAAGCTGATAAAAAAAGGCAAGGCCTACGTCTGCGACCTTTCGGCCGATAAGATCAGGGAATATCGGGGGACGCTTACCGAACCCGGCAGGGAAAGCCCCTACAGGAACAGAAGCGTTCGGGAGAACCTGAGTCTTTTTCGCGGCATGAGGGACGGCAAGTTCGCCGACGGGGAGAAGGTGCTTCGCGCGAAGATAGACATGGCTTCGCCGAACATAAACATGCGGGATCCCGTGATTTACAGAGTCGCGCACATGCCCCATCATAATACGGGAGACAAGTGGTGTATTTATCCGATGTACGATTTCGCGCACCCCATAGAAGACGCCGTGGAAGGCGTGACACATTCGATCTGCACGCTGGAATTTGAGGATCACAGGCCGCTTTACGACTGGGTCGTGAGAGAATGCGAATTTGATCCCGCGCCCCGACAGATAGAATTCGCCAAGTTATATCTGACGAACGTGGTGACGGGCAAGAGATACATAAAGAAAATGGTCGAGGACGGCACCGTGGACGGCTGGGACGATCCAAGGCTCGTGTCCATAGCGGCCCTTAGAAGACGCGGTTTTACTCCCGAGTCCGTAAGGATGTTTGTAGGCATGTGCGGCGTCTCAAAGAGCAACAGCTCGGTCGATTACGCGATGCTGGAGTATTGCATACGGGAGGATTTAAAAAATAAGGTCCCGAGGATGATGGCCGTGCTGGATCCCGTGAAGCTTATCATAGATAATTACCCCGAAGGTGAGACAGAGTATCTTGAGGTTCAAAACAACATCGAAAATGACGCTCTCGGCGTAAGGAGCGTGCCGTTTTGCAGGGAGCTTTACATCGAAAGGGACGATTTTATGCCCGTCCCCCCGAAAAAATACTACCGCCTCTACCCGGGAAACGAAGTGCGCCTCATGCACGCTTATTTTGTGAAATGCGTGAGCTTTAAGGAGGATGAGAAAGGGCGAGTGACCGAGGTGCACTGCACTTATGATCCGGAGACAAAAAGCGGAAGCGGCTTTGATAAAAGAAAGGTAAAGGGCACCATACACTGGGTTCCCGCGCCTTATGCTTTTCGGGCGACAGTGAGGCTTTATGAAAATATCGTCGATGAGGAAAAAGGCGTGTATAATAAAGAAGACGGGTCTTTAAATCTAAACCCCGATTCGCTTAAGACACTTACGGAGTGCCTTCTTGAGCCCGCTCTTAAGGACGCTGTGGCTTACGACAGGTTCCAGTTCGTGCGTCAGGGGTATTTTTGCGCGGACGCGCGAGACTCGTCTCCGGGGGCGCCCGTATTTAACAGGACAGTCGCCTTAAAAAGTTCATATAAGCTGCCGAACGGGAGGTAAACATCGGTGAAGTCGGATACAGTGAAAAAAGCAAAAAAGAACATATTCAGTGTTTTCTTTAATCGGTTCGCCGTTATTTTACTTTTTTTAATACTGCAGGTGGCGCTCTTTGCGGTTACGCTCACACTTCTGGCCGATTACTCGATCTACATCAACATTTTCTTCAGAGTGATATCGATAGTGACGATCATCTATATCGTAAACTCCCCCGGCAATCCCGCTTTTAAGATCACGTGGCTCATGCTGATTTCGTTTTTGCCGCTTTTCGGTACGGCCGTATATCTGTTCATCAAGATAGTGCCCGGCACCGGCAGGATGAAGCGCCGTCTTTCGGAGGCGCGTGAGGGTATGAAAAGATATATGGAGCAGGACGATAAGATCCTAGAGAGCCTGTCGCTATCAAAACCCGCGGATACGAATCTTGCCAGGTATCTTGCGAATAACGCGGATTTTCCCACCTATCGCAACACGCAGGCGACTTATTTTCCAAGCGGGGAGGAGATGTTCGAGGAATTAAAGCTAAGGCTTGAGGAGGCAGAGGAATACATTTTCCTTGAATATTTCATCGTGGAGCAGGGCACCATGTGGGATACCATCCTCGACATTCTCACGCGAAAGGCGCGGCAGGGCGTGGAAGTTAGATTTATGTATGACGGCATGTGCAGCATTTTTCAGCTTCCGAACCACTACGAGCGGGAGGTTGAAAAGCACGGCGTAAAGTGCAGGATCTTCAGCCCCGTGGTTCCCATACTCTCATCTCATCAAAACAACCGCGATCATCACAAGATATGCGTAATCGACGGTAAGGTCGCTTTTACCGGCGGCGTCAACCTCGCCGATGAGTACATCAATGTGAAAGTGCGCTTCGGTTACTGGAAAGATACGGCGATAATGCTCGAGGGCGACGCAGTGCAGACTCTCACCATGCTCTTTTTAAGGATGTGGGGTCTGTACGAGAAGAAAAACGAGGACTTCGGCAGGTATCTCACGCCGAAATCGGCGGGCGTAAGGCGCGAACTGGGATATGTCATTCCCTACGGCGACAGTCCGCTTGATCGGGAGCTTATCGGGGAGCAGGTATATTTTCACATCATAAATCACGCCAAGAAATACGTGCACATCATGACGCCGTATCTGGTGCTTGACAATGAGATGATCACCGCCCTTACGCACGCCGCCAAATGCGGGATCGAGGTCATCATCATCATGCCGCACATACCGGACAAATGGTACGCTTTCGTGCTTGCGAAGACCTATTACAGGGAACTTCTCGAGGCGGGAGTTAAAATATACGAGTTTACGCCGGGGTTCGTGCACGCGAAGGTATTTACCTCGGACGACGATACGGCCACGGTCGGCACGGTGAATCTGGACTACAGGAGCTTTTATCATCATTTCGAGTGCGGCGTATTTATCTACAACAACCCCGTCGTATGGGACGTGGAAAAAGATTTTCAGCGCACTCTGAAGGAATGCGAGGAAGAGACCGTAGAGTCCGTGCAGTCAAGAAGTCTCGTGCAGAGGATGGCGGGTCAGGTGCTGCGCTTTATAGCGCCGCTTATGTGATCGATAAGTTCCGGCTGACTTCAAGGGAAAGGATGACGAAAAGCGATGGAAGAAAAACAAGATGACAGTGTTCATCCTTTTAAATTCGCTTTCAAAAAATCAGGCAGGTCAAAATCGGACAGGTCAAAATCCGACAAATCAAAGACCGAAGCCGCCGCACAAAAACCGAACTTTTACGACAACGAGCCTTCCATCGGAACCCGCGATAACGCCGCACTTAAAAAGCATTTTAAAAGGGGGATGACGGCCTTTATCATACTCGCCGCGTCCATCCTGCTTATATTCCTTTTGCTGCGCGTCAAATCGATTTCCGAATTTTTCTCGGAGATCGCAGTCTTGCTTCGCCCCGTGATATTCGGCGTCATCATCGCCTTTATTCTGAATCCGCTCATGATGTTTTTGGAAAAGTGGATATTAAAATGCTTCGGGAAAATCTCCAAAAACGAGCGAAAGGCCGTGAAGGCGGCGCGTGTCACGGCTGTTTTCCTGTCGGTCATCATAGGTATCGTCGCTGTCATAGCGCTTTTTGTCATGCTGATACCGCAGCTGGCAAAAAGCCTCGGGGATTTGTTTCAAAAACTTCCCGGCGAGATTGATAAGTTCATGGATTATCTCTCCGAGCTGAGAAGCGGCGACGAAAAGGATCTGACGGTCCTTGAGAAAATCCTGACGGAGGGCAGCAGCGCGCTCGGGAAATGGTTGGAGAAGAACCTGTTCGGCGAGAATTCCATATTAAACAAAGTGACGGGTGTGGTAAGCGGAGTCACCACGAGTGTCATCGGGATAATCCGCACAATAATCGACGCCGTGATAGGCATAATAGTCGCCATATACGTTCTTATCGGAAAGGAGCAGTTCCTTTCTCAGGGAAGGAAGCTCATATATGCCGCCATGAAGCCGCGCTCCGCGAATATTACGCTTCACATACTGCGTAAGGCCAACAGCATTTTCAACGGCTTCATAGTAGGTAAGCTCATCGACTCGGCCATAATAGGCGTCCTTTGCTTCATAGGCGTGAGCATACTTCGGATGCCTTACGCGCTGCTTGTAAGCGTCTTCGTGGGTGTCACGAACATCATACCGTGCTTCGGACCTTTTATAGGGGCTGTGCCGTCCGCGATACTCATCACCATCGTCGATCCGATGAAAGGCCTTTATTTCGTCATTTTCATCATACTTCTTCAGCAACTTGACGGAAATGTGATAGGGCCGAAGATATTGGGAAATTCCACGGGACTGTCCGCGTTTTGGGTGCTCTTTGCGATCCTTCTTTTCGGCGGGCTTTTCGGTCTGCCGGGCATGATAATAGGCGTGCCGGTATTCGCGCTTATAGTCTATGTGGTAAAGCTTTTCTTCAATAACAGGCTCGAAAAGAAGCGCCTGCCGGTCGACACTGCCTTTTATAACGGGGAAAATTATATCGACGACGAGGGAAACAGCGTGACGGTAACGGATGAGAACGCCGGGTCTAAAACTGACGAGAACGCCGGGGCTAAAACTGACGAGGACACCGGGGCTAAAACGGACGGAAACACCCGGGCTAAAACGGAAGAGGACACCGGGTCTATAATGGAAGGGGCAGGGGACGCTCCCGCCGCAAAAAGCGCTCCGAAAGAAGAGGAGAGGCGCGATTTAGAGAAAGAACGCGTCGCCGGGGATACTTTGACGAAGGCGACTCGCGAACAAGGATGTGACAGATAATGCCCATAAGAGTACAAAACGATCTTCCGGCAAAAGAGATACTTGAAAGTGAGAATATCTTCGTGATGGACGAGAGACGCGCCTCTTCACAGGATATCCGTCCGCTTAAGGTGGGCCTTTTAAATCTCATGCCGTTAAAGGAAGATACCGAGCTTCAGATTTTGCGTTCTCTGTCAAATACGCCCCTGCAGGTGGATGTAGTCTTTGTGACCATGACAAGTCACGAGTCCAAAAACACCCCCACGAGCCACATAAATAAGTTCTACGTGACGTTCGATGACATACGCGAAAAAAAATTCGACGGCTTCATAATTACCGGGGCTCCGGTGGAGCAGTTCGCCTTTGAAGAGGTCGATTATTGGCGGGAGCTGACCCGGGTCATGGATTGGACGAAGACGAACGTCACGTCCACGGTACATCTGTGCTGGGGAGCTCAGGCGGCGCTGTATCATCACTACGGGGTGCGCAAGGTAAAGCTGGATCAAAAGCTTTTCGGCGTCTTTAAGCATAAAGTTCAAAATCGCAGGACGCCGCTGGTACGGGGCTTTGACGACGTTTTTTACGCGCCTCACTCCAGATATACCACGGTGTCGCGTGAAGAGATAACAAAGATCGACGGCATGACTATACTCGCCGAGTCCGAGGAAGCCGGCGTTTTTCTCTGCATGACAGAGGGCGGCAGGCAGATATTCGTCATGGGGCACCCGGAGTATGACCGCATGACACTGCATAACGAATACATGAGAGATAAAGAGAAGGGTCTTGATACCGCGATTCCGAAAAATTACTACGAAAATGACGACTGCGTCAGACGCCCTCTTCTCACATGGCGTTCACACGCGAATATATTTTACACAAACTGGCTGAATTACTACGTTTATCAGCAGACACCCTACGAGTGGGAATAAGAGCGCGTTTTAAGTCGCTTGTATATACGGATGAGCGAAAAGGGATACGAAGGGAAGAAGGAGAACTTATAAGGTGCAAAAGTTTATCATACCCGAAGGATACACCTCACCGCTTTCTGTCCGTCAGACCGAGGCGGCCATCGCGGAAATTAAGAAATTTTTTGAAAATGAGCTGGCCGGCGCGCTGAATCTCACCCGCGTCTCGGCGCCTCTTTTTGTGCGCTCTGATCAGGGGATAAACGATAATCTCGACGGCGTTCAGCGACCCGTATCCTTTGACATCAGGGAAGAGGGCGCGGCCGAGATTGTCCACTCGCTCGCCAAATGGAAGCGCCTCGCGCTCGCACGCTACGGATTTCGCGCGGGAGAGGGTCTTTATGCCGACATGAACGCCATACGCCGTGACGAAACGACGGATAACTTCCACTCGATCTACGTCGATCAATGGGACTGGGAAATGGCGATCCGCGCCGAAGAGAGGACAACGGACACGCTTTTTGACACGGTCAGGCTGATTTACCGGGCGTTAAAAAAGACGGAGGAGCATATGGCGGGGCTTTATGATTACATTAGGCCGTATCTTCCGGATGACATCACGTTCATCTCTTCTCAGGAGCTGGAGGATCTGTATCCAGCGTATTCGCCTCGCGAAAGGGAGACTCTTATATCCCGCGACAGGGGCGCCGTCTTTGTCACGCAGATAGGCGGGTACTTAAACTCCGGGATAAAGCACGACGATCGCGCCCCGGATTACGATGACTGGGATTTAAACGGCGATATCATCGTATATTATCCGCTGCTTGACACGGCGCTGGAGCTTTCTTCCATGGGAATCCGCGTGGATGAGACGGCGCTTTCTCGTCAGCTTGAGGCCGCGGGCTGTCCCGAAAGGGCGAATCTTAAGTTTCACCGTATGCTTTTAGAGGGCGAGCTTCCTGCCTCCATCGGAGGCGGTATCGGGCAGTCCCGCGTATGCATGTTTTGCTTACGAAAAGCTCATATCGGCGAGGTGCAGTCTTCCGTCTGGCCTGAGGATACGGAGCGGGAAGCCGCATCGCGCGGGATAA
>CAYLRF010000023.1:7051-14253 GCA_964385995.1 uncultured Faecalimonas sp.
CGGGAGCGCTAACGGACAGGGGCCGCGGCAAAAAATCGTTGACATACCGTAAGGCAAAGTGGTATCATCGGGAACTGTGAAAAACAAAGCAGAGTGTCCGCTCTCACCCCGGCGCCGTTTTTTAGGCGACCGGCGGTTAATAACAGGCGCTTAACGGGCCGCGCTCGCGCGCTCGTGAGAGGCGTTTATGAGCGGACAGTCATTTGGCTGTTCGTTTTTTAATGTGTTTTTATTTTATTATGTGAGTCATGTTGTTGCTGTTGTGTAAGGAGGTGCACGGCTATCAGCGATTTAATGATTAACGAATGGATCAGGGACAGACAGGTACGCCTGATCGGGGAGAACGGAGAGCAGCTTGGCATTATGTCGTCGCGGGAGGCTCTCGAGGCCGCCAGGGAGGCGGGACTTGATTTGGTAAAAGTCGCTCCCAACGCGAATCCGCCCGTATGCAAGATCATCGATTACGGAAAATACAGGTATGAGATGTCCAGACGCGAGAAGGAAGCGCGTAAAAAACAGAAAATCGTCGAGATAAAGGAAGTGCGCCTGACGCCGAACATCGACACCAATGATTTAAACACCAAGGTCGCGAGCGCGAGAAAATTTATCCAAAAAGGCGACAAGGTGAAAGTGACTCTGCGCTTTCGCGGAAGAGAGATGAGCCACGTCTCCACCACGAAGCATATTCTGGATGATTTCGCCGAGAAGCTTTCCGACATAGCCGCGATAGAAAAGCCCGCGAAGCTCGAAGGCAGAAGCATGATCATGGTTCTTTCAGAGAAACGCTAGCGGGATTATCGTTTTTTAATGTTGATGATATCAGGGCAGAACCCCTTGCCCCGACATCATGTTGATTTATCGGGAGGCATTTTAAAGGAGACGGTTTCGTTTCCCGGTGTCCGCCGGGGTTTTTTCACGGTTTTAAATATCAAAATTTGAAGGAGGAGATAAGTTATGCCGAAGATGAAGACAAAGAGAGCCGCCGCGAAGCGATTTTCAAAAACGGGCACGGGGCTCTTAAAGAGGAATAAAGCTTACAAAAGCCACATTCTGACGAAGAAGAGCACGAAGAGAAAGAGAAATCTCAGACAGTCCGCCATCACGGACAGCACGAACGCGAAGAGTATGAAAAGGCTTATGCCCTACATTTAGACTGTCCGTTATCGCTAAGGAGGTAATTACACATGGCAAGAGTTAAAGGCGGTATGACCGCGAGAAGAAAACATAATAAAGTATTGAAGCTGGCCAAGGGATACAGGGGCGCCAGATCCAAGCAGTACCGCGTGGCGAAGCAGTCCGTGATGAGGGCGCTCGCTTCGTCTTACGCCGGAAGAAAGCAGCGTAAGCGTGACATGAGAACGCTTTGGATATCGCGTATAAACGCCGCGGCCAGATTAAACGGCATCTCATACAGCAGGATGATGCACGGCCTCAAAGTGGCGGGTGTGCAGATAAATCGAAAGATACTGGCGGATATGGCCGTGACGGACCCGGAAGGGTTCGCGGCGCTCGCGAAGATGGCGGCCGAGTCGTAATGCGGGATATTTTCCGCGGGCGGAAAGATACGGCGCGGGGCGTTCTTAAATCCCCGCCCGGCGGGAGCCTATGAACCGGGGTGTGGCTCAGCTTGGCCAGAGCGCCCGGTTTGGGACCGGGAGGCCGCAGGTTCGAATCCTGTCACCCCGAAATCAGTAAATCCCCAAAAGATATTTTTGCTGAGAGAGGTTTTTAGGAGCCGCGGCCCGGTAAGGCCGCGGCTCTTTGTAAGAGATCGTGAGGAAGTATTTATCACGCCGCGCGTAAATGGATGTGTCAGGTTTAATCGATCGGCCCGCGCTTGTGAAGTATATATCACGCCGCGCGTAAACATATTTCGGCGGATGCGAAAGATGGCGAATTTAAATCCGAAGAAAACGTCAAATGTGATAATTAAAGGCGGCGAGGCCGAGATCACGGTCAAAAAATCACGGTTCATCGCCGAGGTAGTGCCGGCTTTGACGGAAAGTGACGCGCTCTTATTTTTGGAATCCCGTAAAAAGAAATATCGGGACGCGTCGCACCATTGCTTCGCGTATGTGACGGGAGGTTACCCGACCGTAAAAAGATGCGGAGACGACGGGGAGCCTCACGGCACGGCGGGAAGACCGATCCTGGACGTTCTTCTGGGCGAGGATCTTACGGGAGCGGTATCCGTGGTGACGAGGTATTTCGGCGGTACGCTTCTGGGCACGGGCGGCCTTATAAGAGCTTATCGTGACGCGGCGAAAGAGGCGGTCGCCGCGTGTGACATAAGGCAGGCGCGATCCGCGAGACGCCTTAAGGTACGCGTGCCCTACCCGGCGCTTGCCGCGGCGCGGTCGGTATTTGCCGCGTATCGACTAAAACCTCTCTCGGAGGATTACGGCGGGGAAGTTTTATTTGACATATCCGTGGATGACGAAGACGCCTCCGGCTTCATCTCGCGGTTAAACGGGGCCGCCGCGGGGAAATGTGACATAGCCGAAGCCGGGACTTGCTTTGTAATTGATAAATAGATGTCGGGACGGAAAGTGATATTACGTTTGGTTGACGCTGCGCGTTTCCTTTGTCTTACCCGATATTCGGGTTTCGCGGGGCCGCTTTTTGCTTTATCCTCGTATTGAGGCGGGCAAACGATCCTTTTCCCTCACCGGCAGGAGGGCATGCCGCGCGTCAGGGGTTTTCGGCCTTGACATCTTACAATTGACAATCGGACGGCGAAAGACCGCGAAGAAAGAAGATTTCACATGAGACTTAAGAGACAGGATGTCAGAAATATAGCTATTATCGCGCATGTCGATCACGGCAAGACCACGCTCGTGGACGAGCTTTTAAAGCAAAGCGGCGTGTTTCGCGCGAATCAGGAAGTCGCCGAGAGGGTCATGGACTCAAACGATATCGAAAGAGAGCGCGGGATCACGATTCTCTCCAAGAACACGGCCGTTTATTATAAGGGCACGAAGATAAATATCGTCGACACTCCGGGGCACGCCGATTTCGGCGGAGAAGTGGAGCGCGTGCTAAAGATGGTGGACGGCGCGATACTCGTCGTGGACGCCTTCGAGGGAACCATGCCGCAGACCAGATTCGTGCTGGGAAAAGCGCTTGAAATGCATTTGCCTATGATAGTGTGCGTAAATAAGATCGACCGGCCTCAGGCTAGAGCGAAGGAAGTGGTCGACGAGGTGCTGGAGCTTTTCATGGACATGAACGCTTCCGATGAGCAGCTTGACTGCCCGTTCATATTTGCCTCGGCTAAGGAAGGAAAGGCCGCGTTAAGTCCGGACGGGGAGGCAAAGGACATGTCGCCGCTTTTCGAGGCCATATTAAATTACATACCCGCGCCCAAGGGCGATCCGGAGAGCGGAGCGCAGATGCTTATAAGCACCATAGATTACAACGATTACGTGGGGCGAATCGGCGTGGGTAAAGTCGAAAACGGCGTGATCCGCGAGGGGCAGGAGATGGTGGTGGTAAACGCTCACGACCCCGGCAAACAGCAAAAGGTGAAGGTGAGCCGCCTCTATGAGTTCGACGGGTTAAAAAGGGTGGAAGTAAAGGAAGCGAATTTCGGCTCGATCGTCGCGGTTTCGGGAATCCCGGATATTTCCATCGGAGACACCTTATGCTCGCCCGAATTTCCCGAGGCGATACCGTTTCAGAAGATCTCAGAGCCCACCATAGCCATGCAGTTTATCGTAAATGACAGCCCTTTCGCCGGGCAGGAAGGTAAATACGTAACGTCAAGACATTTAAGAGAGCGGCTTTTCAGAGAGTTAAATACCGACGTCAGCCTGCGCGTGGAAGAGGTGGAGGGCACGAAGGACTGCTTTAAAGTCTCGGGAAGAGGAGAGCTTCACCTGTCGGTCCTCGTGGAGAACATGAGGCGCGAAGGATATGAATTCGCGGTGAGCAAGGCCGAAGTGCTCTATAAACGGGATGAGTCGGGCAAACTTTTGGAACCCATAGAGACAGCTTATGTGGACGTCCCCGATGAATTTACGGGCACCGTGATCGATAAGTTAAGCGGCAGAAAAGGAGAACTCGTGGACATGAACGCCTCAAACGGCGGTATCACGAGACTCGTGTTTTCCATACCGGCGAGGGGTCTTATCGGATATCGGAGCGAATTTCTCACGGACACCAAGGGCAACGGCGTCATGAATACCGCTTTTGACGGATACATGCCGTATAAGGGAGACATCCAGTACCGAAAGCAGGGATCTCTTATCGCTTTCGAGGCCGGGGAGGCGGTCACATACGGGCTCTTCGCCGCGCAGGAGAGGGGGACGTTATTTATTTCACCGGGTGAAAGGGTATACGCCGGCATGGTAGTCGGGCAGAACGCGAAAGCCGACGATATCGAAGTCAACGTCTGCAAGACGAAGCACCTTACAAATACTAGGGCTGCGGGCTCGGACGACGCGCTTCGCCTTACCGCTCCGCGCCTGTTAAGCCTCGAGGAGGCCCTTGATTTTATCGACACGGACGAGCTCTTGGAGGTCACGCCGAAGAGTCTTCGCATAAGGAAAAAGATACTTGACGCGCGTCTCAGAAAGAGAGCCGCCGCCCAGAGAGGGTAAGACGCGCGGGCCCGGTATATGCCGCGTTCGGACTCGCCGTATGTGCCGCGTTCGGACGCATCGTGTGGGCCCGCGACTTTCGTATATGTTGCGCCGGGGCGTCCCGCGATGTTATAATTACCTTGGGCGACGTGTCAGGAGGCCGCTTTAGCCGGCGTCATCGGAAGATGAAGGGTGTAAGGCCGCCCGGATGACATGTCGCGGGTAGGCATTTGCTGAATCTTCTAATAGAAAGGGGCGGTGAGACATGAAGTTTATCATTACCGGGAAGAACATGGAAGTAAGTCCGAGGCTTCGCCAAACCATAGAGAAAAAACTCGGGAAGCTTGACAGATTTTTCACTCCGATAACCGAGGTCATAGTGACCTTAAGTTCCCAAAGGGAGCGCAAAAAAATCGAGGTTACCATACCGGTTAAGGGTACCGTCATCCGTTCCGAGCAGACGAGCGACGATATGCTCATCTCGCTTGATCTGGCGTGCGAGGTGCTGGAAAGGCAGCTGTTAAAGTATAAGAATAAAATCATCGACCGCCACCGCGAGAGCGACAATTCGCAGCCCGCGTTCGCGGAGGGCGCCTTTGCGGACGACACGAAAGATGACGGCGCGGCCGATACGGGTGAAGCCGGTGACGGGGGAGATATCAGGATTATACGCACCAAACGCTTCGGCCTGAAACCCATGTTCCCGGAGGATGCCTGCGTGCAGATGGAGCTTTTGGGGCATGACTTTTTCGTGTTTGAAAACGCGGATACAGAGCAGGTAAATGTCGTTTATAAGAGAAAAGACGGAGCTTACGGCCTTATAGAGCCTGAGTTTTAGAGTCTTAAAGGGGATACTTTCGGCACGCTTTATATTGACGTGCGAGGCACGTGGAAAAGAGGGTAAAATGGCTGTTTTTAAGGGAGCGGGCGTGGCGCTTGTGACACCGTTTCACGCCGACGGGAGCGTAGATTACGAGAGGTTAAAAGAGCTTATCGACTATCACTGCGATAACGGCACGGATAGCATCATCATCTGCGGCACGACGGGCGAGTCGTCGACGCTGACGGAAGAGGAGCATGTGGAGTGCATACGCGAGGCGGTGCGGTTCGCGAAGGGTCGCATACCGGTTATCGCGGGCACGGGCTCAAACTGTACCGCCACCGCGACGGAGCTTTCGGTGGAGGCCGTGAAAGCGGGCGTCGACGCGCTGCTTGTGGTGACGCCTTATTACAATAAAGCGACTCAGCAGGGGCTTATCGCTCACTATACCGCGATAGCGAAAGAGGCGAAGGCGCCCATCATCATGTACAGCGTGGCAAGCAGGACGGGCTGCAACATAGAGCCCGCCACGGCTGCGTATCTCATAAATAACGTCGATAATATCGTGGGCATAAAAGAAGCCTCCGGAAATATCACTCAGATAGCGAAGATCATGAACCTAACCGACGGCAGAGCCGATCTGTATTCTGGAAATGACGATCAGATCGTGCCCATCATGTCTCTTGGCGGCATAGGAGTCATATCCGTGCTCGCAAATGTCGCTCCCAGGCAGACACACGACATCTGCGCCGCGTGGTTTGAGGGAGACGTGAAAAAGGCGGCGAAGCTTCAGCTCAAGGCGCTTCCTCTTATCGGGGCGCTCTTTAGCGAGGTCAATCCCATCCCCGTGAAGAAAGCGATGAACCTTATGGGTATGGACGTCGGTCCTCTTCGTATGCCGCTTACAGAGATGAGCGAGGCGAACGCGGCGAAGCTTCGGGACGCCATGAAAGATTACGGGATACTGTGACGCGAAAGAATTTACGCAGGCGAAGAGCAGGGCGGCTTTCGGGGAGGTTTTAAATCAAATGATAAGGATCATACTTCACGGCTGCAACGGGAAAATGGGGCGGATGATAACCCGGATAGCGAAAGATGACCCGGGGATTCGCATTGTGGCGGGGATAGACGTCACATCCTCCGCGGATGAAGATTACCCGGTGTTTACTGATTGGGAGAGCTGCGACGTCGGGGCGGACGCTGTCATAGATTTTTCAAACGCCGCGGCCGCGGACAGTCTTCTCATGCACTGCGCCGCGAAAGAGCTTCCCGTGGTGCTTTGCACGACAGGCCTTTCCGAGGAACAGCTGGAGAGGGTAAAGCAAGTCTCGAAAAAGACGGCCGTCTTAAAGTCCGCGAACATGTCTCTCGGCGTAAATCTTCTCTTAAAGCTTCTCTCACAGGCTGCGAAGGTGCTTTCTCCCGCGGGCTTTGACATGGAGATAGTGGAAAAACACCACAATAAAAAGCTTGACGCTCCCAGCGGCACCGCGATCGCTCTCGCAGACGCCCTGCGCGAAGGCGCGGGGGAAGATTACAGCTATACGTATGACAGGAGCGGGCGGCGCGAGACGAGAAGTAAGGATGAGATCGGCATATCCTCGGTGCGTGCGGGTACGATAGTCGGCGAGCATGAGGTCATTTTCGCGGGCGAGGACGAAGTCATCGAGTTTAAGCATACGGCTTATTCGAGAGCCGTCTTCGCGAAGGGAGCGATAGAGGCCGCGAAGTTTATCGCGGGTAAAAAAACGGGACTGTATGACATGGGAGACGTCATACGTCTGTAACGACTGAATTTA
>CAYLRF010000023.1:14353-20345 GCA_964385995.1 uncultured Faecalimonas sp.
AAAAACGGGACTGTATGACATGGGAGACGTCATACGTCTGTAACGACTGAATTTAAGACACGCGAATATATTTTGCCGCGACTTTGACGGGGATAGCGTGTCGCGCGTGAGTATAAGGCAGTCTCCGAGACAGCCCCGAACCGGACCCCAAGAGCCGATAACATGTCGCACGTGAGTGAATATAAGGCGGCGTATCTCCGAAGAGCGTGCTGTCGGATTAAAATCTAAGTCCCGAGGCTTGGCTGTGGATAGCGTGTCGTGCGTGAGTATAAGGCAGTCTCCGAGACAGCCCCGAACCGGGCTCTAAGAGCAGGTAACACATCGCGCGTGTATATAAGCGGCGTATCCGAGGAACGAGGGCTGTGCAGACAAAAGTAAGATTAAAAAATGCGAAAGGCGCGTAAAGCATGAGATTTCGGCCCTGTATAGACATACACTGCGGCAAGGTAAAACAGATAGTAGGAGCCACCTTAAACGACGGGGGCGATAAAGCCCGGGAGAATTTCACCGCCGATAAGGGAGCCGATTATTACGCCGCGATGTACCGGGCGGACGGCCTTAAGGGAGGGCACGTCATCATGCTGAACGCGCCGACGTCGCTTTATTACGAGGAGACGAAGAAACAGGCTCTCTCGGCGCTTTTATCCTACCCCGGAGGTCTTCAGATAGGAGGGGGCATAACGCCCGAAAACGCCGCCGAGTTTTTAAACGCGGGGGCGAGCCACGTCATAGTCACATCCTATGTGTTTCGCGGCGGCCGCGTACATTGGCAGAGGCTTGCGAGGCTTCGCCAGACGGTGGGGAAAAAGCGGCTTGTCCTGGACCTAAGCTGCAGGGAAAGAGACGGGAATTATTACATAATGACCGATCGCTGGCAGAAGGAGACAGACGAGGCGTTAAGCGCGAATTTGTTGCACAGGCTTTCGGTTTACTGCGATGAATTTCTGGTGCACGGGGTGGAGTTTGAAGGTCTTGGGGAAGGTCCGGATCTGAAACTCGTGAAATTTCTCGCCGAGTCAAGCCCCGTCCCCGCGACCTACGCCGGAGGTATCGCAAACTTTAAGGATATGCGGGATATAGAGACGGCGGGACGGGGGAGAGTTGATTTTACAGTCGGAAGCGCGCTTGACATCTTCGGGGGAGAGCTTTCCTACCGGGAAATCGTGAGGATGAATGAAGCGGGACAAAATAACGCGAAACAGACAGTCAGATGAGGAGTTTTAAAGAAAATGGGTTTGATAGAGAAGATGTTCGGCACTCACAGCCAAAATGAGCTGAAGAGGATCTACCCCATAGCGGATCGGATCGATGCCATGGATAAAGAAATGCAGGCAAAGACCGATGAGGAGCTTAGGGCGAAGACGGACGAGTTTAAAGAAAGGCTCGCCGCCGGAGAGACGCTTGATGACATTTTGCCGGAAGCCTACGCCGTGGTAAGAGAGGCGTCGGCAAGAACCATAGGATTAAAGCATTTCTACGTGCAGTTGGTCGGCGGCATCATCCTTCATCAGGGCCGTATCGCTGAGATGAAGACGGGAGAGGGAAAGACGCTTGTGGCGACGCTTCCCGCTTATCTTAACGCGCTTACGGGAAACGGAGTGCATATCGTCACGGTAAACGATTACCTCGCGCAGCGTGACGCCGATTGGATGGGAGCGGTGCACAGATTTCTGGGGCTTACCGTCGGAGTTGTCCTAAATGAGATGGACAGCGACGAGAGGCGCGAAGCCTATAACTGCGACATCACCTATGTGACGAATAACGAGCTCGGATTTGATTATCTGCGCGACAACATGGTCATTTACAGGGAACAGCTCGTGCAGAGGGGACTTCATTACGCCATTATCGACGAGGTCGACTCGGTGCTTATCGACGAGGCCAGAACTCCCCTTATCATATCCGGTCAGAGCGGCAAGTCGACGAAGCTTTACGAGGTGTGCGACGTGTTGGCCAGACAGCTTGTAAAAGGCGAGGCAAGCGGCGAATTTTCCAAGATGCAGGCTCTTATGGGAGAAGAGATAACCGAGACGGGAGATTTCATCGTAAGCGAGAAGGAAAAGCAGATAAATCTCACCGAGCAGGGCGTGAAGAAGGTCGAGCAGTTCTTTCACATCGATAACCTCGCCGATCCGGAAAACCTGGAGATCCAGCATAATATCATCCTCGCTTTAAGAGCGCATAATCTGATGTTTCGGGATCGCGACTACGTGGTCACGGAAGACGGGGAAGTGCTTATAGTGGATGAATTTACCGGACGTATCATGCCGGGCAGGAGATACTCGGACGGACTTCATCAGGCCATAGAGGCGAAGGAGCACGTGAAGGTAAAGCGGGAGAGTAAGACGCTCGCCACCATCACTTTTCAGAACCTCTTTAACAAATTCGAGAAAAAATGCGGCATGACGGGTACTGCCCTCACTGAGGAAAAGGAGTTCCGCGAGATCTACGGCATGGACGTCGTGGAGGTGCCCACCAACGTGCCCGTCATAAGGACCGACCTTGACGACGCCGTCTATAAGACGAAGAAGGAAAAATTCGAGGCAGTCTGCGATGAGATCCTCGAGGCTCACAGGAAGGGTCAGCCGGTGCTTGTCGGTACCATCACCATCGAGACATCGGAACTTTTAAGCGCCATGCTGCGCAAAAAAGGCATAAAGCACAACGTCTTAAACGCGAAGTTTCACGCGATGGAAGCGGAAATCATCGCGCAGGCCGGCGTGCACGGCGCCGTGACCATAGCCACGAACATGGCGGGGCGCGGTACCGACATCAAACTCGACGACGAGGCGAGAGCGGCGGGAGGATTAAAGATCATAGGCACGGAGCGCCACGAGGCTAGACGTATCGACAATCAGCTTCGGGGCCGTTCGGGAAGGCAGGGTGATCCGGGAGAGTCGAGATTTTATATTTCGCTCGAGGATGATCTTATGAGGCTGTTCGGATCCGACAGGCTGATGGGGGTCTTTAACGCGCTGGGTGTCGAGGACGGAGAGCAGATACATCATAAAATGCTCTCCGGCGCCATCGAGAAAGCGCAAAAGAGGATAGAGGGCAATCATTTCGGCGTCCGCAGAAATCTTCTCGAGTACGATCAGGTCATGAACGAGCAGAGAGAGATCATTTACGAGGAAAGGCGAAGAGTCCTTGACGGAGAGAGCATGAGAGACTCCGTCTACAACATGATAGGCGAGTACGTGGACAGGACAGTCGATCTCTACGCGTCGCCCGAGGTGTCAGAGAGCGAATGGGATCTTGATAAGCTGAATCTCGAACTTGACAAAACTCTCCTCTTAAAGCCCGTCACGGCGGAGGAAGTCAAGACCATGTCGCAGGGCGATTTGAAGGCCCTCCTGAAAAAACGCGCCGAGGAGGGATACGCGGCGAAGGAAGCCGAGTTTGAGGAGCCGGAACTGCTTCGGGAAGCGGAGCGCGTGATACTTCTGAAAGTGATCGACGCCAAATGGATGGCTCACATAGACGACATGGATCAGCTGAGGCAGGGTATCGGCCTTCAGTCATACGGGCAAAAGGATCCGCTCGTCGAGTATAAGATGCTTGGATACGATATGTTTGATGAGCTGACGCGCGGGATCGGGGAAGACACCGTAAGACTGCTCTTTCACATACATCCCGAGCAGAAGGTTGAAAGAGAGCAGGTGGCGAAGGTGACCGGCACGAACAGGGATGACAGTGCGGTCCGCGCTCCGAAGCGTCGGGATGAAAAGAAGGTATATCCGAATGATCCCTGTCCCTGCGGGAGCGGAAAGAAGTACAAGTATTGCTGCGGAAGAGGCGCGTGAGAAAGGGGTGATAAATAATGGCTTTGCTGGACCAATATAAGGTCGCGCTTACGGCGTACGCGGGACCGTTAAAAGAAATGGGTGATTCACTTTAACTTACCCGAGAAGAAAAAACGGGTCGAGGAACTGGAAAGAAAGATGCAGGAGCCGTCTTTCTGGAACGACGCGGATGAGGTAAAACGCGTCTCAAAGGAATTAAAAGATTTAAAGGACGCCATAGAAACGTTTCAAAAGCTCACTTCTTCCTATGAGGACATCGGGACGTTAATAGAGATGTCCGAGGAGGAAAATGACGAGTCGCTGCTGCCGGAGATTGAGGAGGAACTTTCCTCATTCGGAAGGCTGCTTGACGAGACGCGAGTATCGACCCTGCTTACGGGGGAATATGACGATGACAACGCGATAGTCACTATCCACGCGGGCGCGGGCGGCACCGAGTCGTGCGACTGGACCGGGATGCTCTACCGCATGTATGTGCGCTGGGCGGAGAAAAAAGGATATTCCGTGGAAGTGTTGGACGTGCTGGACGGGGATGTGGCGGGCATTAAAAATGTCACGTTTCAGGTAAATGGCGCTCACGCCTACGGCTATCTTAAATCCGAAAAGGGAGTTCACCGTCTGGTGCGCATTTCCCCTTTTAACGCGGCGGGAAAAAGGCAGACCTCTTTCGCTTCATGCGACGTGATCCCGGATATCGAGGAGGATGTGCAGGTAGAGATAAATGACGACGACATCCGCGTCGACACATACAGATCAAGCGGCGCCGGCGGACAGCACATAAACAAGACGTCATCCGCGGTGCGCATAACCCACCTTCCGACCGGAATCGTGGTTCAGTGTCAGAACGAGCGTTCCCAGCACATGAATAAGGATAAGGCCATGCAGATGTTAAAGGCGCGGCTTTACCTTCTGGGGAAGCAGGAGCAGGCCGATAAGATGTCTGACATCAGGGGAGAAATCCGCGACAACGCCTTCGGCAATCAGATCCGCTCCTACGTGATGCAGCCTTATTCCCTCGTAAAGGATCACAGGACGAACGCGGAGGACGGCGACGTGGAGGGAGTGCTGGACGGCGACATAGACGGCTTCATAAGCGCTTATTTAAAATCGCAGGCTTAGACGGCGGGCGCGGGACACCGGGAAAGAGGAGAGTATGATACAGATAGCTATATTAGGTTACGGGACAGTGGGCTCGGGCGTGGCGGAGGCCATCTTTACAAACGGCGGCCTCATAAACCAAAGGCTCGGGGAAGAATTAAAGATAAAATACGTACTCGATCTCAGGGATTTTCCCGGGAGCCCGGTGGAGGATATTCTCGTACATGACTTCGAGACCGTCGTAAATGACAGTGATGTGAGCATAGTAGTCGAGGTGATGGGAGGCATAGAGCCCGCTCGCACATTTACCCAAAGATGCCTTATGGCGGGGAAAAGCGTCGTTACCAGCAACAAGGCTCTGGTGGCAAAGCACGGCGCCGCTCTTCTTAATACTGCGCGTGAAAACCGTGTAAGTTATCTCTATGAGGCGAGCGTAGGCGGAGGGATCCCCATCATAAGGACGATATCCGAGGCGCTTACCGGCGACAGGATAGAGGAGATCACGGGCATATTAAACGGCACGACAAATTATGTTTTAAGCAGGATGTACGACGAGGGCGCGGGTTACGGTGAGGCACTCATGCAGGCGCAGCAAAAAGGATACGCGGAGCAAAATCCGGAGGCCGATGTGCGAGGGTACGACGCGTGCAGAAAGATCGCCATACTGACATCCGTTATTTCCGGGAAAAGCGCGGATTATGAGGAAATCTATACCGAGGGTATCACGGATGTCACGGCCGCGGACATAGCCTACGCCAAGGCTCTGGGAATGAAGATAAAGCTTCTCGCCTCATGCAAACGCGACGGGGACAGATATTTCGCGATCGTGGCACCGCACCTTTTGGGAAAAGATCATCCTCTCTACAATGTCGACGACGTCTTTAACGCCATATTTATCAGGGGAAATATCCTGGGCGACGCCATGTTTTACGGAAGCGGCGCGGGGAAACTTCCCACGGCGAGCGCGGTGGTGGGCGATGTCATCTGCGCGGCTAAAAACCCGGGGCGAAGTATGATGCCCGTCTGGACGGATGAGAAGGTCGTCCCCGAGGATAAAAGCGAGACGGTAAAGCGATATTTCGTGCGCGTAAAAG
>CAYLRF010000023.1:20445-24322 GCA_964385995.1 uncultured Faecalimonas sp.
ATCGCGTGCGGAAGAGGCCGTTCGCGAAGCGTTCGGGAGAGTGAGTACGGTAAAGGCGGACGGTATCGAAGGTGAGTTCGGATTTCTCACGGAAGTCATGAGCGAAGCCGACTATGAGAAGGCCGCGGCGAAGGTTTCCGGGATCATCCGCATGATAAGAGTGATGTATTAGCGCGGGAGGACGGCAAGTTGAAATATATCATAGTCCTTGGAGACGGCATGGCGGATGAGCGGGTGAAGGAGCTGGGGGACAGGACCCCTCTTGAGGCGGCGCGTAAACCCGCCATCGACGCTCTCGCGCGGCATTCGGAGATCGGACTTGCGTATACGATACCGGAGGGCATGGCGCCGGGGAGCGATACCGCGAATCTCGCCGTTTTGGGTTACGATCCGCGCAAATTCTACTCGGGCAGATCTCCCCTTGAGGCGTTAAGCATAGGCGCGGATCTGAAATCGGGCGATGTGTCGTTAAGGTGCAATCTCGTGACTCTCACGGAAGATGACGCGCCTTACGAGGATCAAAGGATCATCGATCACAGCTCGGGAGAACTTGACACAAAGGACGGCGCCGTACTTATAAAGGCGCTGAGAGAGGGGCTCGGACTTAAAGACGCGTCCTGTCGGTATAAGCTGTACGCGGGCACGGGATACAGGCATCTTCTTATCTGCGAGGGCATGGCGGATAACGGCAGGCCCCCTAAGGATTATCTTACCCTCACGCCGCCGCACGATATCCTCACAAAGCGCATAGGAGATTATCTTCCCGAAAACCCGATCCTAAAAGAGATGATGAAGAAAAGCCATGACATATTATCGGGGCACCCTTTAAATAAAGCGAGGCGCGCCGCCGGGTTAAATCCCGCGAACTCGGCGTGGTTTTGGGGAGCGGGGACGCGTCCCGCGCTTACGTCCTTTTACGGGAAGACGGGGAAAAAAGGCGTAATGATCTCGGCGGTCGATCTGCTTAAAGGGATCGCGGTCGGAGTCGGCATGAAAGTCATAAATGTCGAGGGCGCGACGGGCGGCTTAAAGACGAATTACGAGGGCAAGGCACGCGCCGCGCTTTACGCGCTTCTTAATGACGGATACGATTTCGCTTACATCCATGTGGAAGCTCCCGATGAGATGGGACATATGGGACTTGCGTCAAGCAAGGTCGAGGCGATAGAACAGATCGATGAGCACGTGGTAAAAGTGCTTGCCGGGGAACTTAAAAAAAACGGGGAGGATTACCGTATGCTCGTGATGCCGGATCATCCTACTCCCGTTTCAAAACGCACGCATACGGCCGACCCCGTCCCTTACATGATATATGACAGCCGTAAGGATCTGGGAAAAAACGACATCTACAGCGAAAAGTCCGCGAGAAAGAGCGGTATAATCCGGCGCGAAGGATATAAACTCATCGATCATTTGCTGGAGACGGACGCGTGAGACGCGCGAAATTAAGGGACGGAGCTTATCTTACGGCAGCGGATATGGTGATATGAAAATGACCTCCTCGGGCGGTCGGACGGCATGAGAACGAAATCCGCGGAAGGCGTGACGGTATGACAGTGAACGGCGTGAGACGCGTATCTGCGGAAAAAATATACGAATACCTGCGCGTTCCGAAGGGAAGCGTGCGTGTAGTCGCTTTGGATGTAGTCGACTCGACCAACACATACGCCGAAAAACTCGCGAGGGAAAACGCGGCGGAAGGCCTCGTCGTAGTGGCGGGGGAGCAGACGGCGGGCAGGGGGCGGCGCGGCAGATCGTTTTACTCTCCTGAGGGAACGGGCCTGTACATGAGCATCCTTCTGCGCCCGCGCCTGACCTTAAAAGACTGCGACGTCACGTTTATCACGCCGATGGCGGCCGTGGCCGCGTGCGAGGCGATAGAGAAAGTTTCCTTAAAAAAGCCCGGCATTAAATGGGTAAATGACATCTTAACGGACGGAAAAAAAGTCTGCGGGATATTAGCCGAGGCTTCCTATGACGCGCAAACCGGAAAACCCGAGTACGTCATATTGGGTGTGGGCATGAATGTTTATCCGCCCGCGGGAGGATTTCCGAAGGAGATAGAAAACGTCGCGGGCGCGATATTGGGGGACGGAGAAATCACGGCGGACGCGGCGGACGTAAAAAATCTTCTCGCCGCGGAATTTATAAATTCTTTTATGCGGTATTACAGCGGATACTGCGGGAGGGGGTCATCCGGATCCGCCGCCGAGGATTACGTGGAAGGTTACAGGAAAAGAAGTCTCGCGACGGGAAAAATGATCACGGTCATACCCGCGCCGGGCTTAGCGCCGGACGTCGAAAAGTCATACGGCGGAAAATCATACGGCGAAGAGTCACACGTCGAAAAATCACACGGGGATAAGTCACACGTCGACAAGTCACACGTCGGAAAAGCAAAGATAAATCTCCCACGCAAAGCTCTCGCCCTCGGCGTGGATGATAAGTGTAGGCTCCTCGTAAGATATGAGGACGGATCAGAGGAAGCGCTTAACTCGGGAGAGATAAGCATAAGGCTCCCTTTTCTCTAGTCCACAGCGGATGAGAGTCCTCCCGACATGCGGTACTGCCTGGGCGTGCAGCCCACCTTATCCTTGAAATATTTGATAAACACGGCGCTGTGCTGAAAGTTAAGCCTGTCCGATATCTCATAAACCTTAAGGTTGGTCGAAAGAAGGAGCTTCTTCGCCTCGGCCACTCTCAGCTCATTCTTATATTCCGTGACTGTTTTCCCCATAAGTTCCCTGAATAAATGCGATACCCTCGACTGGCTGATGTGAAGCGAGGCCGAGATGCGATCCGGGGAGAGATTTTCCCAGTCGTTGCTGTGCTCGCTTACGTATTCGGCAAGAAGGCCCGCCGTGCGGTCGGCCTCCTCGAGGGGATTTGCCTGCTTCGCCGCGGTCAGTCGGGTGAGTACGGAAACTATGGCCCGAACCGTGTGCAGCTTCCCAAATACATCCCCTTTTCGGTGAAAATGCTCGGCGGCGTCCAGATAAAACGAGTCAATCGTCTTCGTGTCTTCAGGCGGAAGGTCGTAAATACAGCCTCCCGTGTCGAAAATATGTTCTTTCGCGAATCCGCGCACGTCCGCCAGTTCGCAGATCCTGTCAAAAAAATCCGTGGCCACGATGATCTTGCTTCTTATGTATCCGTCGGGATTGTCGGGCTTGGAATAATGATTTTCCATGGCGTTTATGAGGATGAGGCGTCCCGGTTTTATGGGGAAAATATTATTCTTCACGATGAAATGCCCGCCGCTTGACCACGTCTGGATGAGCTCGACGCTGTTATCGTGGTGTTCTCTCGCGTAGTTGTCGTCTTTTCCCGTGATATGAAACTCGGCTTCGTAAATGTCCTCATCCCGCGAAAATTCTTCTTTTTTCATGAAAATATCCTTTCCGAATCTTTAATTTGGTTACTGTTCACCGCCGATCCGGACAGCTGCGCGGATTCGTTATGCCTGCACATCGGAAGCCGCGCGACAGCGGGTTTTGCGAATCGGCGCAAAGGCCCGTGAACAGTAACTTAATTTGCCGTCTGTCACAAGGCTAATGTAAGCTTTTTACCTGCTAAACACCTAAAAACCACATCGTAGAATCAAAATAGCAGTTTTGGTATATTTTTAAGCATAAATGATATATTTACAAGATACCGATCGACGGAGTATAATAAAAAACAGCTGGGGGGGGGGTATGTAGATTCATACTAAAACAATCCGCCTGCCACCGCCTGATGTTGCAAAGTAAACGTCAAATCACCGACACGGAGAAAATATTAACACGTTATATCGTATATGGCAAGTGTTTGGACTTCGTTCGCGCCGCGCGGTGATATGAAAAATGAAGTTTATCAAAATTGCTGATTGGGTTTATGA
>CAYLRF010000024.1:0-1956 GCA_964385995.1 uncultured Faecalimonas sp.
AGGAGGGATACACTCAGTCAAAGCCGGTGGTGACGGTGGGCGGCAAGGTCATCACCGCGGACAGCGGCCCGGTTGATAACAATACTTACACTTATACGGCGAAAAATATCACTTCTGAGACTATCGTAAATGTGACGGGCGTGACGCTTAATACCTATAAGATAACGCTGACAAAGGGCGAGGGGTACACCTTAAGTTCCAATCAGGACACGGTTCGGTATGACGAGACATTCACATTTCGGGCGACGGTAGACGCGAAGTATGCCGCTAACTTCAGCGAGTCAGATATAAAGGTGACAGGTACGAGTCAGACAGATGCCACGGTCACGTCGAACAAAGATACCGGAGAGTATCAGATATCAAACGTGAAAGACAACCTTACCGTCAGTGTCAATCTTCCTGCTGCTGCCAAATTCAGTGTCACGTTTCCGTCCGGTGACGGGTACACATGCGATCTCGCCGAGCCCGCAAGTGGTGTCGAATACGGCTCAACCGTCTCATTTAAACTGACTCCGAAGAATGGATATCAGATCACTTCGGTAAGCTATACGATGGGTGGGACGACCATTCCTCTTACGCCCGTGGGTGACGGTCAATATATCATCAATAACGTCACGGCAGACATCACTGACATAAATGTAACTGTCCGCGAGGTGGTATATACCGTCACGTTTATCGAATCCCGGGCGAAAGACGCCACGAAAAGGACGCGGACAGAGACTTATACGGTGAGTAGGCATGGCGGCTTGACCTATGACAAAGGAGAAGGAAAGCTGACGCTGCCCCAACCCGATAAAGACAACACATCTATTCGCTATCTTTTTAATGGATGGTATGCAAACGGAGAAGAGAAGACAGAGATTATATTTGGCAACACGGACGCCTTCATCACTCTGGAGGCTGTTTACGGCTTAAATTATGACAGGCTGTTTGACGTCACGCTTGAGTCGACGTGGAACACAGGCGACACATACACTTTGCGCCTCGCGGCGGCGTGGTTCGCGGATGACTTGGACGAATTTAAAGACCTGGACATCAAAGTCGAGGACTGCGGATTTTTCATGGCTACGAGTGAGTTCACGCTCAACGATGAATACATGAAAAAGTGTATTGACAGCATTCAGAATTACAACAGACAGCTGATGCTGATAGATAAGAATAAACGTATCTATATGTTTAATTTCGGTGAGGGCTCATATTCATTGAACGGAACATTTACGCAGGCGTTCGGAGGTATCAGCAGTCAGGTAGAAGGCCGTTATGTCATCGCCTACGTGCATGTGACGATCAATGGAGGGTCATATTACTACTTTAGCGGCCAAAACGATGATGTCGGAGATCATCAGTATGAGTCGGAGTATATCCCCGTGAAAGCCTAGCCTTAAGCCGGGCAGTCTGCAGAGTATGGACCCTTAAGATGGACGCCTGCAAGCATGGAGTGTGAGGTGATGTCCTAAGGTGCGGGATTTTATGATTAGAAGGCTGCAGGTATTTGGTTATTGCAGAAAATTGGTATAGTAAAGCCGGCGAATTATTTCGTCTCATTTCTCATTGACATTAAGAGGAAGCAAGCGCGAGTAACGCCGCGTTATAAGGAAAGGAGACTATGCGATGGATTATGCGATGTGTTCGAATTATACAAGAGCCGTGATGGAGATTGTCTCACTTGACGAGAAGGAAAACAGCGCCCGGTGTGAGCCCGGGGATTCGTTCAATGGCGGTACATGGCCTGAAGATCCTCTTTGCGGTGCTTCCGGCGGAAGCTATGAATGCAGTTCCGGTGATACCGATATAGAATGTCCCGCCGATATCAGCACCCCAGGCATATAAAGACCGATTCCGCTCCGTAAATTCAGCCCGGTTCCGTTCCGTAAATCAAACCCGGTTCCGTTCCGTAAATCAAACCCGGCTTTGCGTCAGAATGCGTGGAGCCGGGTTTTTTACGTTTGCCGTCGC
>CAYLRF010000024.1:2056-17134 GCA_964385995.1 uncultured Faecalimonas sp.
AAACCCGGCTTTGCGTCAGAATGCGTGGAGCCGGGTTTTTTACGTTTGCCGTCGCTCTGTCACATATCGTATCCCTACACCCATTTCCACGCACATTTCACACATTTCCGCGTCCATTGTGTTGATACCGGATGTCCCCATCCATAGCCTCATCCTATACCGCGTAATCGGTTTCCCGTATTGGACAGCCGGCCGCTTTTCGTATATATTTCCAGCGCGAACATCGTGACGGGCTTACATGCAGACTTTTGGATTGCCTTGAAAGGAGCTGACACGCGGATGGCGAAGGAACAAGGGACTAAGAAATCGGATCTTCTTCAAAGGACGCTTCCGATTCCGTCGATTCTGCTGGCGCTCGCGCTGCAGGCCGCGCTGCCGAACTCGTCAAGGCAGCCCGCCGCGGGAGCGCCGTATTTCACATATACGATCCTTGTGTGTCTCGCCGCATACATCGCGGGGTATGTCGCGTCCTTTTTCTCCGGGAAAGTGAGGGCATGGCTCGCTTACAAGGGATATTTTATAGCGGGAACATTTCTCTTCTTTAACGTCCTAAATCTCGTCACGTCGAAATTCGCGCTTCTTCCGCCGCTTTATTTTCCGTCCCTTGACAGGGTATTCGGGGCTTTGGTGAACGACAGGGTTCTTCTGGGCAAATGCCTTCTCTACTCGGCGCGGCTCCTTTTCGTGGGTTATTTCAGCGGGGTCGCGGCGGGCTTTATCTGCGGAGTCGCGGTGGGATTCAGCAAAAAGGTGAGCTACTGGCTTATGCCCGTGGTGCGGATCTTAGGCCCCATACCCTCGACCGCGTGGATACCTCTGGTGCTGGTATGCTTTCCGTCCGCCGTCTCCGCGAGCACATTCCTCGTCGCGGTGGCGGTGTGGTTTCCCATGACGATCATGACCTCAAGCGGCATAAGCAACATCAAGAACGCGTATTTCGAGGTTTCTCGCACATTGGGAGCGGGGAAATTTTCGCAGATATTCAGAGTCGGGATACCGGCCGCCATGCCGCACATGTTTCTCGGACTTTTTAACGGCACGTGCGCTTCTTTCATCACCCTCGTGACAGCGGAGATGATCGGCACGAAATACGGTGTCGGCTGGTACATAAACTGGCAGAAAGACATGCTCTCATACGCGAATGTTTACGCCGGGCTTATAGTGATAGCGGTGGTTTTCTCGGTGCTCATCACTCTTCTTTTCAAAGTCAGGGATAAGCTCCTGCTGTGGCAGAAGGGGGTGATCAAATGGTAGGAGGCCTAAGTGTCCTTGGGGTTGGCAAGAGATTCCCGAGAGCCGGAGAAGAGGATCTCGTGGCTCTTGACGGCGTAGATCTGGAGGTGGAAGCCGGGTCATTCATATCCCTTATAGGTCCGTCGGGGTGCGGGAAATCCACGCTGCTTCGGCTGATAGCGGGTCTGGATACGGCGGATGAGGGCGTCATATCCATGGACGGGCAGGAGATAAAAGGGACGAGCTATGAGCGCGGGCTCGTGTTTCAGGATCCGACGCTTTTTCCGTGGCTTGATATTTATGAAAATGTCGCGTTCGGTCTGAAAGCGCGGAAAATCTGGAGGCGCGACAGGCATAAAGTGGATGAATATATCCGGCTGGTCGGCCTTACCGGTTTTGAAAAGTCCTATCCGCACCAGCTCTCGGGCGGGATGTGTCAGAGGGCGTCACTTGCTAGGGCGCTCGTGGGGAAACCTAAGATCCTGCTTCTGGATGAGCCGCTGGGCGCCCTGGACGCCTTCACGCGGATGAACATGCAGGATGAGATCTTAAGGATATGGAAGGAAGAGAGCATGACCATGGTCATGGTGACGCATGACGTCGATGAGGCCATCTATCTCTCGGACAGAGTCGTCGTCATGTCGCCGAGGCCCGCGAAGATCGAGAGGATAATCGACGTCGGCATGGGAAGGCCCCGCGACAGGAGCAGTCCCGATTTCTTGAATTACAGGGCGAAAATCCTGAATATCCTGCATTACGGGGGAAATGCCACGGACGATATGACCTATACCATCTGATTTGCCGGTGACGGCGATGTATGACAGGCAAACTACAGTAGGGTATAACAGAATATCGGTGGGCGGGATGCGGGGAGCGCGCGGCGCCAAACAACCGTAGTTCGCTTTCTGCTCCGACATCATTATACAGATAGGTTAGGACACATCATTCATCAAAAGGGAGGATTAAGAAGATGAGAAGGAAAACATCACGGATCGCGTGGATTCTGGCGGCGGTAATCGCGCTCGGCGCGTGTCTTACGGGGTGCGGCAAGGACGGCAAAGAGACGAAGAGCTCCAAAGCGGAGGATGATTATGAGCTGAAGGTCGGATACGGGACGGTGCTCTGTCAAGCGCCGATCCAGATAGCGATCGAGAAAGGCTATCTCGATGACGAGGGTCTGAAGTATCAGGTGGTGAGGATGGACGGCCTCGTGACGGATTATATAGGATCGGGAGATGTGGACGCCAGCTACGGGCTCGTGAGCAAATTTCTGCAGCCCATCGGAAACGGGCTGGACATCACCATGACCGCGGGGATTCATAACGGCTGTATCAAGCTCCTCGTAAAGCCCGACTCGGGGATCGATAAAATAGCGGATTTGAAAGGTAAGACGGTCGGGGTGGTGGCGCTCGCGGAGGCTCCGTGCGTGCTGCTTAAGAGAGCGCTTCACAGCGTCGGAGTCGGAGTTACATCAGACAACATGGAAGTAAATTTCGTGATTTACAGCAATTCGGATCTCGCGCTGGCTTTAGATAACGGCTCCGTGGACGCCATCTGCCTCACGGATCCCGCCGCCAGTGTCGCCATCAACACATACGGATACAAGACGCTTCTTGACAATGCCGTGGACGAGCCGTATAAGGACGAATACTGCTGCGCGACATTCGTCACGAACGATTTGGCGAAGAACCATCCCGAGATAGCGGCGAAATTCACCCGCGCCGTCATGAAGGCGTCGGCATGGGTGGAGGAAAATCCGCAGGAGGCCGCTTCTTTGTTAGTAGAGAAGGAATACCTGACGGGGGATCCGAAACTTTTGGGAAATCTTCTTGACAGCTATGTCTGCAAGCCATCGGTGCAGGGAGGGTATGACGCGGTGAAAAACAACGTGAAGGAGTTCGTGGAAATCGGCCTTCTGGACGCTACCACCGACGTGGACGCCTTTATAAAGAAATCGTTCACCTTCCTTGACGGCGTTGAGGAGACATATTAAAGTCCGAACATGCGGACGCCGGCGGCCGGTACACGAGACGCGGGATGATACGTCACAGCTTCTAAAGGGAGCGCGTAAGCGTCAAACAACCCGTAATATCACTTTCCGGTCCTGATATCGTGCGGATGTGCCGGATTGCGTGATGTCGGGATGAAAGGTTGTATCACGGAAGCCGGCGGCCGGGATGGAGGATGATAAAAAGCATGCATGAAGTCACGCAAATAACCGATGGGATCCGGCAGGTTCAGGAGGCCCGGGGAGTTTACTTCACGGTGATAGAAGGGACGAGGCGCGCCATAATCTTTGACTGCGGCTACGGGATAGCGGACAATCGGGGATGGGCGGATGATTTTCTTCGCGTACCGTATACAGTGGTGAACAGCCACGGACACCCGGATCACGCCCTCGGAAATTACCAATATCCGAGTGTTCATATCCATCTCGCGGATCTTAGCCTGTGCGAGAGGGTCAATACTTATGAGCGTCGGAGGGAGACCTATCTTCGCGTAGCGGAAGAAAACGGCCTTGATAAGTCGCGGGCGGATGAGTTCGCGGGTAAGGGATGTCCCGAAATGCTTCCGGTTTCCGACGGGGAAATATGGGATCTGGGCGGGCGTCGCGTGGAGGCGGTGCACCTTCCGGGACACACGCGGGGGAGCATAGGCCTTCTTATCCGGGACGAGCGTCTTCTCATATCCGGGGACGCCTTTAATCCCGACATGTGGATGTTCGCCGAAAATCACGATACTTTGGACACCCTGCAGGCGACTCTGGAAAGGGCTATAGAGCTTCCCTTCGACGCCTATCTGGGAGGCCATTGCACTACACCGATTCCGAGAGATTTTCTCCGGGAAGTTCATGAAAATGTCATAAGGAAGGAAATTGACCGGGACTCATATGCCGTGATCTTAGGACAGCCGACCTACACCATGCGCCACAGCGGCCGGTACGGGACGAGTACCATAGCCATCGCCGCCAAGGACGCCCGGGCCTTACGGAAAAGCACATCTTCACCGCCCGCGGGAGAGTGACGCAACTATCCGCCGCCACTGATATTTTCCGACAGCGTCATATCCATACGAAGAGTCGGGAAAGCGCGCCGAAAACCGGTTGACAAACGCGTTGAAATACTGTATAAACCGTCATAACAGTCGCCCGTGCCTTAAAGCGGTACGGTTTATTACGTGTCTTAAGGGACGGACGGCGGGCATGAAGATTCGGGGCGTTTTTAGGAGACGGCGGCAGGACCGCGGAAAGGTGGCGCACATGCAGGGTAAATCGGGATACTGTGGGGTCTATTATAAGGAAGGTGAGGAGCCGTCATTTTGCTACCGAACCGGGCTTACCGTATACGAAGAGGTTTTTAAGGGAGGAGCTTTGTGCGCCGCGGGATGGAACACGGCCGGGTACCCGCTGGATGTGCTTTCGCATATACCGAGCAGGGTAAAGACGGAGGATCTCGCGAACCCGAACTCATTTCATCTGGAGCTTGACGGCGAATACGCGGACCGCGGGCTGAAGTTTGTCTCTTTCACGCAAAATGAGGAGGGCGGCTCTGTTCACGCCGTCGTTACGCTCCTTTGCGAGAGGAAGAAGGCGCGGATAAAAGTACATACATTGCTTGACGGCACTCCCATTCTCACCAGATGGCTTACCGTGGAGAATCTCTCGGAAGCGTCGCTTGCCGTAAGCGAGCTTGGAGTGATTTCGGGAGGAATCGAGAGGATACACATACCTTTTTGCGGCAAGGCGCTTCCGGACGAGATCTATTCCGTAGGTTACATGGACGCGGATAATCACATGCACGAAGGCGACTTTTCCTTCCACCTGCTGCACCCCGACGTCTTCTCTTTCGGCGGAGGATTTTCCAGAAGACGCTACCGCTACCCGATGTTCATGCTGCGAAACGAAGTCGCGGGGCGTATCCTGTACGGGCAGCTGGGATGGAGCGGCGGATGGCGGTTTGATTTCGACTACAATGCCCACCCGCGAAAGGACAGGGCGCTTCTTTCATTCGGGATGTTCGTCGATACATATAAGCCCATCTGCCTCATGCGGCCGGGAGAGACGATCACGACTCCGAAAGCGCATATCGGTATGATGGCGGGAGACGTGGACGAGGCTGTGCAGGCCATGCACGCGCACCAGCGCAGGTCGGTACTGCCGCCGTCGAACTTTGACATCCCCGTCGAAGCCGGCATAGGCCCCGAACACGACATGACAGTCGAGACCACGAAGGCGTCCATGGATCAGATGGCTTACGCGGGAGCGGAGGCGTATATCGTCGACGCCGGATGGTACTGCCCTCCGGGACTTGAGGTTGAGTGGCAAAAACGCGTGGGATATTGGCACGCGGATCCCGACAGATATCCGAACGGCTTAAAGGAGCTTCGCGATTACTGCCATTTAAAAGGGATGAAATTCGGCATATGGATGGAGCCCGGCAGAGCCGCGGCAAGTCTGCTTCAGCCCGCTCATCCGGAGTGGTTCCCCACATACATCGACGGCAGTACGACGCAGATCTTCCCGGATTTCACGAATCCCGAGGTCGTCGCGTGGACCGAGGAGGAGATAGCCCGGGTCATCACCGAGTACGGTGTGGAGATCATCAAATTTGATTACAACATAGACAATTCCACGGGTTCAAGACTGAAATATCACGTGAAGGAAGAAGACGGGCGTGTCGAATGCCGCGCCTTCAGGCATATGCAGGCTGTCGCCGATATGTACGGGCGGCTGCGCGCGCGTTTTCCCGACGTGATCTTCGAAAACTGCGCCAGCGGCGGAGGTCGCTGCGATCTCGATTTCATCGCGAACTTCGACCATACATGGGTCAGCGACAATCAGATGGCGCCGCGCTCACTGTATATCACAAACGGTATGACGCTCGCGCTGCCGCCGGAGCGTGTGGACAGGATGGCGGCCGGCATGAGCGGGCATAAGGACGCGTCCCTCGACTTTCACATGAGAAATATCATGCTCGGGCATATGTCCATCAATATATTCTCCCCGAGGCTGGCCGAGATGAATCCTGACGCGCTCGATTTCGTAAAGCACAGCGTGTCTCTTTATAAAGCGTTCATACGGCCCATGCTTCCGGAGTCCCTGTATTTTCATCATACTCCTACCATGGCCGACATCGAGGCGGCGGGATTCGCTACGCTGGAGCTGGCGACGCCCGATCGATCTCAGGCGGCGATCGCCGTCTTCTCTGCTCCGAACGGCGGCGGAGAGACCTTCGTCAGGCCACGTGGGCTTGACATGGGGAAAACCTACCGCGTCTGGCTGGACAACTCCCGAACTCAGTGCGTGATGACAGGAGCCGCGCTCATAAACGAGGGCGTGCGTGTCCGTATCGATCATGCCCTCGCAAGCGAACTGCTGCTCTTTTCCGCTACAGGCGAATGAAAGCGTCTTTGGTCTCGGAGGACATGTATGACTGACATCATGGCGGGCGACGCTCTCGCCGTTAAGATTTTGGGAAATCAAAAAATAAAGGCTGACAGGATGTACCGTCCCGCTTCTTACTGTCTCGCGGAGAAGAGTGCGGGCGGTATCCTGCTGTTAAATAATCTGACCAAGCGCCTCGTGCTCATATCCGAGGAGGAAATAAAGAGGGCGCAGGGAGGAACTCTTACATCCTTCGCGGAGGATACCGGCTCCGGGAAGTATGGATCCGTCACAAGCGAAGCGGAGTCTGTCTCGGGGACGGAGGCGGACGCGGAATTAAACAAGGCAGGGTCGTGTCGCCTGGCAGATGTACGTGTTTCCGGGGAGTTTCTTAAGGACTGCGCCGGGGAAAGCCTTGCCCGTAAGATGGCTGAGGGGTGGTTTCTGACGCCCGAGGACGCGGACGATATGGAGACGGCGCTGCAGTTGCGCTCGATCGTTTCCGAGCTGCGCGGCAGGGAAAAATCCATCGTCTCCTACACCGTTTTTACGACCATGGAGTGCAACGCGAGGTGCTTTTATTGCTTCGAAAGGGGCAGGAAGCGGACGAGGATGAGCCTTAAGACCGCGGGTGAGACGGCGAAGTTCATCGCGGACAGGCACGGCAGCGGCGCCGTGCAGCTAAGGTGGTTCGGAGGCGAGCCGCTGATGAACATGCAGGCGATCGACACGATATGCGAGAGACTTACGGACGCGGGCGTGAAGTACCGCTCCACCATGACGAGTAACGGCTATCTCTTCGATGAAGCCATTGTTAAGAAGGCGAAGGATCTGTGGAAACTCGGGAAGGTACAGATCACGCTTGACGGCACGCATGATGTATACAATCGCAGCAAGGCCTACGTGGGCGCGTCCGAGGACCCTTATTTACGAGTAATGCGCTCCATCGGCCTGCTTCTTGAGGCCGAAATCAGGGTGAGCGTGAGACTGAATCTTTCGCGGGATAATTTCGATGATCTCATGCTGCTCGTAAATGAGCTGGCCGAGAGATTCGGGGACGGCCGCAAGGGGCTGACCATCTATGCGTCAATGCTTCTTTCGCAGGAGCAGGAGACAGGTGGCGCTTTCGATGAGCACGGCTGGCATGTGGACGAGTCGACTTACACGCGACGAAGAGAGGAACTTATGACGCTTCATGCCGCCATAGCGGGGCATGGCCTTAAAGGCGTCGGACTTTTGGAGAAGAGAGTCAAAACGAACGGCTGTATGGCCGACAACGACAGGGCGGTGACGGTGCTTCCCGACGGAAGGATCGGAAGGTGCGAGCATTTCTCCGAAAGCGAGATCATGGGAGACATCCGCGGCGGAAATTTCGACGAGGCAGTGAGGGCCGCGTGGAAGGAGAGACTTAAAGCCGGTGAGATTTGCCGGGAATGCGCGGCGTTTCCCGACTGCGTACAGCTTAAAAAATGCCCGGGCGCCCGCATATGTTCTCCCGCCGAGAAAAAAGAACGTGAGAGGCGCTTAAGAGACGGTATGCGAAGAGAGGCGCGGGCCGCCGAGCAGAGGGATATTAAGGAATAAAAAAGACATAAATTTCGGAAGGGAGCGATTGGGATGGCAAACAGGTATGAGGGAACACAGACGGAGAAGAACCTTCAGGCGGCGTTCGCCGGTGAGTCGCAGGCAAGGAATAAGTACACGTATTTCGCTTCGGTGGCGAAGAAGGAGGGGTATGAGCAGATCTCATCCATTTTCCTTAAGACGGCTGACAACGAGAAGGAACACGCGAAGCTGTGGCTGAAGGAGCTGTGCGGGATCGGGGATACGGGCGAAAATCTTAAAGCCGCGGCGGACGGTGAGAATTTCGAGTGGACGGACATGTACGCCGGATTCGCAGATACCGCCGAGAAGGAGGGCTTCCCCGAGCTTGCCGAGAAATTCCGAGGGGTAGCAAAGATCGAGAAAGCTCATGAGGAACGCTATCGCGCGCTTTTGGAGAATGTCGAGACGTCCACGGTGTTTGAAAAAAGCGAGGTGAAGGTGTGGGAATGTCGTAACTGCGGGCATATCGCGGTGGGCGTCAAGGCGCCGGATATATGCCCGGTATGCGCTCATCCGCAGAGTTATTTTGAGCTCGCGGAGCGTAATTATTGAGGAACAAGGAAATCCGTAAATCGAAAGATTCCGAAGATTCAGTAAGCAACCGGAAAATTTCAGGAAACCTGATGGTCGGCATAGTTAAAAATTAAGAAATAATGATTAACCGTGAGGGCTCCCGCCGCGTGCAGGTGGGAGACGCTCGCGACTGTGGGTCAGGATCTTACGGACAGGGCCAGAAATCATAACACCTGCCTCGTGACGGACGCCTACGGACATCTGCCCGCGGGGAAAGATCTGGATGTGATGTACTCGGTAAGCGATGTCGGGACATCATACGACTGGTCGTATCTTAAAAGCTACAGGATCCACGCCTGCAGGATCAAAAACGCGAAGTAGGCTCTGCCCCAACCCCGGCCTCTTCAAAAGAGCTGTTTGTGTGCCGGCGAGAGCTGATCGTCTCAGCACGCAAGCCAGGGCAAACTTAACGCAAAGTCCGATGGACAATTATCATCTCCTGTGCTACGATAGCGTGACCGAAGCGAACGACCCGCCCCGTCTTATAAGCTTCGCGCGGGGAAGGCGCTTTGTCACGCACTCTTTAAGGAGATCGATTCATGGATAAAGTAAGTCAGATCCCTATCTTCGCCGCGAACTCCGGCTTTCTCACCGACCCCATGCTCACGAACATCTTAAAAGGCCTTCGCTACGCGGCGAGGCGCAAGAGGGCGGGGGTATTTCTTACCGCGTCATTTGATGAGCTGGCGGCTTTTTGCGATCGGGAGAAACTCAGGGCGGCGATAGCGCTGGAATACTCGATGGCGGACGCCCGTGAAAATGTCAGGCTCTTTCACGACAGGAAGCTTCATCCCATCTATATGAATATCCGACCCGATTCCGATTTTCCGTTTTCCTCCGTGATCTGGGACAGCCGTAAGGAAGCCCGTCATATAGCGAGATATTGCATAAGTGAGGGCGCGAAGCGCATGGCCTGCGTCGGGAGAAATCCGGATTCATTTCCCGACAGGGAGCGTCTTGACGGTATTCGCGACGCGGCGGAAGGAAGCGGCGTCTCACTCGCGGTCTTTGAGAATGAAGGGCGACTGTCAGACTGCATAAATGAGTGCGTGGCCCGGGCGGATGAGTTCGACACGTTCCTTTGCGTCAATGATTATGTCGCTTACCGCCTTTTTAAGAGTCTTAAGCAGCCGATGCCGCAAAAGATCGTAAGCTTCGGAGATACCGCCCTAAGTAAATCCATCACCTCGCTTATTTCCGTAAACACCCAGAATTTCCGCCTCGCCGAACACACCGCGGGGCTGTGTCTGACCATGGAAAAGAACCCCGAGATCGGATCCGTGCAGATGCTGGTAAGTTTCGGTGACGGAGCCGCCGATGACGGAAGCGACATCGTCGCGGGTAAGGTCGGGCCCGGCAGGGAGATAGATTTCTTTAAGGACGATGACGTGAAGGCTCTCTCCCGGCTGGAGATCTTCGCCTCTACCTGCGACGATGTGGATCGGGCCATCCTCGCCGCCGTCGCGCGGGGCGAAAGCTACGAGCAGATCGAAGACG
This sequence comes from uncultured Faecalimonas sp., assembly GCA_964385995.1. GTDB lineage: Bacteria > Bacillota > Clostridia > Lachnospirales > Lachnospiraceae > CAYLRF01. The sequence goes on from CAYLRF010000024.1 coordinate 12,348, forward strand.
AGCAATATATTCATTCCTCCACTGTGAAGTACCGTATCGGGAAGATGAAGCGGCTGACCGGAGTCTCGGACATAAGTCAGCTCATCGACATACTTCATATGTTCGGAGAGGATTTCGCGCGGCCCGCGGGCCGGTAATCCCTTTGTCGCGCTGCGCGTCCTTATTTCTTAATCACGGGAGGATTTCGCGCGGCCTTCGGGTCAGTAATCCTGCGAAAATTTTCCCGATTTTTTCATCTTGCTATAAAATCCCCTTTTTGCCATCATTAACGCGAAACTGACAGAAGAGCCTTATCGCCTGACGCGCCTTTTTCGATCGCGTAGGCGGCGGGGCTAACTTTGACGTCCGATAAAGAGGGCGGCCGCGAGGGTAAAAGGAGGATCCCGTGTATAAGACAGAATATGTAAAGACAGTCATTCCGACGTATGAGGCAGGCGAGCCGGAAAAGCTCCCCGTTTTCTTTGAGAAACGGCAAAATCAGGGCGCGTCCGCGAGGATATATCCCATGCCCTATACGGACAGGATTTCCGATGAGAAAAAGGATAAGGAGTATGACGCCGTCCTTCTTGAGAACGATTACATCAAAGTGATCGCGCTTCCCGAGATCGGCGGGAAGATCCACAGCGCCGTGGATAAGACCTGCGGATACGAGTTCGTCTACTCGAATAAGGTGATAAAACCCGCCATGATAGGGATAGCGGGGCCGTGGGTCTCCGGCGGCATAGAGTTTAACTGGCCGCTTCATCACAGGCCCACCACGTTTAACAGGGTCGATTCGAAGATAGTGGAAAACGAGGACGGCACGAAGACAGTCTGGATGGGCGAGCTTGAGCCGTATTTCAGGATGAAGGGTATGGTGGGAATTACCGTCATGCCGGATCGCTCATACATAAAGGCGGATGTCCGTCTCTACAACGCCACTGCCGCATCTCACCCTTTTCTCTGGTGGGCGAATCTCGCGGTGCGGATAAATGACGATTACGACGTCGTGTTCCCGACTGATGTGGAATATGTAAATGACCATGACCGCCGCGCGGTACTTGGCTGGCCGATCGCCAAGGGGAGGTACGAGACGGGAAGACCCTATGACTACGGCGAGGGCACTGACATTCATCACCATCGCAACATCGTGACGCCGTCTTCCTTCATGATTTCCAAGGGACAATGCGACGCGGATTTCGTCTCCGGATACGACAGCGCGAGGAAGATGGGCACGGTCACGGTCGCGAACCATTACATTTCTCCGGGCAAGAAGCTTTTCACATGGGGAAACGGCGATTTCGGACGCAAGTGGTGCTCAAACCTTACCGACGACGGAAGCCGCTATGTGGAGCTTATGACTGGAGTTTACGCCGACAATCAGCCCGATTTCACATATATCGCGCCTTATGAGACGAAACATTTCGAGCAATACTGGTACCCGGTGCGCGACATCGGCGAGGTGAAAAACGCTACCGTCGACGCCGCGGTGAGCCTCGAAAAAGACGGCGACGGATTGCTTCTCGGCTTTTACGCGACGGGCAGGTTCGACGGGTGCCGCATATCGCTTACGCGGGATGGGGAAAATCTTTATGCGGCCCGCGCGGACCTTTCGCCCGAGAAGACTTTTGTGTCACACGTGGATGCAGCTTACGGCGCGGGACTTCGGGCGGAGCTTTTTGACGCGAAGGGAAGGCTTCTGGTCGGTTATACGGTGGAGGCATCGAAAAATCGTAAGCCCATTGCCCCGCGGAAAGCTTCTCCGAGGCCGAAGGACATCGCGACTGTCGAGGAACTGTGGCTGCACGGCAAACATCTCATGCAGTATAAACATTTCGCCTATGATCCCGAGGAATATTTTAAGGAAGGCTTAAGAAGGGATCCGGGAGACGCCCGCTGCAACGAGTCGATGGGCGATCTTATGATGGAGAGATGTCTTTATAAAGAAGCGCTTTTTTACTATGACGCCGCCGAGAAGCGTCTGGAGCTTAGAAACGCGAACCCGGAGGACACAGACGTCCTTTATAAGCGCGGACTTTGCAAAAGGGCGCTCGGACTTTTAGATGACGCCTATCAGGATCTCTACTGGTCCACGTGGAGCTATAAGAACCGCTCGGCGGGGTATTACGCTCTGGCGGAACTCGCGGGAAAGAGAAATGATCGCGATGAGGCGGTAAGGCTTCTCAAACTTTCTCTGGAGACGGACAGCCGCAATCTTTGGGCGAAGAGAATGCTTTATGAGCTTACGGGAGACGAGGGGTATCCGAAAGAAATAACGGAGGCCGACCCGCTCTTTGACGCCTTCCGCGATACTCCCGCGCAGGCTCTCGATCTGGCCGTAAGGCTCATGTATTTCGGCATGGACGACAGGGCGATTAAGGTGCTTGAGGCGGCGGACGAGTCCGTGATGAATGACTATTATCTCTCATGCCTTTACGCTGCGGCCGAAGATGACGTGAAAGCCGCGGACAGGCTTAAACGCGCCGAGAAAGCGGCGTGGGAGGGAGTTAATCCGAACAGAGCGGAGGATGTGCCTGTCCTTCAAAAGATCGGCACGCCGAGGGCGTCTTATTATCTCGGGTGTCTTTATTATGATCGCTTTCGCTACGCGGACGCCGCCAAGGCTTGGGAGGCGTGCGTGGCAGGCGAGGAATTCGCTCCCGCTTACAGGGGGCTGGCCCTCGCGTATTTCGATCATCTGGATCGCAGGGATGAGGCGAGAGAGGCGCTGGAGCACGCCTTTAATCTGGCACCCGACATGCCGCGTCTTTTCTATGAGCTGACGCAGATGTATAAGAACATAAACCTTAGTCTTGATGAGAGGCTCGCCTTCTTTGAGAGTCATCGGGATATCGCGGCGCTTCGCGACGACTGTACGCTCGAGTATTCTCAGCTTTTGATGGCGGCGGGACGGCTAAAAGAGGCCGAAAGCGTCCTTAATGAGCATAAATTTCATACCTACGAGGGCGGAGAGGGGAATCTTACGACACATCACGCGTGGCTGCACCGGATGATGGGTGATAAGAAGGCCGAGGAGGGAGACTTTGACGGGGCCTTTAAGACTTATGCCGCGGGGCTTACATTCCCGGAAAATTACGGGGAGGAAAAGAGCTTCTACGTGAACGACGCTCCGCTGTATCTGGGTATGAGTAGGTGCGCGAGAGCGCTTGGCAGGGAAGATAAATGGCTTAAGTGCGCGTGTCATACGGAGGGCGGTGTCGGCATACAGACCTATTGGCAGATATTGGCCCTGCGTGAGTCGGGAAGAGAAGATGAAGCGCGGGAACTCACGGATGAGATGAAGTCCGAGGCGGACAGACTTTACGCGGATCGCGACCTGCCGTCGTATTTCGGAGTCGGGGCGCACGCCTTTATGCCGTTTTCATATGACATCCCGAAATATAATACCATGCAGTCCCTGCAGTTTAGGGCTTTCGCGGCTCTGGCGGAAGGAAAGACGGATGAAGCCGCGGCTTTGGCGGATGAGATTCAAAAGATCGACTGCGCGTGCACGGCGTATGTGATGCTGAGACACGAATTGGTTTCGTCATGAATTGGTTTCGAAATGAATTTGGAAGGCAAGATGGGAAGGCAAGATGATGAAGGAGAGTTTCGGAAGGGAGACTTTTATGGAAAAACTTCAGGAAGGTCAGTGGACACGGGAACGCGCGTGGCAGTGGCATAATTCCCGCGCGTGGGTGAGAGGAGTTAATTATCTTCCCTCCAACTGCACGCGTCTGTATGAGATGTGGCAGGAGTACGGATTTGATGAGCGCATTAAGACCATGGAATGCGAGATCGCCTTAGCAGAGGGCGTGGGCTTTAATTCCGTGCGCATGGTGATGAGCTTCGAGCCGTGGCAGGCTGATCGCGACGGATATATGGACAGACTTGAGCAGGTACTGACGCTTCTTAACCGTCACGGATTTACCATGCTTGCCGTATTCGGAAATGACTGCAGGGCCGTCCCGCGGGAGGAATATGTGCCGCCGGTTCTCGGCCCGCAAAAGACGGATTGGGGATATCACGGTGGGGTGAAGCGCCCGCCGAGTAAACCAAATGCCGGCGAGCCGTATCTTCCGATAGACGACCCCAAGCTTACGCCGCTTTACTATGAGTGGGTGCGCGATATCATAGAGGCGCACAAAGACGACCCGCGTGTGATCGTATGGAACCTTTGGAACGAACCCGGCAACAACGGGCGCGGGAACCGTTCGGAGCCGTATCTTCGCGAATATTTTAAGATCGCGCGAAAGATCGCCCCGATACAGCCGCTGACCGCGGACAGCTGGCAGATGACGTTTAATAATGACGTAGAGCATCCGCTCGCGAACGTCACCGACATTGAGTTTCTCGCGATGGATCTTTCCGATATCGTAAGCTTTCATCATTACGGGAAATTCGAGCATGTCGTTTCCACTTTGAAGGCCATAAGGCAGCGCTATGACAGGCCGATTTACAATACCGAGTGGCTGCACCGTATCTTTGACAATAACGTCGGGCAGGTCTACCCTCTTTTCTGGCTTGAGAATGTGGGAAGTTATCAATACGGGCTGGTCGAGGGGAGGGCGCAGTACTACGAGCCGTGGGAGAATCTGCGCGGAAGCGGCCTGCCCACAGATCGCTGGCAGCATGACCTTTTCCGCGCCAATCATCGCCCGTATTCGCATAAGGAGATCGAGATCATAAAGGAATTTAACGCCCTCGCCGACGCGTCATTTAATGAGTGCACTTAACGGAGTGAAGCGTAAGTCAGACTAAACGCGTTCTAAGGTGAGTCGGGATGGAGAAAAGTTCGGATGACGCAC
>CAYLRF010000024.1:17234-21506 GCA_964385995.1 uncultured Faecalimonas sp.
CTAAGGCGGGCGGGAAGGAGAAAAGTATGATGGACGGACAGTGGTCTAAGGAGCGGATATGGCGGTGGTACGATGAAAGGCCGTGGATACGCGGTTGCAATTTTCTCGGAAGCGACGTGGTAAATTCTGTCGAGATGTGGCAGGAGTACGGCTTTGAGGAGAAGATGAAAACGGCCGAGCGTGAGATCAAACTTCTGGCAGAGACCGGTTACAACGCCGTCAGGATAGGTCTTTCATATCAAATATGGAAGGAAGATCATGATGGTTTTATGAGCAGGCTCGAAAGATACGTCGACACGCTGGATCGTTACGGCGTGAAGATCATGCCGATACTCGGAAATGACTGCCAGGTGCCGAAGGACAACCCCTATGCCCACTTAAAGCAGGGGCCGCAGCATTTTGACATAGGATATCACGGCGGAAGGGAAAAGTCGCAGCACAGCACCCTAAATACCGCTCCCGGATATTGGGCCATAGACGATGAGCCGGATGAGGTTTATAAGTTTGTGAGGGAGATTATCACCGCTTATAAGGATGATGAGCGCATACTCGTCTGGGATCTGTACAATGAGCCCGGAAATTCCGACCGGGAAGGGATTACCGTGCCGCACCTTAAGCGGTTTTACGAGATCGCGCGTGAAGTGGCTCCCATTCAGCCTTTGACATCCGGCGCGTGGAGGATGTCATGGGTAAATGACGGCCTTGCCGCCGAGGATAAGATGGCGGCGACAGACAGGTATATACTGGAAAATTCCGATATTATCTCATATCACAATTATCATCCGTATATCGAAAATGTCCGCGTCCTTAGATATCTTAAAAGCTACGGTCGGCCCATCCTTAATACCGAGTGGCTCGCCAGAGTCCTTCACAACACGGTGCAGGAAATGTTCCCGCTTTTCTACGAGGAAAAAATCGGCAGCTTTAACTGGGGGTTCGTTGCCGGCAAATATCAGGGATACGAGCCCTGGGAGATTGTATGGGAAACCTGCGCGCCGGGCGGACGTCACGCCGACGCCGATTTTACGAAATGGTTCCACGATCTCTACCGTCCGAGCTTAAGGCCCTACGATCCGAAGGAGATCGAGATCATAAAGACGCTGTCCGCCGCGGCAGATGAGGAATTTTTAGCGCGGAGAAAATGAGACTTTCCGCCGTGTCTTGGGAATTCGGGAGGCGGCCGTCAGCGTAAAATTTCAGAAATTTCGAACCCCGGGAAAATCCCCCGTTTTATTTTTGAGGAGGCCTCCCGGGGATTTTGATTATGTATGCCGCTTTTGTCACGTTGGTCTCTTGACGCGATTTGTCGGCGATTAAGCGCGAAATCATTGACATGTCGGAAGTGCTGCGCCATAATCTACGCGAGGTTCGGGAAGAACTGTGATAAGAACACATAGAAGCGGCCATCAGGGGCAGGCCACGGCAAGGTCTTGTTTTTACGTGCTACAGGCGCGGGGAATAAGCTGACTGCTGTGACGACGCCCGGCGACGTCATTTCGCCGTCAGAAATGTTTCCCGCCATCGGGCGGGGACGGCACGAAGGTCAGGAAGGCAGTTTGCGATGGTTTACGGAGGAAATGAAGATGGCGGAGTCGAGGTTTGCGAAGCTTGAGAAATATATTGACAGTATAAGCGAGAAGTATCATGTGCCCGCGAGCGACATTACCGTATATCACGGGCATGAGGCGGTATACAGATATATCAGGGGATACAGTGACGCGGCGGGTACGAAAAAGGCATCGGAGGATGACAGATATATCCTCTATTCAGCCACGAAGCCGCTGACCGCCGCGGCCGCGCTGCAGCTTATCGAGCGGGGAAAGCTACGCCTGGAGGATGAGATATACAGATATCTTCCGGAGTTTGAGCATATGTACGTGAGGGAAAAGCCCGGGAACGCGACCTCACGGAATTCTAACGGGGGAACGGACGTGCCCGGAGTCGTCCCGGCGAAGCGTAAGATTACCGTCGAGCACCTGCTTACGATGAGGGGCGGATTTAACTATGACCTTAAAGGGGAGGGCATACTCTCGGTGGTAAACGCGAATCCCGAGGCGACTTTGTCCGACGTCATGAAAGGTCTGGCGCGTCAGCCGCTTGACTTCGAGCCCGGGACGCATTTTCAGTACAGTCTCTGCCATGACGTGCTGGCAGCGGTGATAGAAGCGGCAAGCGGTATGAGCTACGGGCAGTACATGAAGGAAAATATCTTTAATCCGCTTGGGATGGACAGCGCGGGATATTCCACAGAGGAGGCGTATCCGTACCTTACCGAGCAGTATGCCGCGGGACGCGGTGCCGTGGGAGCTGTAAATTCCTACAGATTCACGCCGCGATATGAGAGCGGCGGCGCGGGACTTATATCCACGGCGGGAGATTACGGCAAATTCGTGGAGGCGATGTGTAATTACGGCGTCTCATCGGACGGGACTCGTATCCTGACCAAAGAGAGTATCGACATGATGCGCCGTCCGAGGCTGGACGCGGTGTGTCTGGACGAATTTTTTCTCAAACAGGCGGGATACAGCTACGGACTGGGAGTGAGGACGCTTGTCGACAAAAAGGCGAAAGGAGCCAAAAGCCCAATCGGAGAGTTCGGCTGGGACGGCGCCGCGGGGGCCTATGTCCTGATGGACGTCGAAAACCGGATCGGCATTTTCTATGCGCAGCAGGTGCTCGGGGGCTATTCCTCCGTCGAGATGCACATGGTCATAAGGGACATGGTCTATGACGCCCTTATGTGTTAGGTCAGGTGGTGGCCTTCGGGCAGTGATTCGCGGGCGCCCGTGTTAAATCTTTTCTTCAACTTTCTCATGATCACCAGATACATGACGGGAAACATAATCCCCGCCGCGACCCAGGCCATGGGATTGGCCCAGTTGATACCTTGCGCTCCGAAGGGCTTCACCAGGAGCATGGGTATGATCACACGGGCGGCAAGCTCCAGAAGCGCTCCCAATAAGGCGGGCACGGAGTAACCCATTCCCTGGATACACGCGCGGAAAATATAGATGCTCGCGAGAAAGATAAGTCCGGTTGAGATGGTGCGAAGATACGAGCCCGCGACGCTTAGGATGGTTTCATATCCGGCTTCGTCGGCGCGGATAAACATCGAAGCCAAATTTGAGCCGAAAAAGACGAAGCATATGGCCGCGAGCGCCAGAACGGGGATCATCAAAAGCCACGCGGCGCGTACTCCGGATCTTACGCGTTCGGGTTTTCCCGCGCCGATATTCTGCGCGCTGTAAGGGTTCATTGAGTCGCCGAGCGTCTGCATGAGTCCCGCCTCTATGAGCTGCTGCACCTTGGAGCCCGCGGAAAATCCCGCGACATAGAGCGTTCCGAGTCCGTTTATGGCACGCTGCACGGCGATGATTCCGATCCCGATGACCGAACTTTGAAGTCCCACGGGGAGCGAAAGGGTTACGATCTGACGCAGTAATTTCAAATTCGGCCGCCACTCATCCTTTTTCGGAAAGAGAAAATCTATCTTGCGTTTTATGACCGCCGTGCAGTAAAGCGCCGAAAAAAGCTGCGCTATCATGGTGGCGAGAGCGACGCCTATCACCGCGAGTCCCATTTTCACGAAAAGTATATTGAGAGTAATGTTCATCACGGTCGCGATCATAAGACTGATAAGAGGCGTCCTGCTGTCGCCCACCGCCCGAAGAAGGTTCGCCGTCAGATTGTAAAAGGCGAGGCATACGGTGCCGGCGAAAGTGACGATAAGGTACTGGCGCGAATATTCCATGATATCCTCCGGGAAATTCATAAGGCGAAGGATACCGTCGGTAAACGGGATGGTGACGGCGGACAGCAAAAGCGAGATAAACAGAGAGAACCATACGGCGTTTGCCGCGTACCGGCGCATAAGATCGTAGTGTTTGGCGCCGAAATTCGCGGAAACGGGGATGGCGCAGCCTATCGAGATCCCGGATAAGAATCCGAGGAAAAGGAAGCTGACCGAACCCGTGGCGCTGACGGCGGCAAGCGCGTTCGCGCTTACCATGCGACCGACTATCATGGAGTCGGCTACGTTATAGACCTGCTGCAGGAGACTGCACAGCGCTGCCGGTATGTAAAATTTAAGCAAAAGTTTAATGGGTTTTCCCGTCGTAAAATCCTGTACCATGGTCTTACCTCAAAGTCTTTCCGGCACGCGCGGCGCGCCGTCTCTTTTTGATGCCGCCGATAAATAACGGATACTGAATTTGGTTTTTCCGACACGCGCGAAGCGTCTCTCGCGGGTTTTATCTGCCGCCGCCGAAAATC
>CAYLRF010000024.1:21606-24103 GCA_964385995.1 uncultured Faecalimonas sp.
TTTCCGACACGCGCGAAGCGTCTCTCGCGGGTTTTATCTGCCGCCGCCGAAAATCACGAACCCGCCGCGATTTATACGGTATTTCTTCCGGAACGAGGATGTGTTTTAAGCGGCATTTCCTCCGGATGGCGGATGGTTTTTAAGCTGTATTACCTTCGGATGGCGGATGGTTTTTAAGCCGCATTTCCTCCGGATGGCGGATGTGTTTTAAGCCGCACTTCCTCCGGGTGGCAGATGGTTTTTAAGCCTCATTTCCTCCGGATGGCGGATGTGTTTTAAGCCGCATTTCCTCCGGGTGGCAGATGGTTTTTAAGCCGCGTTTTTTTCGGATTGCGGATATGTATAGCACAAGTCACATCCGAGTGCAAGGGGTTTACGGGAAAATTCATCGGGAAATGCGCCGCCGCCGTTAAGCTTGACTTTTACGCGAGGATGGACTATCATCGCTTATATATTTTACCCGACTTATTACAAGATTTAACGCGGCCAGAGACTTAACGCAACTCGGCTCGAGACTTAACTCGGCTCGAGACTTAACTCGGCACGAGACTTAACGCAACTTGCCACGAGACTTAACGCGGCCAAAACTTATCGTGGCCCGAGACCTAACGCGGCCCGACTTTGACGGCAGTTTAAAGATGTGTACTTTTTCGGCACACGGTGTTTTAAAATACGACGATCGCCGATATCGAAAATGGCAGGCTGTCTTTTACGGCGCTTCGGACATACGAGATAATACATACGAAAGTAAGAAATGAACAGTTTGAAAGCAGACTTTTTGAAACTGCCCTGATGACGCGCAAAAGCGCGTCGGGAAAGAGAAAAATATGGAGCAATTTGTGATAAAAGGCGGCGTCCCCCTTAAGGGGGAGGTAAATATAGGCGGCGCGAAAAACGCCGCGCTCGCCATCCTCTCGGCCGCCATCATGACCGATGAGACCGTGACAGTGGAGAATGTCCCCGATGTCAGCGACGTCAGTGTTCTCCTGGAAGCCATCGGCGGTATCGGCGCCTACGTGCGGCGGGCGGACAGGCACACCGTGCGTATCAGCGGTTTCAGCGTGGACGATTACAGCATTGAGTACGAATATATAAGTAAAATCCGCGCGTCTTATTACCTTCTGGGGGCCCTGCTCGGAAAATATCATCGAGCCGAGGTCGCGCTGCCCGGAGGCTGCAATATCGGGAGCCGGCCCATCGATCAGCATTTGAAGGGATTTCGGGCTCTGGGAGCCGACGTGGAGATAGAAAACGGGAAAATCGTGGCCGAGGCCGAGAGACTGCGCGGTGGGCACGTTTATTTCGACGTGGTTTCCGTGGGCGCCACCATAAACGTCATGATGGCCGCGTCCATGGCAGAAGGACGTACCGTACTGGAAAATGTCGCCAAGGAGCCACACGTCGTGGACGTGGCGAACTTCTTAAACAGCATGGGGGCGAATATCCGCGGCGCCGGCACCGACGTGATCAGGATTCGCGGTGTGGAAAAACTTCACAAGACGACTTATTCCCTCATACCGGATCAGATAGAGGCCGGCACGTTTATGTTCGCGGCCGCGGTGACAGGCGGGGACGTAACCGTGCGGGACGTGATCCCCAAGCACCTTGAGGCTACGATAGCGAAGCTTTGCGATATGGGCTGCGAGGTCGAGGAATACGACGATTCCGTGAGGATTATTTCCGCGGGAAGATTAAAGCATACGCATGTAAAGACGCTGCCGTATCCGGGATATCCCACGGATTTGCAGCCGCAGATCGGAGTGGCGCTGTCGCTCGCGGAGGGCACCAGCGTCATCACGGAAAGCATATTCGACAATCGCTTCAAATATCTGGATGAGCTCGCGCGTATGGGCGGTGTCGCGAGTATCGAAGGTAACAGCGCGGTGATAACGGGGACCGGTAAACTGACGGGAGCCAGAGTGAACGCGCTCGACTTAAGGGCGGGAGCGGCGCTGTGTCTCGCGGGCCTCGCGGCGGAGGGATTTACCGTCGTGGACGATATCGTCTATATCCAAAGAGGATATGAGAAGTTCGAGGAGAAGCTCGCGAGCCTTGGAGCCGTCATTAAGCGCGTATCCGGTGAGAAAGAGCTGCGCAAATTTAAACTGAAGGTGTCATAAAACGGGTCGGCGGCTGTCACGCCGGACTTGTTATAATTCGAGTCGTAAAACCGCAAAGCCACAGCTTCGCGGGAGTGTCAAATCCCACAATATCAAACGCAACGGCCGTGTCAAGCATAACAGGCGTGTAAAACGAAACAGCCGTATCCAACGCAACAGTCATATCAAACGCAGCGGGCATATCAAACGTAACGGCCGTGCCAAACGTTCCTGTCATATCCGACAATTCATTTCAAATATGTCTGCCATATATTATATGATACCGGCGTAGAACTCCTTGCCCCTCGCCGCGGCCTGCTTGCGTGTCGGTGGGGCAAAGGGGTCGTTTGCCTGCTATAGTATCGTCACATCGCGCCTTTCTCCTAAGGGAAACGTCA
>CAYLRF010000025.1:0-5417 GCA_964385995.1 uncultured Faecalimonas sp.
CGGGCGCGTCTCGGAGGAAGTCATCACCGGCACATATATCGCGAGTGACCGGGGCTTCGGCTTCGTGAGCGCGGGCGGTGACGAGGACATCTTCATCCGATACGGCGATGAAAACGGCGCGTTTCACGGCGACACGGTCGAAGTGAGGCTGAAGAGAAGAAGCCGCGCGGGCCGTCCCGAGGGAAGAGTCGTGCGTGTCACGGCGCGCTCAGTGTACAAAATCGTCGGCACTTACGTAAAACACGGACACGCGGGACTTGTAAGGCCCGATAACAGGCGTTATAAAAAAAGCGTCGTCATACCTTCAAAAGACACGGCGGGCGCGCTTTCGGGTCAGAAGGTCGTGGCAAGTATCACCGACTACGGCGAGGGCGGCGATCTCCCGAAAGGCAAAGTGCGGGAGATACTGGGCTTTACGGGAGAGGTCGGTATCGACGTCCTTTCCATAGCGAAGGAATACGATCTGCCGACGGAATTTCCCGAAGAAGCGATGGAGGAGGCGAGCCGCGCGGAGCTGTCCGTAAGCGAGGCCGACATGAGCGGGCGAAAGGATCTTCGCGGCCTTTTGACGGTCACCATAGACGGTGAAGACGCGAAGGATCTGGACGACGCGGTCACCGTCACGCGCGAGGGGACAGGTTACAGGCTGGGTGTGCATATAGCCGACGTATCGAACTACGTGCGGGAAAACGGCGCTCTTGACAGGGAGGCGAAAAAGCGCGGCACGAGCGTGTATCTGGCGGACAGAGTGATCCCGATGCTTCCGCCCGCGCTTTCAAACGACATATGTTCCCTAAATCAAGGTGAGGATCGGCTCGCCTTAAGCTGTATCATGGATATCGATTCGGAGGGAAATCTCACCGGCCATGAGATCACGGAAAGTGTGATAAGAGTCGACCGGCGGATGACCTATACGAGCGTAAAAAAGATCCTCGAGGATCACGACGAATCCGAGATCGAAAAATACGGTGATTTCGTGCCCATGTTCGAGACGATGAGAGAGCTTTCCGGGAAACTTCGCGAAAAGAGGCGCGGGCGGGGAGCCATAGATTTTGATTTCCCCGAGGCGCGGGTTTTGCTTGACGGGGACGGCCGTCCGATCGAGATCACGGCGCGTGAGGGCAATGTCGCGACGCGGATCATAGAGGATTTCATGCTGATCGCGAACGAAACCGTTGCCGAGGAATATTTTCAGCGTAAGATACCGTTTGTTTACCGCGTACACGAGGCTCCGGACGCGGAAAAGATGAGGAAACTCGCCGCGTATCTGGCAAATTTCGGTTATACCCTGCGCGTCGGGACGGATGTATCTCCGGCGGGTATACAAAAGCTTTTGCGCAAGGCCGAAGGGAAGGACGAGGAAGGGCTCATAAACCGCCTCGCCTTAAGGTCGATGAAACAGGCCGCCTACTCGCCTGAGAATGTGGGGCATTTCGGACTGGCGGCGCGGTATTATTGTCATTTCACATCGCCGATACGGCGTTATCCGGATTTGCAGATTCACCGAATCATAAAAGAAAATCTTCACGGAAGCCTGACAGATGAGCGAAAGCTTCATTATAAAAATATCCTCGAGGATGTGGCGAAGACCTCAAGTGAACGAGAGAGAACCGCTCAGGAGGCGGAGCGGGAGACAGTGAAGCTGAAAGAGGCGGAATATATGGCAGGATACGTGGGAGAGATTTTTGACGGAATCATCTCGGGCGTCACGAAGTGGGGCTTTTACGTGGAGCTTAAAAATACCGTGGAAGGCCTGGTCCGTGTATCGTCTCTTTCGGATGATTATTATGAATACTCGGAAGACGATTTCGCGCTGACGGGCGTGCGCGGCAAAAAAAGCTACAGGCTCGGACAGAAGGTGACGGTGCGCGTAACCGGCGTCGACATACAGCGAAGAAACATAGATTTTGAGTTGGCTTAAAAGGCAGCCGCAAGGACTAAAAGAGGCGAAAAAGCCTTACGGTAAACAGACGGGCGGCCGGGATTTAAAGCGGAGAGTATCACGACATGAGCGGGACATCGGAAAAACTCATCGCGAATAACAAAAAAGCCCTTCACGATTTTTTCATCCTCGAAAAATACGAGGCGGGCATTTCCCTTCGCGGTACGGAAGTAAAGTCCGTCCGCATGGGTAACTGCAGCATCAGAGAGGCGTTCGTGCGCATAGACGGCGGCGAGGCCGTTATCTACGGTATGCATATCAGTCCTTATGAGAAGGGAAATATCTTTAACCGTGATCCCCTGCGCGAGAGAAAGCTGCTGCTTCATAAGGCCGAGATAAGAAAAATCTCGGGCAAGGTAAAGGAAAAGGGCATGACACTCGTGCCGCTTAGGGTTTATCTTAAAGGCAACTTAGTCAAGGTGGAAATCGGGCTGGCGAAGGGTAAGAAACTCTATGATAAGCGCGAGGACATCGCGAAAAAAGACAGCGAGAGAGAAGCCAGAAGGAATCTTAAGGAAACGTCGTCACGTCACGGCTGACGGGGAGGTGTCTCACAGTCGCGGCGCGGACAACATCGTCCGAGACGGCGGCGGACGTGCAGGGACCCGAAGGTATGTGTCGCGGCACGCTGAAGCGTGTCGCGTATCGGTACGGATGAAAACAGAGCGCCCGGGTGATTAAGGCGCGGCGGGAAAGGAGATGTATATGGATATCAACGGTCTGCTCGGGACAAGGAAGTGTTCGTGCGGAAAAACGCACAGTTGTGACATCAAGGCGGTAGAGATAGGCGCGGGCGCCGTAAAAAGCGTAAGGGAATTGACCGCTCCTTACAAAAACGTGCTGCTGGTCGCTGATAAGAATACCTACGCCGTCTGCGGAGAGGCGGTGGCGGGCGAACTTAGGGGAAGACTTAAGGACACGCTCATTTACGATGAGGAGGGTCTTCTCATACCGAATGAGACCGCGGTGGAGAAAATGTCGCGCCGCGTAACGGAGGATACCGACCTTATCATGGGTATCGGCTCGGGAGTTATCCAGGATCTGTGTAAATACGTGAGTCATAAGTCGCGTCTGCCCTATCAGATAGTGGCGACCGCGCCTTCGATGGACGGCTACGCGTCGGTGGGAGCCGCCATGATCATGGGAAATATGAAGGTCACATACAGCGCTCACGTCCCGGAGGCCATCATCGGCGATACCGATATCCTAAAGGACGCTCCCATGCGGATGATACAGGCGGGATACGGAGACATACTGGGCAAATTTTCCTGTTTAAACGACTGGAAACTCGGGGCGGTCGTAAATGACGAATATTTTTGCGACGAAGTGTATGACCTCACCTATGATATGCTGCGAAAGACGAAGGATCTGGGAGAGAAGCTTCTTAAGAGGGACGCCGACGCGGTTTGTACGCTGATGGAAGCCTTGGTGGGCGCGGGAGTCGCGATGGCTTACGTGGGAAATTCCAGACCCGCGTCCGGGAGCGAGCATCATTTGTCGCATTTTTTCGAAGTGGTGGGTATTTTAAATAACGAGCCTTACTTTCCGCACGGCATAGACGTGGCTTATTCGTCGGTGTGCACCGAAATGCTGCGTGAAAAGCTCCTTAAATATAAGACGTGCCCGACGCGCGGGACGGGTTCTTATAAGTTTGATCGTGAAGCGTGGGAGAAGGACATCAGAGCCGTATATACGAACGCCGCCGACGGCGTGATAGCGCTGCAGGATAAGCTCGGTTGGTATGAAACGGACAGACTTCCCGTATATCAGAGCAGGTGGGATAAGATACGGGATGTCCTTTCAGAGGCGCCCTCATCGGAGGAAATGCTTCGTTATATACAGAGTGCGGGGCTTGATTTCACCGAATTCGAGAAGATGTACGGCAGACAAAAGATAGAAAACGCGCTGCGTTACGGCAAGGATCTGAAAGACAGGTATACCGTGCTGTGGATGTACCGTGATCTGATGTCGTGACGGGAAGTTGCTTATTGTTGTGCCGATGTTGTGACGGAAAAGGGGAAAATATGAACTGGGGGAGGTTACTTTCCGCGAAAAGGGTGCGCGAATATACATCCAAAAACGCGGGGAAAACGGACCTGCGCAGCGAATTTGAGAAGGATTATCACCGAATCATAGGAAGCGCGTCATTTCGCAGGCTTCAGGATAAGACGCAGGTATTTCCGCTGGATAAGAGCGATTTCGTGCGCACGAGGCTCACGCATTCGCTCGAGGTGTCGTCGTTTGCCCGCTCGCTCGGCCACAATATCGGCGAATTTATCCTGACGGAAGGAAAAGATCCCGAATTTACCCGTCAGCGCAAAGAAGACGTCTGCAGCATTCTCCAGTGCGCGGGCCTTTTGCATGATATCGGAAATCCCCCGTTCGGTCACTTCGGCGAGAGTGTGATACGCGACTGGTTTAGGAAGCGCCTCGGCGAATTGACGTTTAGGGGCAGACCCGTACGGGATATACTTACGCCGCAGATGCGGGAGGATTTTTATAATTTCGAGGGCAACGCTCAGGCTTTTCGGCTGATCACGAAGCTTCATTATCTCGTGGACGATCACGGCATGAATCTCACGTACGCGCTGCTTAACACGATCGTGAAATACCCCGTGGCCTCTACCGGTATCAACCCCGATTCCGGCGATATCAAAGACAAAAAGATGGGATTTTTCTACGCGGATCGAAAGCTCTATGAGGCGGTGGCGACTGAGACGGGTACGCTCGGGATGAGACATCCGCTTACCTTTATCCTGGAGGCGGCGGACGACATCGCTTATAAGACGGCGGACATAGAGGACGGTTTCGTCAAGGGATTTATCTCATATGAGACGCTTTTTGGTGAGCTTTGCGCGCTGCAGGATGGGCAGCGGGACTATGCCTTTAAGCCCGCAGATTCTCTTAAGAGAAAGTATGAGAGCGGTATCGAAAAAGGCGCGGTAAGCCCGGGGGAATACGCCGTGAAAAACTGGATCGTGGCCGCGCAGGGATTTCTCATAAAATGCGCCACGGAGGGATTTACCGCGAATTACCGGGATATCATGAGCGGTACGTATCGGCACGATCTTTTCTACGGCACGGAGGCGGAGGGGCTTACACAGCTTTTGGGCGATCTGGCGTATCGGAAGATATTTTCATCGGCGGATATCTACAAAAAGGAAGTATCGGAGTCAAGCATACTCAGCTTCCTGATGGATCAATTCGTTACCGCCGCGCTCTACTACGACACGGATTCCAAACCGGACGGCGTGGACGACAGACTCATATCGTTTATTTCCGAAAATTACAAGAAAGCCTATCACCGCGGCGCGGAGGGAAAAAGCGAGGCAGAGCGGCTGTATCTGCGGCTCCTTCTCGTGACGGATTATATCTGCGGCATGACGGACAGCTTCGCGAAGAGACTTTATCAGGAGCTTTTGGGCGTCTCGGATGTCGGACTGTTTCTGTGAATCACATATGTATATTTATGGGA
>CAYLRF010000025.1:5517-15013 GCA_964385995.1 uncultured Faecalimonas sp.
TGCCCGAAAAACTTACTTGCAATATCCGCGACACGTAGTAAAATAAACTACGTGTCATAACATCGATATGATTTGCGGCCGCGGTTAGGAGACTTACATGTTTCAGGTTATCAGCGACAGTTCATGCGACCTTCCGGTCGATTGGATAAAGGAAAAAGGCGTGGAGGTCATACCTTTTTCGGTATCATTTGACGGCGAGACATTTTTAAAAGAGATTACCGAAATATCCGTCAGGGATTTTTATGACCGCATGGTCGAAAATTACAATAAGGTCTTTCCGAGTTCCTCTCTTCCCCCGGTCGGCGATTACTGCGATGTCTTTACGCGTTACGCCGCGAAAGACGTGCCGGTTATATGTATCTGTATCTCCCTGAAATTCAGCGGCGCGTATCAGGCGGCTCTAAACGCGAAGGAGATAGTTCTGGAAAAATATCCGAACGCACGGATCGAAGTCATTGACTCCATGATGGACACTGTGGCGCAGGGACTTTTTACCATGGAAGCCGCAAGATTAAATGAGGAGGGAGTCGGCTTTGAGGAGAGCGTGCGCAGACTTTACGCCGTCCGCGAGACGGGGCGTATCTTTTTCACGGTAGGGAACGTGGATTATCTGCGGCACGGCGGACGTATCGGCAAGCTCTCCGGCGTGGCGGCCTCAATCCTGCATGTGCGCCCTCTTATCACCTTAAGGGACGGAGAGATTTATCCTTCCGGACTTTCGCGCAGCCGTAAGAAATCGCGGCTTTCTGTCATAAATCTCCTTGAGGCGCACGTGCGTAAACTTACGGACGCCGGAGAGGATATGAGCGATTATCTGGTAAATATCGGCTTCGGATATGACGAGGATGAGGCCATGGAGTTTCTCGAGCAGGTGCGGGAGAGATTTAAGGACGTATTTGATGCGGACGCGATAAAGCTCTATCAGATCGGGGCCGCGATCTCCGTTCATACCGGACCCTACGCGCTCGGCATAGGATTTTTAAAGAAGGCATAATTTTGAAAATGAGTCGTGGAGGGCTGTAAATCCCCGTGCCTCCCCGACACGCAAATCCCCGGAATGTAATTTCCACCTGTTACGAATCCCCAATCTATGATACAATATCACAAAGAGCGCTTTCACGTCGGCTTCCGGCGCATTTACGAAAGGGGATATTACTCATATGGATTCGGATCGTTATATGCGAAGCATCACACTTCCTCCCGAGAGGGCGGACGTGGTTCTGGATACGGATGCGTACAATGAGATAGACGATCAGTTCGCGATATCGTATCTCATAAAGAACTCCGAGAGGCTTAAGATTAAGGCACTGTACGCGGCGCCGTTTTTAAATTTCAGATCGTCCTCGGCGGGCGACGGCATGAGAAAAAGCTACGACGAGATCTTAAGACTCCTCGATCTCATGGACGAGAAAAGTCTCGCGAAAGTCACGTTTAAGGGTTCCGACGCGTTTCTCGCGGATGAAAAGTCTCCCGTCATGTCGGACGCGGCGGCGGATCTGGCGAAGAGGGCGGCTGCTTACAGTAAGGATGACCCCCTCTATGTCATCGCCATCGGAGCGATAACGAACGTCGCCTCCGCTCTTCTTATCGACCCCGGGATAGCCGAAAAGATCGTCGTGGTCTGGCTCGGCGGTCATTCAAGGGAATTTCAGGACACGAGAGAATTTAATATGTATCAGGATGTCGCCGCCGCGAGGGTGGTATTTAAAAGCGGCGCTCCCATAGTGCAGCTTCCCTGTAACGGCGTGGTAAACGCCTTTTGCGTGCCGTATGTCGAGATGGCCCACTGTCTTAAGGGCGTAAACGCTCTTTGTGACTTTCTCGTGGGCAGGGTAAAGGAAGATCTGGACCGCTACGCGAAAGGAAAGGCGGCGTCAAGAGTCATCTGGGACGTGACCGCCGTCGCGTGGCTTTTAAATGACAAAAACAGATTTATGCTCACGAGAGCGGAGCATTTGGCCGTCCCCGAATATGACGATCGCTACGCCGTTGATCGAAGCCGCTTCATGGGATACGTGTATTTTATAAAAAGAGACGCGCTCGCGACCGATCTTTTCATGAAGCTTACCGACGGGAAATGCGAGGGACGTTTGTACGGGAATGAGTGACGGCGGCGAAGGTTTTTGAAAGGAAGATTTTTCACATGAGTACTCACACGGAGATAAGATGGCACGGACGCGGAGGGCAGGGCGCGAAGACGGCTGCGCTTCTTCTCGCGGATGTGGCGTTTAAGACGGGCAAATACGTGCAGGGCTTTCCGGAGTACGGCCCCGAGCGCATGGGAGCGCCGATCACGGCGTATAACAGGATAAGCGATGAGCCGATCAGGGTTCATTCCAATATTTATGATCCCGATTTCGTGGTGGTGGTCGACGAGTCGCTTCTGGAATCCGTGGACGTGACCGCGGGCCTTAAAGAAGACGGGGCCGTCCTTATAAACACGAATCGCCCGAAAGATGAAATCAGGCCCATG
The DNA here is from genome assembly GCA_964385995.1 of uncultured Faecalimonas sp. GTDB lineage: Bacteria > Bacillota > Clostridia > Lachnospirales > Lachnospiraceae > CAYLRF01. Next base: position 7,991 of record CAYLRF010000025.1, read on the forward strand.
CTTAAGGGATACGGCGGCGGTGTGTATACGATTGACGCCCGGAAGGTTTCCATGGAAGCGATGGGCAGGTATTTTCCGAATACTCCTCTTCTCGCGGCGATAGTTAAGGTGGCGCGCATTATGGACGAGGAGACGTTTTTAAGGGAGATGGAGGCCTCGTTTCGGCATAAGTTCGCGAGCAAACCCGAAGTCATAGGCGGCAACATGACCGCGCTTCGGATGGCTTTAAAGGAGGTGCGTTAGAAATGGCTTCGGATATCGCGAGGCTGGGACTTAAAGCCTGCTGGCAGGATCTGACATGCGGCATGACGGTGACGGGCGGCGGCACGTCGAGAGACTTTAAGACGGGGGAATGGTCTTCGGTCAAACCCGTCTTTATAAAGGAGAAATGCAGGCAGTGCCTGATGTGCGCGCCCGTATGCCCCGACAGCTGCATACCCGTAAAGGATAAGAGGCGGGGCGAATTTGACATATCGCACTGCAAGGGCTGCGGCATATGCGTGAAGGCGTGCCCCTTCGGCGCCATCACCATGGAAGGAGTGAAGTGACATGTCAAAAAGAGAACGCCTGTCGGGCAACGAGGCGGTGGCGATAGCCTTAAAACAGATAAATCCCGATGTATTTCCGGCATTTCCCATCACGCCGTCCACCGAGATACCGCAGTATTTCGCGTCTTTCGTCGCGAACGGGGAAGTGGATACGGAGTTTATCCCGGTGGAAAGTGAGCACAGCTCCATGAGCGCCGCGATAGGCGCGTCGGCGGCGGGCGCGAGAGCTCTTACCGCCACGTCCTCGTGCGGCATGGCTTACATGTGGGAGGAGCTTTACATAGCGGCCTCAAACAGGCTTCCCATCGCGCTCGCGCTGGTAAACCGGGCGCTGTCGGGACCCATAAACATTAACTGCGATCATTCGGACAGCATGGGCGCCAGAGACGCGGGCTGGATACAGCTTTACGCCGAGAATAATCAGGAGGCGTATGACAACATGGTCCAGGCGTTTCGCGTATCCGAGCACAAGGACGTGAGACTTCCCATCATGATCTGTCAGGACGGCTTTATCACGAGTCACGCCGTGGAAAATATCGAGCTTCTCGACGACGCGGACGTGAAAGCCTTCGTGGGAGAGTATGAGCCGGAGGATTATCTTTTAAATCCCAAAGAGCCCATGGCGGTGGGGCCTTACGCCGTCACGGATTATTACATGGAAGCGAAGCGCAATCAGGCAGAGGGCATGAGGCATGTGCCCGCCGTGGTAAATCAGATCGCGGACGAGTTCGCGAAGCTCTCGGGAAGGCGCTACGGACTTTTCGAAAAATACCGCATGGAAGACGCGGATCTCGCGATAGTCATCATAGGCTCCGCCGCCGGTACGGCAAAAGACGCGGTCGATGCGCTGCGCGAAAGGGGCGAAAAGGTCGGCCTTATAAAGATAAGACTTTACCGTCCTTTCCCCGCGGATGAGTTGGCGGAGGCGTTAAAGGGCGTAAAAGCCGTCGCCGTCATGGATCGCGCCGAAGGGTATACGAATCACGGGGGGCCTCTGGGCGCGGACGTGATGGCGGCGCTTTTCAGGGCGAAATCGGACGCGCTCGCGATAAATTACATTTACGGGCTTGGCGGCAGGGATGTGCGCGTTACGGACATTGAGAGCGTGTTCGCGGATCTTAAGACGGCGGCCGATGAAGGCGACGCGGGTGAGACGTACCGCTATCTCGGCATAAGAAGCGGGGAGGGCAGGTAAGATGGCATATAATTTTAAAGAAATCATGAACCGGCCGGAACGCCTCGCCCCGGGACACAGGATGTGCGCCGGCTGCGGAGGCACCATCGCGGTGAGAAATGTGCTTCGCGCCCTGCATGAGGGAGATAAGGCCGTCATATGCAACGCCACGGGCTGTCTTGAGGTATCCACATTTACCTATCCTTATACTTCATGGGAAGACAGCTATATCCACAACGCCTTCGAGAACGCGGGGGCCACCCTAAGCGGCGCGGAGGCGGCTTACAGGGCGCTTAAGAAAAAAGGAAGGACGGACGACACTTATAAGTTCATCGCCTTCGGCGGAGACGGCGGCACCTATGACATAGGACTGCAGTCACTTTCAGGCGCCATGGAGCGCGATCACGATATGGTCTATGTCTGCTATGACAACGGGGCGTATATGAACACCGGCATACAGAGATCTTCCGCGACGCCCATGTACGCGGATACCACTACCACTCCCGTGGGCGTAAAGAGTAACGGCAAGCCCCAAAACCGCAAGGATCTCGCGGCGGTGATAGCGGCGCACGACGTTCCTTACGTCGCGCAGACGACATTCGTTCAAAATTTTAAAGATCTTCACATCAAAGCCGAAAAAGCCATTTACACGCCCGGCGCGGCTTTCCTTAACATCATGGCCCCCTGTCCCAGAGGATGGCGGTACGACACACCCGACATCATGGAGATATGCAGACTCGGCGTCGAGACCTGCTACTGGCCCCTCTTTGAGGTGACGGAAGGTAAATGGACGTTAAATTACGAGCCTAAGAAGAAGCTTCCCATCGAGGATTTTCTCATAAAGCAGGGGAGGTTCAAACATTTATTTAAGAAAGGGAACGAACACCTTATCGAGCGGTTTCAGGAGGAAGTCGACCGCAGATGGGAAGAACTGAAATTCAGGTGTTCGCGGTGAGTTTTTGTGATTACCGCGCTTAAAGCGGATGAACGGAGGTGAGTAAATGAACGTAACGAAGGATATCATTTATGTGGGAGTAGACGATCACGGGATCGATTTATTCGAGGGTCAGTACAAGGTGGAAAACGGCATGGCGTACAATTCGTATGTCATACTGGATGAGAAGACAGCCGTCATGGATACGGTGGACACGAATTTCACGCACGAGTGGCTGGATAACGTCCGGGACGCGCTCGGGGAGAGAAAGCCCGACTACCTCATCGTCCAGCACATGGAGCCCGATCATTCCGCGAACATCAAAAATTTCATGAACGCTTATCCCGAGGCGCGTGTGGTCTCGTCCGCGAAGTCTTTTGCCATGATGAAGAATTTCTTCGGCACCGAGTTCGAGGAAAGGCGCGTGGTAGTGGAGGACGGCGACACCCTTTCGCTCGGAAGTCACGAGCTTACATTCGTGTTCGCTCCCATGGTTCACTGGCCGGAAGTCATGGTCACCTATGACAGCCTCGACAAGGTGCTCTTTTCGGCTGACGGCTTCGGAAAGTTCGGCGCTTTGGATGTCGATGAGGAGTGGGACTGCGAGGCGAGAAGATATTACTTCGGAATCGTCGGCAAATACGGCGGACAGGTACAAAGGCTCCTGAAAAAAGCCGCCGCTCTTGACATACGGATCATATGCCCGCTTCACGGGCCGGTATTAAAGGATAATCTCTCGCATTATCTTACGCTTTATGATAAATGGTCATCTTACGAGCCGGAGTCGGACGGCGTCGTCATAGCTTATACCTCCGTATACGGAAATACCCGCAAGGCAGTCATGAGTCTGCAGGATAAGCTTCGCGCGAACGGCTGTCCGAAGGTTTCGGTATTTGACCTCGCGGTATGCGATATGGCGGAGGCGGTGGAGGACGCGTTTCGATACGGGAAAATCGTGCTCGCCACCACTACGTATAACGCCGGTATTTTCCCGTTCATGCGCGATTTCATCGATCATCTTGTCGAGCGCAATTACCGAAACAGGACTGTGGCGTTTATCGAAAACGGCAGCTGGGCTCCCAGAGCCGCGAAAGTGATGAGGGAAATGCTCTCAGGCTGCGCCGATATCACCTTCGCGAAGCAGACGGTCACCGTTCACTCGGCGTTAAGTGATGTGAGCGAAAATGAGATAGACGCCCTGGCGAAGGAACTTTGCGGGGAATATCTGGCGCTTACGGATCATCCGGCAAACAAAAACGACCTTAAGGCTCTCTTTAAGATAGGATACGGCCTCTATGTGGCCACCACGAATGACGGGAAAAAAGATAACGGCTTTATCGTCAACACCGTTTCGCAGGTTACGAGCGTGCCGAACAGGATAGCGGTCACGATAAATAAGGCGAATTATTCCTATCATATCGTGAAAAAGACGGGGATCCTTAACATCAACTGCCTGTCCGTGGACGCCCCGTTCTCAATATTTGAGAGATTCGGATTTCAAAGCGGCAGAAACGCCGATAAATTCGCGCACTTCGGGGATTTCACACGCTCGGATAACGGGCTTTTGGTACTCACAAGCCATGTGAACGCTTTCATGTCACTTAAAGTGGAGCAGTTCGTGGATCTGGACACTCACGGCATGTTCATATGCAATGTGACGGAGGCGAGAGTCATCTCCGACAGGGAAACGATGACATACAGCTACTATCAGGCGAATGTCAAGCCGAAGCCGAAGACACAGGGCAAAAAAGGCTTCGTGTGCAGGATATGCGGTTACGTCTACGAGGGAGATACACTGCCGGATGATTTTGTCTGCCCGCTCTGCAAGCACGGCGCGGCGGATTTCGAACCGATAAAATGAGTCGAGCTCACGGAAGGAAGGCATAATGTACGATAAGCTGACCCGCAAAGATATCGAGGAGATGGAAAAAGAGATCGAGCACCGCAAGGTGGTCGTGCGAAAGAAGCTCATTGAGGACGTCAAGACCGCGCGCGCTCACGGGGACTTAAGCGAGAATTTCGAATACAAGGCGGCCAGACAGGAAAAGAACCAGAACGAGAGCCGTATCCGTTATTTGGAGAGGATGATAAGGACCGCCGAGATAGTGGAGGAAGGCCAAAAGACGGATCAGGCGGGTCTCGGAAAGACAGTCGAGGTTTATTTTGAGGATGAAGATGAAAGCGAGGAATTCTCGATCGTCACGACGGTTCGGGGCAATTCGCTTAAAAATCTAATCAGCACCGAGTCGCCGCTCGGGAAGGCCCTTTCGGGGCACTGCGAAGGGGACAGGATCTACGTTCAGGTTACGCCGGAGACGGGATATTATGTCGTCATCCGATCGATAAGAGAGACGACAGAAGAGGCCGCGCTGCGGAAATTTTAAGGAGACGGTAATAATATGGAACTTTTATCCATGGAAGATGAGCTTAGGGCGAATGTTTACCCCGGGCGCGGCATAATGATCGGCAAATCACCGGACGGGGGAAAAGCGATCATAGTGTATTTTATAATGGGCAGGAGCGCCAACAGCCGAAACCGCGTGTTTGTGGCGGACGGAGACGGTATCCGCACGAAGGCGTTTGACGAGTCGAAGATGAAGGATCCGAGCCTTATCATCTACGCGCCGGTGAGGGTCCTCGGAAACAAAACCGTCGTCTCAAACGGGGATCAGACGGATACCGTATACGAGGGGATGGATAAGCAGCTTACTTTCGAGCAGTCATTAAGAAGCCGCGTCTTTGAACCGGACGCGCCGAATTATACCCCGCGCATATCGGGAGTCACTCATATAGAAGGCGGCAGGTTTAACTATGCGCTCTCTATCATAAAAAGCGGCGACGCGGGGCCGGAAAGCTGCGAGCGTTTTACTTTCGCTTATGAGAATCCCGCCGCGGGCGAAGGGCGGTTCATACATACCTATAAGGGCGACGGGGATCCGCTTCCTTCATATGAGGGGGAGCCTGCCCGGGTCGCCACGAAAGATGACATAGACGGCTTTACGGACGTGATTTGGGACAGCCTTAACGCCGACAATAAAGTATCGCTTTTCGTGCGGTACATTGATATCGCCACGGGAAAATTCGAGACGAGGATAAAAAACCGGTGGGGAAACTAAAGTGACTCTTCCGGGATTTCGACGAAAAAACACAAAAGAGGTATAAGATGAAAGAACTTGAACTGAAATACGGCTGCAATCCGAATCAGAAGCCGTCCCGTATCTTCGCCGAAAAGGGAGAGCTTCCGATAGAGGTGCTGTGCGGCAAACCGGGTTACATCAATTTTCTCGACGGATTAAACGGATGGCAGCTTGTAAGAGAGCTGAAAAAAGCGTCGGGACTTCCCGCAGCGACCTCATTTAAGCATGTATCGCCGGCGGGAGCCGCGGTAGGTCTTCCCCTTGACGGGACGCTCGCGAAGATATATTGGGTGGATGACGCCTCACAGTTAAGTCCTCTTGCCTGCGCTTACGCGAGGGCGAGAGGCGCGGATCGGATGTCATCGTTCGGAGATTTTATCGCGCTTTCGGATGTCTGCGACGTGCCGACCGCGATGCTTATTAAGCGCGAAGTCTCGGACGGTATCATCGCTCCGGGATATGAGCCTGAGGCGCTTGAGATACTTCGTCAAAAAAAGAAGGGAAATTACGCGGTAATAAAGATAGACCCCGCCTATGAGCCTGACCCTATCGAGCGTAAGCAGGTATTTGGCATTACCTTTGAGCAGGGAAGAAACGACCTTACGGTGGATGACGCTCTTTTATCCGATGTGGTGACGGCGAACAAAGACATACCGCCCTCGGCCAAACTGGACATGAAGATCGCTCTTATCACCTTAAAATACACACAGTCCAATTCGGTCTGCTACGTGAAGGGCGGACAGGCGATAGGGATCGGAGCGGGACAGCAGTCGCGCATTCACTGCACGAGGCTCGCGGGTCAGAAGGCCGACAACTGGTTTTTGCGTCAGTCTCCGAGGGTACTTAATCTTCCTTTTATCGACGGCATATCAAGGGTGGACAGGGACAATGCCATAGATCTTTTCATCGGCGACGAATATGAGGATATCCTCTCGGACGGCGCGTGGCAGAAAGTATTTAAGGAGAGGCCGAAGGTTTTTACGCGTGAGGAAAAGAGAGAGTGGCTTGATAAAATGACTGACGTGGCCTTAGGATCCGACGCCTTCTTCCCGTTCGGGGACAATATCGAGCGGGCTCATAAAAGCGGCGTGAAATATGTGGCGGAACCGGGAGGTTCGGTAAGAGACGACGACGTCATCCGTGTCTGCGACAAATACGGCATGGCGATGTCATTTACGGGAATCAGACTTTTTCATCACTGAGGAATCGCGGCAGGTTGTTTCGCACAGA
>CAYLRF010000025.1:15113-24059 GCA_964385995.1 uncultured Faecalimonas sp.
TATTGCAATCTGCGGGAAAAAGCAGGCACTTGAAGGTACAGACGGAGAAGAACGAATGGGAAAATATTTCGGCACCGACGGTTTTCGGGGCGAGGCAAATAAAGGTCTTACGGTGGAACACGCCTTCCTTGTGGGGAGGTTTTTGGGAAATTATTTCGGCAGGGATAAAAAAGCGCGGATAGTCATCGGCAAGGACACGCGCAGGAGCAGTTATATGTTTGAGGACGCGCTGTCGGCGGGGCTTACCGCGAGCGGAGCCGATGTATATCTGCTGCATGTGACGACGACGCCCAGCGTGTCCTATGTGACGCGCACGGAGGGCTTTGACTGCGGGATCATGATTTCAGCGAGTCACAATCCCTATTATGACAACGGCATAAAGCTCATAAACGGCGGCGGTTATAAGATGGAATCCGACATCGAGGACGCCATCGAGGCCTACATAGACGGAAACGGGCATCTTCCCTACGCGACGGGTGAAAAGATAGGCCGCACCGTCGATTACGCGGCGGGCAGGAACCGCTATATCGGCCACTTAATCTCCATAGCGACACGCTCTTTTGAGGGGAAAAAGGTCGGGCTTGACTGCGCGAACGGCAGTTCGTTTATGATCGCGAAAAGCGTTTACGACGCGCTCGGCGCGAAGACCTTCGTGATGGCAAACGAGCCCGACGGGACGAATATCAACGCCGAGTGCGGCTCCACTCACATAAAAGCGCTTCAGGCTTTCGTCAAGGAAAACGGACTGGATGTCGGCTTCGCTTTCGACGGAGACGCGGATCGGTGCATGGCGGTCGATGAGAACGGCGATGTGGTCGACGGCGACATGATCATGTACGTCTGCGGGAAATACATGAAAGAGACGGGACGCCTTTCACGCGACACCATAGTGACTACAGTCATGTCAAATCTCGGTCTATACAAGGCGTGCGACAGAGCCGGCTTAAGATACGAGAAGACGGCGGTCGGGGACAAATATGTCTACGACTGTATGCTGAAAAATGATTATTCGCTGGGAGGAGAGCAGTCGGGACATATCATATTCGGCAAATACGCGACGACGGGCGACGGGATACTCACGTCACTTATGATCATGGAAGTTATGATGGAGAAAAAGCAGACGCTCGCGCGTCTTACGGACGGAATCAGCATTTATCCGCAGCTTCTTAAAAACGTAAGGGTCGCGGATAAGGAAAAAGCCCTCGAAAACGCCGCCGTAGCCGCGGCCGTGGCGAAAGCTACCAAGGAGCTTTCGGATAACGGGCGGGTTCTGGTGAGAGAAAGCGGTACCGAGCCCGTGGTGAGAGTCATGGTGGAGGCCGAAAGCGACGCGCTTTGCGAGAAATACGCTAAAGACATAGTGAAGGTGTTTGAGGACGAGGGGCTGTAATGTCATTAACCGATTACGAAAAAGCTTATAAAGCGGGCAGGAGAGAATATCAGCGGCTCCTTTCGCGCGGCGAGTCTCCCGTGCTTCCGGTTTTGGATGACATATTGCCACCTAAGGGACAGTACTCCGAGATTTTGCTGGGCACGGTGGAGATTCCGGCGGATCAGATAGTGGGCACGAAGACGAGCAGCCGCAGCAGCGCGTTCGCGGCGAATTTCATGCCCATACTCGCGAGCAACACGGAATTTGCCCAGAAATGGAGCAATCTAAGCACCAGTCACGTCGAGGTCGGAATCCACACTCCGATAAAGGCATATGAGTATTTCAACAAATTCTACGTCGAAGAGGGAAATAAGCGCGTAAGTGTGATGAAATTCTTCGGCGCGACGTTTATAGCGGGAGACGTGACAAGGATACTCCCGACAAGGAGCCGGGAGCGCGAGAACCGCCTGTATTACGAATTTCTTGATTTTTATGAGCTTACCCGGATAAATTATCTTCAGTTTTCCGAGGAGGGAGCGTTTTTAAAGCTTCAGCGGCTCGTCGGGAAAAAGCCGGGCGAAGTCTGGTCGAAAGAGGAGCGGGAGGATTTTACCTCCGTATTTTTCAGATTCAAGTCGGAGTTCGAGAAGATAAACACGAATGAGTCCGCGACGGTATCGGACGCTTTTCTCGCCTTTTTGGAGATACACGGATACGAAAACATCCGCGAAATGACCGCCATGGATCTGTGGGAGCTTATGGGAAAGAGCCGTGAGGAGTTCAATCTCGTGGGCGAGAAAGAGCAGGTAGAGCTCCACCTTGATCCCACGGATAAGAAGCCTCTTCTCGGGAAGATACACCTACTCGGGACGCCGACATTAAAGATAGCTTTTATTTATGAAAAAACGGCCGAGTCGTCCGCGTGGACATACGGGCATGAGCTGGGAAGGCTCCATCTGGAACAGACCTTTCCGGATGAGGTGACGACCTGTTATTTCGACAATGTGACTTCTGAAAATATCGACGAGACGCTCGTAAAGGCGATAGGGGACGGATGCGACGTAATCTTTACGACCACTCCCGCGTTCGCGCAGGCCAGCGTGAAGGCCGCCATCGAGCATCCTGACGTCCGTATCCTGAACTGCTCGTTAAATACCTCTCACAGGTACATACGGACTTATTATCTGCGTATGCACGAGGCGAAATTTTTGATGGGAGCCATCGCGGGCTCCATGGCGGAAAATGACAGGATTTCCTATGTCGCGGATTATCCCATCGCCGGCACCATAGCGAATATCAACGCCTTCGCGCTGGGAGCGTTGATGGTAAATCCCCGCTCCGAGATTTGGCTTACGTGGAACTGTCTTAAGGATAAAAACGTTGCGGACGCGATAAAGGAAGCCGCGCCGTCATGCATTTCCGCGAGGGATATGCTGGTGCCGAACGAGGACAGCAGGTTCTTCGGCATTTACCACGTGGAGGACGGCATGATAAGGAATCTTGCCATGCCGCTCATGCATTGGGGTAAATTTTACGAGCAGCTTATCCGCGCCATCATGGACGGCGTGTGGAAATATGATGACGACGACGCGAGCAAGGCCATAAACTACTGGTGGGGCATGTCGGCGGGAGTGATTAACGTCATTTTCTCGCGCAGTCTCCCCGACGGGACAAAACGCCTCATCAAACTTTTAAAGGACGCTATAATACGGGGCGAATTTCAGCCCTTCACAGGCGTTTTAAGATCGCAGGACGGCGTGGTCTCGGAAGATGAAAATCACGACCTCTCTCCGGAAGAGATAGCGCAGATGGACTGGTTGGCCGAAAACGTGAAGGGTCACATACCGGGTAAGGACGAGCTTATAACAAGCGCGATCCCGGTATTTATGCAGCAGGGTATCGACGGAAGAAATTAAGTTTTTAAGTAAACTTCCGAAACTGCCCCGATGACGCGCCGAAGTGCGTCAGAGGAAATAATGAAATGAAAAAAATCGGAGAGATCGGATGAAAATACTTGCGGTCTCGGATAAGGAATCTCCGTATTACTGGGATTATTTCGATAAAAGCAAGCTGGAGGGAATCGATCTTATCATCTCCTGCGGGGATCTCGAACCGGAATACCTGTCGTTTCTCGCGACATTTACATCGTCACCCGTCATCTATGTGCACGGAAACCATGACGACAAATATGAGCGGTTCCCGCCGGAGGGCTGCGTTTGCATAGACGACGACGTCTTCGTGTATAAGGGAGTGCGCGTCTTGGGCTTAGGCGGAAGTATGCGCTATAAGCCGGGCGATAACCAATATACCGAAAAGGAAATGCGAAAACGCGCCCGCAGTCTTAAGCTTCGCCGCAAGATACAAAAAAACGGCGGCTTTGACATACTGGTCACGCACGCCCCGGCTCACGGCATACATGAGGGAAAAGATCTGCCGCACATGGGTTTTGCTACCTTCAACGAGCTGATGGATAAGTACTCGCCCAAGTATTTTCTCTACGGGCACGTGCATATGAGTTACAACTGGCAATATACCCGCTTTGACAGCTACCGTGACACGAAAGTGATAAACGCCTACGAGAGAGTGGTGTTCGATTACGATGAAAATGAGCCGGCCTCTCCTTCGCGAGCGCCGTCTTCAGAGCGGATTGATGATACGGATATCGGCGCGAAAGACGGCGGCACATCCGCCGCGCCGTGACGCGCGCGAAGATTTAAGGGGTTTTCGGTTCAAAATCAGGATGAATACGGAGGTTATTTAAATCCATGACGACGGAAAGATATTTCGGGGAGCATACGCCAAAGCTCGGCTTCGGGCTTATGAGACTTCCGAAAAAGGACGGCGGGATCGACATCGGGCAGGTAAAGCGGATGGTGGATCTTTTTATCGGCGCGGGCTTTACCTACTTTGACACGGCCTATGTCTATGACGGCGGGGAGTCCGAGAAGGCCATAGGCGAGGCTCTCGTCAAACGGTATCCGAGAGACAGCTATACTCTCGCCACAAAGCTAAACGCGTGGGCCGCGGGAGTGCGCGACGAAAAGGACGCGAAGGGACAGCTTTTCACGAGTCTTGAGCGCACGGGCGCGGAGTATTTCGACTATTATCTGCTGCACGCCCTGCAGAGGAGTAATTATACTCTCTATGACAAATATCATCTCTGGGATTTCGTGAAGGAGATGAAGGCGAAGGGACTTATACGGCATTACGGATTTTCTTTTCACGCGGACCCGAAGCTTCTCGACGAACTTCTTACGAAGCACCCGGATGTGGAGTTCGTGCAGCTGCAGATAAATTACGCGGACTGGGAAAATCCGGGCGTACAGTCGGGGAAATGTTATGAGATCGCGAGAAAACACAATAAAGCCGTGACGGTGATGGAACCCGTAAAGGGCGGAGCGCTCGCGAATCCCGTAAGCGGCGTGCGAAAGATTTTAAAAGAGGCGGACGAAAACGCCTCGTACGCTTCGTGGGCCATAAGGTTTTCGGCTTCGCTTGACGGCATTATCACCGTCCTCTCCGGCATGAGTAATGAAGAGCAGATGAGAGATAACATCTCCTATATGAAGGATTTTAAAGGCTTCACCAAGGAGCAGGCCGCTGTTATGCGCCGGGCGAGAGCCGCTCTCGGAAGCGACGATATGATACCCTGCACGGCGTGTCATTACTGCACAGACGGCTGTCCCATGAGCATACCGATACCCGAGATCTTCTCCGTGGCAAACCGTCAGAGAGGAAACGAGGATTTCAGGGGAAGAAGAGAGTACGTCGTCGCCACCACCGGCAGGGGAAAGGCTTCGGACTGCGTAGAGTGCGGTCAGTGCGAGAGAGCCTGCCCGCAGGGAATTAAGATTATCACACGCCTTAAGGAGTGCGCACGGAAATTTGAGTAAAAGATTATTAAAAAAATCAATAGCCCTCCTGGTTTCGCTCATGCTTATGACGGGCGCGGCCGCGTACGGTACGGTCACGGCAGACGCCGCGGATATAGCCGAAATCCCCGCCGCGGAGACGGAGAGCGTATATAACATGTCCGTCGACTCAAACGACTGGGGCAAGTGGCCCGCGGGACCCTCCGTTTACAGCGAATCCGCCATAGTCATGGATGTCGATAACGGCGCCGTACTCTACGCGAAACGCCCGGACGACAAACATTATCCCGCCAGCATCACAAAACTTATGACGGCGCTCGTGGCCCTTGAGAATTATAAAATGGACGAAGTCGTCAAATTCACGCATGACGATGTCGATTTTATACAGTACGGCGACGCGCATATCGGCATAAAACCCGATGAGGAGCTCACGATGGAGCAGTGCATGTACGCCATGCTTCTCGAGTCCGCGAATGAGGTTTCTCACGCGATCGGGTCGCATATGACCGGCGGATATGACGCTTTCGTGCGTGAGATGAACGAAAGAGCGGGTGAGCTTGGCTGCACGAACAGTCATTGGGTAAATACACACGGTCTGCATGACCCGGAGCATTATACCTCGGCCAGGGATATGGCGCTCATAGCCTCGGAGGTTTTCAAATACGACGAGTTTAAAAAGATCGAGACGACCTATGAATACGTGATAGGGCCGACCAATGTCACGCCCGAACAAAGATACGCGCATATGGGTCATAAGATGCTGCTTAAAAGCTCGCCGTATTATTACGAATACTTCGCGGGCGGCAAGACGGGATATACGGATGAGGCCCGCAATACTTTAGTGACTTACGCCTCGAAGGACGGCGTGAATCTGGTCGCGGTTCTTTTGCGTGTCCACGGCGGATTTACCAAGGCCTACGCCGACACAAAAGCGATACTCGATTACGGATTCGCGAACTTCTCCAAGACGAAGGTTACGAAAGACATGATAAGCGCCGATAAAGCCGCCGACATAAAGGAAATCGCCGAGGGAAGCGTCACATTGCCCGCGGGCGCGGCCGCGGCGGACCTCGTCGCGAAAGTAGATTTGCCCAAGGTGGCCGGAAAGAGAACCGGCACCGTAAGTTTCACATATGAGAATCAAAATGTCGGAACCGTATCTTTCACCGTCACCGACGCGTACTACGAGAAAGTGCTTAAAGCCGAGACGACATCCCGCGCGGGTAAAAATGACGATGATAAGGACAAGGATAAGAAGTCACATCAAGGTCTTCCGATAGGAGTAAAAATCTTAATAGGCGTGTTCGCTGCACTCGCGATCATGTTCGCGCTTCTCATCGCCTACAGGCAGATAAGGTTAAAACGCCTGCGAAAAATGCACCGCAGGCAGCGTTATGAAAATAGTCGGGAGCGATAAGATGCGCGCCTGTGAGTCGGAGGGGCAGAGGTTTCTTCGCCCATGAAAATGACGGTACGTTAAGGATATGGGATACGGTGGGAACTATGGATGAAAATAACAGCCGGCATCTGGATAATCCGGCGAAGTCTTCTCCGCTAGCGCGAAAGAAGCCTCTGCGGCGTGTGCTGATGGAGAAAAAAGAGAAAAAGGACAAGGTTTCGGTCCGCTACGGAGTGGTCATAACCGTTCTTCTGGGTGTGGGTTCGCTTGTTTTCATCGGCTTTTTATTTTCCCTGAATGTATTTCCCGTGAAATACGTGTTGATCGCGGCCGCGGCTCTTCTGATACTCTTTTTGATAACTTACCTCACTCAACATTATCGAAAGCTTCATGTGCTCGGAAAGACTGTGGGCGTGGTGACCTGCGCCGTCATGATTCTTTTGTCGTACGCGCTCATTTCGGCCGATCACGCCATCGGACGCGCGGCGGGAAACGGCAAAGACGGCTCCGCGGTATCTTTATCCTCTGGAGCGTTTAACGCCTATGTCTATGACGGCGAGTCTCACATGATCCTAACGGTAAATCACGAAAACCGGCAGATCCTCATGACCAAAATCCCCGAAGATTATTATATGATGATGATAGGCGTAAAGAAGGGAAAGGGCGACATACTTAAGCAGGCGGTGAAGCTGGGCGACAGCGTGGTATTACAATCGCTGGGCTCGCTTTATGAGACGGAGATACCCTTCTATGTGAAGACGTCCGCCGGGTTTAAACAGCTCCTTAGCGGCCTTACGCCCGACATGGCGTTTCGTCCGGACAAGACGGCCCGCTTCGTCGAAAAAAATATCAGCACCAATCTCTCAAAGACACAGTTGCGCCAACTTATCAAAATCCTCATCACGAAGTCGGGCAGATGGAAGGTATTTAAGATCACCGCGAAAGGCGCGAACGCGGGCAATTATACCTATTCTCAGCCGGATAAGATGACGTTCGTGCTGGAGCCCGACAGGAATCAGGTGGCGAAGATCGCGAATCTTATGGATATGCTCGAGGCGGGGGACACTCTGACACAGTCCGACATAGACGCTCCCGCGCCCGATACGGATAAGAAAGAGGACGGGGAGAAGGGGGATGATGAGAATCCCGACGAGGTGAGTCCGGATGAGAATGAGGACTCACAGCCCGACGATTCACAGTCCCCGGATTCACAGACACCGGCGGACGCGAACGGCGCGGGGGACACGAACGGTGCGCAGACCGAAACGCCGCCCGCGGGGGAAGCCGCTCCCGCGACATAGCATAGCGGTCTGTGCCGATTCTCGCGAAGCATACGAAATGGTCTTAAGCGATTAAGCGTCACGGCAAAGGGGCAAAAGGTAAAAGGTAAAAGAGGTAAAACCGCAGAAAGAGCGGTGATTATAAAGCAGTGATTATTTTACAAGCAGCATCCTGTGTTTCAGATTTTCTATGAGCACCGTCTCGCTCCCGTCGGCTTTTTCGCCGTCCAGCGTCCAGCACATTGAGGGGGAGGCGGTGATTTTTATTTTCGAGGCGTTCGCGAAGGTAATCATTTCGCAGTTGTAGGTCTTGTTTCCGAGGGCTATGATACATTCGTGAAGCGCCGGGAGGCTTTTCGGGGAACGTATCAAAAGGATCTCGAACTGTCCGTCGCTCATGTCCACGCGGCCGGGGTCCAGCGTAATGATACCGCCCACGCTCGTGGAGTTGCATACGGCTCCGAAGAGAAAATCGTCCTCGATCACTTCATCTTCTATCTCAATCTTCACGTGTTCTTTTTTCAGCGATGTCAGTTCCTGAATGCCTTCAAGTATGTACGCCAGATGTCCGAGAGCGTTTTTCACGTTTTGCGGCGTGGCGTAACTCGCTTTCGTGAACGCCCCGAACGAAGCCACGTATGTGAAATATCGATCGTTAAACATGCCGACGTCTATCGGCTCGGGGCTGCCTTCGATCACCTGCTTCGCCGCTTTCATGACATCGTTTGAAAGGTGCAGCGAATTCGCGAAGTCGTTCGTGGATCCTGCGGGTATATATCCTATCGGCGTCTTTAAACCCGCGTCCATGACTCCCGTCACTGTCTCGTTTAGAGTGCCGTCCCCGCCGCTGCAAATTATAAGATCCACATCGGAAGCGAGACGCTTTGCCTCCCGCGTGGCGTCCCCCCTTTTGGCTGTCACGAAAACACGGGTATCAAAATCGGCGCGGTTTAGGGCGGATACTATCCCTGTCAGATTCTTGGCGGCTTTTTTGGTGCCCGCCGTGGGATTTATGATAAGAAG
>CAYLRF010000026.1:0-19818 GCA_964385995.1 uncultured Faecalimonas sp.
GTTATACGAAAAAACCCTGCGCCCTGCGCGGGGGCACCGGATATAAGCCTGCCCCGCGTATCATTAAGACGCGGACACGAATCAGCAACGGGTAGCAAGGTTAAGTCCGAGGAGACGTTGGAGCAGCCGTTGCGTTTACTCCGACTTTACTTACGTTTACTTTGACAATTGACCGGCGCGCCACGTCATGTATCGTTCGTCTTATGCCTTCACGGATGCCGGTCACCGGTCGCCATCCTAAGTCTTTCAATTTCGCATTGTCCAACCTTATGCCGGGCTGCCTTTTATCCGACTCGTAAGAATACCGCACCGACACCGGCCTTTCGCCTAAATTATCCTCATTTACGACCTCGGCCGCCATTTTCGCCATCTCGTCCGCGGCGGCAAAATTGCCGAGCTCCCCGCCGGATGATACGTTGTAAGCCTCCCCGCGAATACCCCTCTCGCAGACCGTCAAAAGTCCCGCGACGCAGTCGTCTATGTATATATTATCCCGTCGTGACATTGCCGGATTGTTTATAACGATATCCTTCCCCGAAAGCGCGCTTTTAATAAAGCCGTAAAAGGCGGTATCCGGGAGCATGACACAATATCCGTAGACATAACCTATTCGGGCTATAACCATATCCACATCAAACTGTTTGCAATAGGAAGTCGCTATTATTTCAACCATTCTTTTGGACTCTCGATACGGCGCGTCAGGTGAAGTCAGTTTCAGATAATATTCGGTGTCGTCTTCATTTACCGTTCTGTCATGATCCGCGTCACTTGTATACACTGTTGCCGAAGAAAAGACCACACATCTTCCCTTTAAACCGATTCTCTTTTCCTGAGCGATTAAAAAATCGGCGCAATTTTTGATGCCGATGATGTTAGGCATAATTACATCAATCGGTTGCCCGGAAATTATCGCGCCGCTTATCGGCCCCGCCGCATGAAATATATAATCGACTTTTTCGGTAATCGTGAACGGTTCGCTTATATCCTGAACAATATAAGAAAATCTGTCGGACATAATGACATCTCCGAA
Source organism: uncultured Faecalimonas sp. (assembly GCA_964385995.1). GTDB lineage: Bacteria > Bacillota > Clostridia > Lachnospirales > Lachnospiraceae > CAYLRF01. Next base: position 1,031 of record CAYLRF010000026.1, read on the forward strand.
TACCTTTTCGATTTTATCCCTGCTTCTTCCGATCGCGATAACCCGTGCGTCGGAATTTTTGATAATCTCTTTGCACAGATTGCTTCCTATCAGTCCGGTCGCCCCTGTTACAAGAATTGTCCTGCCGTCTAACTTATTGAACAGATCAGAAATGTCACTATTCATATCATTCCCCTTCGTAAAAAATACGCCATTGTCAAACTTTCTCGCGGTTCACAGAGCATTCAGCATCTCATACAACTCTTCATCGATTTCCGGAACCAACTTCTGACACAAATTAGCCATGGGAAGATACGGTTCAAGATCGACTTCTTCATCAACCTCGATTTCCACAAGCATAGGCCGCGTTATACATTTGAAAATGTCCGGCGAATAAACAAAACAGCTTATCCCGTAAGCATCTGACAGTCTTTTGAAATTCGCTGTCGTGTAGCCGCTGCCCGCGGTTGTGTGAACATACCTGCCGAACCGCTTCTTTTCTCTGCTTTTTATCATCCCAGACGAATGATTGTTTATAAGCGCGATCGCTATCGGCAAATTATGTGACCCGATAAATTGCAATTCCTCACTGTTTAATTGCAGGCCCTGATCTCCGACGATGCAAAGCACGGGCCGGCGAGTCGCGTAGTAAGCTCCGATACTCCTGCCGAGCGATGAGCCTAACGCCCCGAAACTTTTTGAATAAAGTATTCTATTCGCGGCCCCGGAATAAAGGTATGCCCGTGACGCCCAAAATTCATTATTGCCGACATCGCAAACAGCTGTTACACCCGCGTTTAACGACTTAAATATATCGGCTATGATGTTCACAGGCTGACTTATATCCGTATCAAAAAGACATTCCTTAAGCTTATCGCAAACAGCGATCCACTGAGAAGATTTCATGTAACTTAATTCGGTTCTGAGAAGCGCACCGGCGGTATCCCGAATATCTTCAATGAAGACCTTACGCCCCGGGATGTCGCAGTGTGTTCGGCACGGCTCTATATCTGCCTCGATGATTTTTGCATTATCGAGCACAGGCTTAAAGCTCACGGAATCTTCCGGAAACGAAAGACTGTTGCCGAGGCTTATGATCAAATCGGCTTTTGAAAGGATAAAATTCGCATATCGTATCCCGTGACTTCCCACATACCCGTAATACAAATCCGATGACGGCAGCACATCTTCACTGTATCTGCTTGAAAGAACGGGGATATGCGCTTTTTGAGCCAGTTCGTAAATCGCGGTTTCAGCCTGCGCCATATGAACCCCGTCGCCTATCAGAAGCACCGGACGACAGGAGCGTCGCAGCCTGTCCCTGATATAATCGACAGACGTTATGGGATGACTGTCCCATTTAGACCGCGTAAATGAGACAGAAGATATCTCCTCGCTTAAAAGCCCCGACAGAACATCGATTAAAACAGGGCCTCTCCTTCCGGATAGAGCCAAATCACAGGCTTTTTCTACTTCAAACGCGAAATCGTTTGCTCTGTCAATTCTTACGGCGTACTTGGTAACCGATTTAAATATCCCGACCGTGTCTAATTCCTGCTCACCCGACAGACGCGAGTTTTCGTTTAGAGTCTTCTCCGAATGAGCGGTTATCACCGCCATAGGAATCGAATTTGCGAAAGCGTCCGCTACCGGAGTCAGCATATTAGTTATGCCGGGCCCCTTCGTCGCGTAAGCGACACCTATCTTTCCCCCGACCTGAGCATATCCAGAAGCGGCAAATCCGGCCGACTGCTCATTATAACTTAGGTGCGGCGTCAGCCTTTCGCGATGTTTATCGGCCTCGTATAAAAAATCGAGTATGACACCTCCGGGAATGCCGAATATATCGGTTACTCCGAGAGTCATAAAATAATCCGTAAGAAATTCGGCTCCCGTCATACTCCCTCCGAAATGTCATACCCGCAGGCTTTAAGGACTGCCGCCGTGTTTTCCTTAGTGTATCTGTGGCGAAGTTCATCAGGCATATTACGCAAAATATCATCAATCTCACGATAGCTTAACCCGTAATGTTCACGTAAACTTACGGCGTATTTGTATGCCGTTTTGTGCAAAGCGGGAAGCAGTCTGGTTACGGAATATCCCCATAACGTACTGCCGAAATAACACTGAACTATATCGCATATATCAAGAACCGAACCGTAGTCATAATTTTTCCCGAAATTTTTGTTTAGATAATCCGTTATTATCTCGGTTTGCAGATTCCCGGCCCCCTGACCCATTCCCAGAACGCAGGAGTCGACTATAAGCTGTCTGTCAGTCTTTTTGCTTATAAATGAAACAGCGTTGGAGAAGGCAAGATTGGTGTTGTTGTGAGCATGAAACCCGACAGAAATACCCGGTTTCAATCCCGCGTCATATCTGACAAATAGCTCTTCTATATCTGAAGAAGTCATATAACCGTAGCTGTCAACCATATATAATGCGTAGGCGTTCATTTCGTTTGAGGCGGTAATCAGCTGTTCGATCTCATCATCCGAATAACGCATGGTCAGCATTGGCTGGACGAACACTTTGTAACCCTTTTCCGATAGACCCGCGCAAAAATCAAGGGATTTCTTAAGTTCGGAGTAACGAAGGATAACCCTGACGGCCTCACACAAACCCGAACAGTATTTCGGAATGTCATCAAGCGGTGTATCCGGCCCGCGGTACAAAGCAGCGAACATCTGTCCGTTACCGTGAGAGGCCGGCGCCGTCGATGAAATATCTTCTATATTCCGATATATCGCAAAACCGGTTTTGGGGCGGTCGGAAATCTCAACAGCTCCGATCTCCACTATGTCAAATCCCGCATCAGTCGACTTCTCTATAATCCGCGAAATATGACGTTTCTCAAATTTTAATGTCGACAGCCCGTTTATCACGGCATCTTCCAGTGCTAATCCGCCGTCGCGCAATGTACAGTCGAGCAGTTTTATCTTTGCCACCGGCTACTCTCCTTCAAAACCGAACAAAAGAAAATGTCCCGCCTCCTCACTGCGCATCCCCGAAAAGTCCCCGCACTGCCGGATATAACCGTTTATATTTGTCATAGCGGGCATTGTATTTGCGCACCAAATCCGGCTCGGGACGATATGTCATGTCGTATTTCACCGTCTTTTCGGTCGCTACCGTGACATCTTCGTACTCCTTACAGCCAACGGCGGCGAGTATGGCCGCGCCGAACGCCGGGCCCTCGTCTTTCGCGGGTATAACTATGTCCATGTCAAGCACGTTCGCGATGATACGGCACCACAGCGGGCTTTTCGCGCCTCCGCCGCAGACGGTTGAACGGGTGACTTTAAGTCCCTGCCCGCGTGCCGCCTCCACCGAGTCCCGCAGGGCGAACGAGACGCCTTCAAGGACCGCCTGCGTCATATCGCTTCGCGTCGTATCCATGCTCATGCCGAAAAAGACGCCTCTCGCGTCAGGGTCGTTATGAGGCGAACGCTCTCCCATGAGATAGGGAAGAAAGTAAACGTGATTTTCACCGAAACGGACGATATCCTTTTGGCTGCCCGCGTAGTCTTTTGTATGCAGGATATCTTCCAGCCACCACTTATTGCATGAGGCGGCGCTTAGGATACAGCCCATCAGATGATAATGCCCGTCCGCGTGCGCGAATGAGTGCAGCGCATTTTTCTCATCGACCGAAAAACGCGTCTGCGAGATAAATACCGTGCCAGACGTTCCGAGAGAGATGTTGCAGGCCGCCTCTCCCACGGCTCCCGTGCCTATCGCGGCCGCGGCGTTATCGCCGGCTCCAGCGATAACCTTCGTTTCGCGGGTAAGGCAAAGTTCCTTCGCCACGTCAGGCTTTACGTTTCCCGTCACCTCGCTGCTTTCAAAAAGACGGGGCAACATATCCTCGCGTATTTCGCAGATCTCAAGCATTTGCCTCGACCAGCGCCTGTGCTTCACGTCCAGAAGAAGCGTGCCGCTCGCGTCGGAGTAATCCGTTGAATGAACGCCCGTAAGCTTATAGGCGATGTAGTCCTTCGGCAGCATGATCTTTTTGATTCGCTTGAAATTCGCGGGCTCATTTTCCCGAAGCCACAGAAGTTTCGGAGCGGTAAATCCCGCGAAGGCGATGTTCGCCGTATAGAGCGTCAGCTTGTCCCTGCCGATTACATCGTTCAGGTAATCGCACTCCTTCGCGCTTCGCCCGTCATTCCAGAGTATCGCGGGGCGAATTACCGTATCATTTTCATCGAGGATGACAAGACCGTGCATCTGCCCGCCAAAAGAGATACCCTTTATCGCGCCGTCTGTCATACCGCGCAAAGACACCGTAAGTTCCCTGATTCCGTCTTTTACTGCGTCCCACCAGTCGTCCGGATTTTGCTCCGACCACCCGCTTTTCGGAAAATATATCGGATATTCACGGGAAATCTTCATTACCGTGTTCCCCGCCGCGTCGGTAAGAAGCATTTTCACGGCGGACGTGCCCAGGTCTATCCCGAGGTAATAATTCATCTTTCCCTACCCCATCGGGAGGACGTCCCGATACTCCTTTTCGAATTTTAAGATGTGTCTTTTACGCGAAGCTGAGATTCGTAAAAATATCCCCGCTGACGGCACGACAAACTTTACGGTTTAAGCGACAGCGGCATGTACAGTGTCCGGTGCGTCTTATGACCCGACCGCGTCCGTCATCCCCATGGATTTTCCGTGGGATAACGATCGCCTTTCGGCCGGTTATATCCTATCTCATCGGGAGAAACGCCCAGATATTTAAAGACTTCAAAAAGCGCCTTCGCGTGATTACCGAACGCGACCGCCGCGTGATGGGGGAAATTCTTTTCTATAAGCACGTGCCGGTAAAAACGCGCCATCTCGCGGATCGCGAACACGCCCGTCGAGCCGAATGATCTCGTCGCCACAGGAAGCACCTCGCCTGTCGCGGCGTACGCTCGAAGCTTCGAGTCGGCCGTGGACTGCAGGCGAAACAGCGTGATGTCACCGGGCTTTATGTCTCCCTCGATGGTGCCGTAAGTCACTTCGGTCGGGAGAGTCCTCGCCATTATTTTTTGATTTTTCATGGCAAATGACGAAAGTTTCGCCGAGCATGTGTTCCCGCAATGAAATCCCATGAACGTATCGCTGAGTGCGTAATTAAATTTCCCCGCGATGTCCGCGTCATACAGATCCTTCGGTACGCTGTTATTGATGTCAAGGAGCGTCACAGCGTCACAGGAGACGCAGGTTCCGATGTACTCGCTTAAAGCACCGTAGATATCTGTCTCACAGGATACCGCCATGCCCCGTCCCGTAAGGCGACTGTTCACATAGCAGGGAACAAAGCCGAACTGCGTCTGAAAGGCGGGCCAGCATTTAGACGCGATGACGGCGTACTTTTTAGAGCCCTTATGCTCATTTACCCAATCCGTAAGCGTAAGCTCATACTGAGCGAGCCTCGCAAGTATCTCGGGCTTTTTGTTTCCGTCTCCGAGTTCTTTCGCCATGTCGGCCGCGACCTTTGGGATTCTCTCATCTTTCGCGTGAGCGTTAAAAGCCGCGAACAAATCAAGCTCCGAATTTTCCTCGATTTCAACCCCCAGCCTGTAAAGCTGATATATGGGCGCGTTGCACGCGAAGAAATTTAAGGGGCGAGGCCCGAACGATATGATTTTTAAGTCCGAAAGTCCTATGATCGCGCGCGCCACAGGCAGAAAATCATGTATCATGTCCGCGCACGCGCCAGCGTCGCCTACGGGATACTCGGGGATATAAGATCTAACTCCCCTGAGACTTAAGTTATAACTCGCGTTTAGCATACCGCAATAAGCGTCGCCCCTGTCGTCGCTTAAGACGCCGATATTCTCTTCCGCCGCCGCGACGAACATCGTGGGACCGTCAAATTGCTGCACGAGCATAGTCTCGGCGATCTCCGGTCCGAAATTTCCCAGATAGACGCAAAGGGCGTTGCAGCCCGCCGCTCTGATGTCGGAAAGCGCCTGCTTCATATGTATCTCGCTTTCCACGATACATACAGGACACTCGTAGATGTCATCGGGATCGTACTTCGCATTATAGGCATTTACGAGGGCCCCCTTTCTGTTTACCGAGAGGCTCTCCGGAAAACAGTCACGGCTGACCGCCACTATTCCTACTTTCACCTTGGGGATGTTTCGCATGATCTTCACCTCCCGAATCTTCGGGTCAACGGCCCGCGGACAGCTCATTTAACCTCTTTCCTATGTCGAAGCAGTCGAATGTAGCGAAATAATCCGAGGGTTTCTCGGGCCTGCGTATGAGCTTTACCGTGCCGTCGGGCCGAAGCAGAAGCTCGGATGACTTCAGCTTTCCGTTATAATTATAACCCATGGAATATCCGTGCGCACCCGTATCGTGAATGATAAGAAGGTCTCCGACATCGATCTTAGGCAGCATCCTGTCGATGGCGAATTTGTCGTTATTTTCACATAAGGATCCCGTCACGTCGTATTTGTGATCGCATGGCGCGTCTTCCTTACCCATAACCGTGATATGATGATAAGCCTTGTACATGGCGGGTCGCATAAGATTTACCGCGCTGGCGTCGCACCCGATATATTCCTTATATGTGTGCTTCTCATGTATGACTTTTGTCACCAGACATCCGTAGGGTCCCGTCATAAATCTGCCAAGTTCGGTATATATGGCCACGTCTCCCATACCCGCGGGCACGAGTATCTGCTCGTAGGCCCTGCGAACGCCCTCTCCGATCGCGTATATGTCGTTCGGCGTCTCGTCAGGACGGTAAGGGATACCCACTCCTCCCGAGAGATTTATGAAGGAAATGTCCGCGCCGGTCTCTTCCCGAAGCGACACCGCCATCTTAAATAACATCTCCGCCAATGTGGGATAATAATCGTTCGTCACGGTATTGCTGGCAAGAAACGCGTGAATTCCGAAGCGCTTCGCGCCTTTTTTACGAAGCAGCCTGAACGCGTCGAAAAGCTGAGCGGCTGTCATGCCGTATTTCGCGTCTCCGGGATTGTCCATGATTCCGTTGCCGAGCTTAAAAAGACCGCCCGGATTGTAACGGCAGCTTATGACCTCAGGTATGTAGCCGAGCGTTTTTTCGAGGAAATCTATATGCGTAAAATCGTCGAGATTTATGGTGGCGCCCAATTTCCCCGCGTACATAAAATCCTTCGCCGGGGTCGCGTTTGACGAAAACATGATCTCATCGCCCGACATGCCCAAAGCTTCCGCCAGCATAAGCTCTGTATATGACGAACAGTCGCAGCCCGCGCCGTATTCCTTTAAGATGTCGATGATAAAAGGATTCGGCGTGGCCTTTACCGCGAAATACTCCTTAAAGCCCTTGTTCCATGAGAACGCCTCTTTCACCGCCTTCGCGTTCTCGCGTATGCCCTTCTCGTCATACAGGTGAAAGGGAGTGGGATATTTTTCGACTATCTTCTCAAGCTGATCTTTCGTGACAAACGGTCTTTTTTCCATGCCTGCCTCATTCCCGACGTATATTCGGCATCCCCGAAGATTAACCTGCGGGGCTGTTTTAACACAAAGCTCATATCGCCGTTTATACAAAAAGAGGCAAACCTGACGGTTCACCTCTTTCGTCCGCCTGACATAAGACTTTCCTCTCCCGAAGTCTTACTTACGAAGTCCGAGCTTTTCAATCACCGCCCTGTATCTTTCGATGTCTTTCTTCTTCAGATAAGAAAGAAGGCCCCTTCTTTGACCTACCATCTTAAGAAGACCTCTCCTGGAGTGATTGTCCTTCGGATTACGGTTGAAATGGTCGACGAGGTCGTTTATCCTCGCCGTGAGGATAGCTATCTGCACCTCCGGCGAACCGGTGTCGCCCTCTGACCTGCCGTACTCGGCGATAATCTCCTGCTTTCGTTCCTTTGTAATCATCTCTTTTTCCTCCGTGTGAAACCGTCGTTTAAAATCTTAAGGGAAACGCCTAAAACCGAGCGATGGTCGGAGCTTCCTAAAACCCGGCAAAAGGCTGTCCTAAAAGAGCCGAACGTGATGATACCATATCGTATACCGGCTGTCAATCCTTCGAATCGGACAAGCCGATTTTTATGCGCTCAGACGTTACTGTTCACGGCTGATTCGGACAGATGCATAGATTCGTTGTGCTTGCACATAAGAAGCTGTTAAGAGGCTGCGCATCTGTCCAAATCAGACTGCGACGCGGGAACTTTACCCCAAATGAGCAAAACTCACGCCGCGAAGCGGGTCGGGAAATCACGCCCGTGTCTCACCGCGCGTCAGGACATCTTCCATGTCTCCGTATTTTCCGCCGAAGAAGTCGTTAAATACCGCGATTGAAGCGCCTATAAGTGAGGCGTTTTCGATGTCAGACGTAAAAACCGGCACGTCCTTTCGGGTTACGGTGTGCGCGCGGACGAATTTCGCCAGCGGCGCGGCAATCATTTCCTTCGCGGCCGCGAGCGTGCTGCCTATGATGATGGCCTGCGGATCGAATATATTGCAGAGAGAGACAAGAAGATTGCCGAGATAAAATACCTCCCTCTCCATCCGCCTTACGCAGTAATTATTTCCCGCTTTAAGCTCTTTTAGGAAAGCCGCGTAATCAAGCCGTGAAAAAGAAGATATCCTCCCCTCGCCGCAGGCGCGTAAAAGATCCGAGTTGACGTCGCAAAGAAGCCTGCTTACCGAAGCGTAAAGCTCCACACACCCGGTATTACCGCATTCGCATTTCTCTCCGTTTACATCAATGCTTATGTGTCCGAACTCCGCGCCCAGACCTGATGAGCCGCGAAAAAGGCGCCTGTCAAGTATGATTCCGCCTCCCACGCCCTCGTCCGCTATGATTTCTATAAAATTTGAAATTTTCCTTCCGTAGCCGCAATAAAGCTCGGCCATGGCATGCGCCTCGGCGTTATTATACACCGCGACCGGAAGATCGACATATTCCCTTATGTCCGAAACGATGTGGATATTCTTACGGCCGGTAAAGTTGGGCGGATTAAGTATCACGCCTTTTTCATAATCGATGGGGCCGGGAGAGGCGACGCCTACGCCTACGATGAGTCGGTTCTTGTTTTCCTCAAGCAGTTTTTTGATATATCGCCGCAGTGTCATAAGGAGGCTCCTCGTCGGCTCTTCCTTCTTAAAATCATAGCGGTACGAGGATATCACCTCGTGTCCGAGGTTTACAAGCGCCGCCGAAATACCGGTTCTTGAAAAATCCACCGCAACGCAGAAACAGCGATTCGGCCTTACTTTAAGAAGCGTGCGTCTTCGCCCGCGCGAGGAAGCGCAGACCTGTTCCGAGTCCTCCCCGATAATGCCAAGCTCCAGTAATTTCGAGACAATAGGCGTAATCCCGCCCTTTGTCATATTCATCTTTTCGGCAAGCTCCACTCTGGAAATCCCGCCCGAACTTATTATCTCATCCAAAATCCTGTACTCGTTTTTCGCTCTCAGTGAGCCGGTATCATTTAAGCGCCGCAAATTTAAATAAAACCTCCCGGTGACATAGCTTAAAAACCCTTATGATTCGAGACACGGCGACACCGGTGAAGTTCTCAGTTAATTCCGATCGTGACTTTTCGTAACTGCCCTGATTGCCTCAAAATCCGGAACTATATAATCGGCTCCCGCGCCCTTAAGCTTCTGAAATTTTTTCATGTTATATCTTCCCGAAAAACTCTTCTCGTCGCTTGCGACTCCCAGGGTGACGGCGCCCGTCTCACGCCCCAGCGCTATCTCCACCCTGCCGTCGCCCGCCACCAGCATCTCGCCGCCGACTATCTTTTCGGAAGTTAGGATTTGCCTTATGACCTGTTCCTTCGAACAGCCTTTTTGCCTGTCGGGAGATCCTTTCGCGAGGCATATGTATGGAGAAATGCCCAGAAGCCCGACCTCTTTTTGAAGATCGCTGTCATCCGTCCCGCTCGCCACGTAAATATCGACACCGCGCTCCTTAAGATAACGCAAAAACCACAGACTCCCCGGAACCAGATAATCGCCGGCCCGCTTTTCGCTATCAGACAACCTCTTCTTCCTCTCATTCACCGTCTTCATCAGCATATCGTTGTACATGTCCTTGTATTCCCACGGGTCGGGCCTTGGTATGCCTTTTTTTGCCGCCACCATGTCAGACAGCCACTCCATCTGGTAAATGGTCTGCACTCCCGTCGACTCGTCTATGTACGCGTCTACAGCCTTTTCGGTCTCACCCGCAGGATCGGGAGGAAGAACAGAGAGCATCATCTTGCGCATCACACCCTCCCATCCGCATCGAAGCGTGGATATGGTCCCGTCAAAATCAAAAACGGCCGCCTTTATGCGCCACCTTACTGGCTTTTCGGTATTTATGAATATGCCGTCCTTATAATCATTATCGTGATAATTCATATCTTGACCCGTTTCAGTCTGATTCTTGTTCATCCGAACCGTATTGTGCAAATCCGTATCCTTAAATGTTCCATACTGTCAAGAATCGTGACATCGTAACCTGCCGCGCGAGCCTCGGCGCCGGTATTTCTCTCAGGCGTCGGGAAAAGGACCCACAGGACATTTAACGTTTGTATTGGATGTGTGTGCCGTCGTCATATCATCGTGCGCCGAAATACCGTCCGTATGCCTCACGTATCTCATCCGGGGAGGCGCTGCCCGTGGTATGCAGCTTTTTTATGACGATCGCCGCGACAAGGCCCGCGAAATAAGCGGCGCACCTACTGTCACCCGTGAGAAAGTAAGCCAGCGCGAACGCTCCCAAAAATGAGTCTCCCGCGCCTACCGTATCCACCGGAGGCTCTGCCCTGCATGCGGGGATAAGTTTCGCGTCCCGGCTGTCGCGGCATATGACTCCGCGCTCCCCCAAAGTCAGTAAGATCATCCTCGCTTGTGTCGCCTCCAGCATTTGACCCGACGCCTTTATCATGTAATCCGTATCCCGCGCCATGCTTAAATCGGCTCCCAGGAACCTGCAGGCCTCCACTTCGTTCGGCTTAAGAACGCACCCGCGATAGTCCGATATCCTGCTTCTGCTGTCCGCAAACACTAACTTATCCTTTCCGATTTCTGCGATATCACCGATAATTTCAGACGTGACGCAGCCGTATTCGAACTGATCGGCTGCCAATATAATGTCGGATGCGGCGGCCATTTCGTGAAAATTCGCCCGCAGCCTTTCCTTCACATCCTCCGGCATCGGCTCGCGGTTCTCAAAATCTATCCGCGAATCCTCATATGTCACGTCCGAATACCCGCAAAGAACGGGCTTGCAGTACGCGGGCGTCACTAACCTTGCGGACTTCACCAGATATCTGTCCGAAACGCCTATCTGCTTTAAGCAATCCTTAAGGATCGCCCCGCGCCAATCCTCGCCGATACAGCTTACAAACCGCACATCTTTCGCTCCCATGGCCGCGAGATTATTTACCGCGTTTGAGCCCGCGCCGAGGCTGAATCTTTCTTCCGTGACCGGGCGCGGGTGCATGGGAACTTCCCTTGAAAGCTCGCTTTTTCGCATATCCGCCTTCCAGTAAATATCCACGCAGGCGTCTCCGATAATGCCGACCTTCACGTCCGGAATTCCCCGCAGAATCTCCTCCAACATCCGTTTATCAAATGACATGTTCATTCTCCCGCCTTCATCTCTTACATAGACCTTTCGCCGCCCGTCACGAGTCTGTAAAGCGCCGGGATTGTATCTTTATGATTACCGCAAATATATAATCCCGTTCCCCCGAGGCTCACCGGCCTGTTGATGATGTTTTTCCTCGGACGGTAATAATAATGAAAATGATCTTTGCTCACGTCGGACTTATAATCTCCGAGCGGTATGATGTCGAAATTCGCCGTGGTAATGTGCCGAAGGGCATAGCCGTTATTGCGGACTATGGAAAGGGCCTTTAAAAATACCTCCGCGCCCGTGACCGCCGAGCCTATATTCATGAAAACGCCGCCTTCCAGATCCTTCAGGGAATTTACGAATATCTTAAAATCCCTGCCGCTCGCGGCCCCGAGCGCTGCGAAATCCACCGACGGATGCTCATGAATGATATCCGTACCAATCGTCACGTGATATGTAGCGGGAACGCCGTGCGCGTAGGCGTTATAAAATACGCAGTCGGCACTGTAGGGGAAACGCTCCTTATGATCGTTTACATAGTGTGCCAGGGATTCTCCGTAACCAAAGCCGTTTTTATTGCCCGAAATGACGGCCTCGTTCATCCACGCTCCGGTCTCTTCCCACATTCCGAAAGATCCGTCCTCTATGGCGGTCGGTACATGTTCGGACGTTCCTCCCAGATACGCAAGTTCGAAATCGTGTATGCTTCCGGCGCCGTTTGAGGCGATATGCGTAAGGATCCCCTTTCGTATCATCTCGATGAGGTAGCGTGACAGGCCGCACTTTATCACATGCGCGCCGTAAAAGGCGATGACGGGTCTGCCGTTTGCCCTCGCCTCTTTAATCTTCTTCGCCAATATCTTAAGCTCGGGACAGACACCGCAAAGTTCGGCGTCCTTCGGATTTTCGAGGTTATCGATCCGAACAAGATTTACGCGGTCTCTCGCGGTAAACGTCTTATTGTTTTTAAAATCAAATTGGACGGGTTTAAAAAGGTCCATGATAAATCCTCCCCAAGGCAACTTGAAAGCAGACACGAAATAGTTTGAGACGCAAACTATTTCACGCCGCAAAGATTACCACTTAAAAAGTACGCTGTCAATGGGGATGTTATTTCTTAAGGGGATATCCCAGAAGTTTTTCGGCAAGTTGAAGATTTCCCCTGCCGAGTTCCTGCCTGATAAAAGTGCTGCTGATGTCCCGGCCGCGATATTTCAGCTTTTCAATCACCTCAAGCCCGTAGCCGCACGCCTTCGCGAATTTTCCGAGCATACGGACGTCTCCCCGCCTTTCGTGGCCGAATCTGAAATCCTCTCCCACCACGAGATATTTTACGCGGAAGATGTCTCGCAGCACGTCCGTGATAAATGCCTCCGGCTCCATGTGAGAAAGCGTGTCATCAAAAGGGATTTCCGCGAGAAAACTTACCCTTCCCTCCAGGCGCTCTGCCATCTGCTTTGTGGTGAGAAGCCGGGATTTTTCTTCCCGGGCGCCGAAAGCGGATATCTTATCTTCATTCGCGCCTGCGGACGGTTCTTTTTCCCGCGTGGAATTTGCGGAAAGAGATTTTTCGCTTACGGCGAGCGCGTCCCGCGTGATCGGCATACGAAATACGATCACCACGCCGTCCACACCGTCATCCTGCTGATGGCGGGCGACGCGTTCTATCAGAAGTTCATGGCCCCTGTGCAGACCGTCGAATTTTCCTATGGTCACGGCGGTCCTTCTTTCGCCGTGAAAATCGGAGAGATTTCGTATATATATCATGGCATTTTATTTTCGTCTTTATGCCGCCGCGCGTCTGAGCGTTTTATAAAATACGTTTCTTTATTTATCATCCTCGCCGTATCATGTATAAATGCGATAAATATCACTGTTTATCATATCCCGCGCTTACCGTGTCCCGCGCCCTATGATTTCGGTTTGAAGGACAGTCCCGCGCCCTATGCAATCGTTCGCGCGCTTGGATTTGAGCATGAAGTCTGGAATTACAGAGACATCGGAAACATCTTCACCGGAAACAGCATATCTTCCCGCGCTCTGTAGATGTATATGGCGAGAAAATCGCCCTCGGGGCCGTAGACTCTTACGTTACCGTCCTTAAGGGCGACATGACCTTTTTCGGATCCGCGCACATCCGCCGTGTACAGGGGATTGCCGTTTCGGGCCTTGCTCGCGGCCTCGTCCGTAACCTGCACCCGGGGATAATCCGGGAAAAATGAATCTATGGGAATAACCGCCCCGCCAAGTCTTCCTTCGTCCTTTAATGCGCGAAGGTCATCTATCGTAAGGCTGTCTTTCAATTCCAACATGCCCGTGCGAAGCCTTGTGAGACTTTCCATGCAGGCTCCGCACCCCAGTTTTCTTCCGATATCGTGACAGAGAGTCCGCACATAGGTCCCCCCGGAACAAGTGACGGCAAATCTCACCCGGGGAAGACTGATGTCCTTTATGTCAATGCTCTCTATGGTGACGACTCTCGGCTTTCTTTCCACCGTAAGGCCCTGCCTCGCAAGGTCATAGAGTCTGCGGCCGCCTACCTTTACGGCGGAATACATGGGCGGTATCTGTTCTGACTTTCCGACAAAACCCCGCGTTACCGAAGAGACGTCATCGGCCGTAAGATGAGATATGTCGCCTCTTTCAAGCTCCCTGCCCCAGACATCCTGAGTATCCGTCTCAAGACCCAAAAGCATGACTGCCTCATAGGTTTTTCCGCCCGTAAGAAGCATGTCCGCGATCTTCGTCGCCGCGCCCAGACATATGGGAAGGACGCCCACGGCGTTCGGATCCAAAGTGCCGGCGTGTCCGATTTTTTTCTGACCCGTGATCCCTTTAAGGACATTCACGGCGTCGTTTGAGGTATACCCTTTTTCCTTGTAAAGATTTATCACACCGTGAAACAAGTGTGCTTCCCCGCTAAATCTGCTTACTTATCATTTCAGAGAGGCTGTTTATGATCCTGTGCGCGGTCCCCCTCATGGTGACGCCCGCGGCTTTTTTGTGGCCTCCGCCCCCGAAAGCCGCCGCCACCAGGCTCACGTCCACTTTATCCGTCGAGCGAAGGCTTACCTTATACTCACTTTCGCCGCACTCATACATGAATATGGCGACTTCCACTCCCTTAGTCGCGCGAAGCATACTTACTATGCCGTCAAGATCGCTTTCATTTATCATGTGCAGATCCATGACCTTTTTCGTGATATAGGAAACGATGCATTTTCCGTCCATGAAAAGAAAACTCTCAAGAAGAGCTCTTCCCGTGATCTGATTCTGCGCGTACGTTTTTTCGGTGAAAGTGCGTTCGATAAGCATATTCGCGGGCACGCCCCGTCTCATCAAATCCGCCGCGATTTCCAACGTCCGAGGCGTGGCACATGAATACTGAAAAACTCCCGTGTCGTGTATGATCCCCAGATACAGGCAGATGGCGGTGTTTTCGGATATCTTTTCGCCGTCCATAAGCTGATACAAAAGTTCCGATGTGGAGCTTACGTCGGCGCGAATCTCATTTATGTCGGCGTAACCTCCGTTGCTTATGTGATGATCGATACATACCGTTTTTACCGCTTCGTCAAATATCGGTTCGGAAAATCCCAGTCTTTTTTTATCCGCGGCGTCAAGAGCGAAAAACACATCGTACCTCGCGCCCGTCTTTGCCTCATGTCTTATAACATCGGCGTACGGCACGATATCCTTAAAACACTCCGGAATTTTATCAAGATAGACATCCGCGGCGATCCCGGGATAATTGTCCTTTATGTAACTGTAAAGTCCCAGACAGGCGCCGACGCAGTCGCCGTCCGGTCTTACGTGACCCGCGACGGCGACGCTTTTTACGCCCGCCAAAATCTCATCCGGCAACCTTATGTCATCCTTCCCCGACTATACTGTCGATCTTTTTTGACATCTCGACTCCGTAGGCTATGGAATCATCCCCGATAAAGATGATCTCGGGAGTAAGCCTCATGTTAAGCGATCTGGCAAGCTCGCTTCTTATGTATCCCTCCGCGCGTTTAAGGGCAAGTACCGTATCATCTCTCATCTTCTCATCGCCCAGGACGCTTATATATGCCTTGCAGGTCTTCAGGTCAGGAGCCACCTTCACCGATGTCACGGATGTCATGGGAGCCACCCTCGGGTCTTTCACGCCGGTGGATATTATCCTTGAAAGTTCCTTTTGCACGGCGCCGTTTATTTTTATGTTTTTAATGCTGTTTTTTCTCAAACCTGACCGTCCTATCTCGGAACCTCGACCATCCTGTAAGCTTCTATCTCGTCGTTTTCCGTTATGTCGTTGAAATTATCGAACACGATGCCGCACTCAAAGCCGGTCTTCACTTCCTTCACGTCGTCCTTAAATCTCTTAAGCGACGATAAATCCCCGTCGTAAATCACCTCGCCGTCTCTTGTTATCCTCGCCCTGCACCCGCGCTCAATGACGCCGTCAAGCACATACGAGCCCGCGATGGCTCCCACTCCGGAAGCCTTAAAGATCTGACGTATCTCGGCGTGTCCCAGTATCTTCTCCTCGTAAACGGGATCAAGCATACCCTTCATGGCGGCTTCGACGTCGTCTATGGCGTTGTAAATGACGTCATACAGCCGGATATCGACGTTCTCATTGTCCGCGGTATCTTTCGCGGCGGCGTCGGGACGCACGTTAAATCCGATGATGACGGCTCCCGAGGCGGCGGCGAGCGTTACATCCGACTCGTTTATCGCGCCTACTCCCCCGTGGATCACCTTCACGACCACCTCGTCATTCGAAAGCTTTGTAAGGCTTTGTCTCAAGGCCTCCACGGAGCCCTGCACGTCCGCTTTCACGATGATGTTAAGCTCTTTTAAATTCCCGTTTTGTATCTGTGTGAAGAGATCGTCAAGCGACATCCTTGACTTCGTCTCGTCGATGAGCTTTGCCTTGTTTTGTGAGATAAATGTCTCCGCGAAGCTTCTCGCGTCCTTCTCGTTTGCGCATCCCACGAAAATCTCTCCCGCGTTCGGAACGCTTGCGAGGCCCAGGATCTCGACCGGGGTAGAGGGGCCTGCCTCATCAAGGCGCTCTCCTTTATCGTCCATCATGGCTCTTACCTTCCCGAAGGTCGGGCCGACCGCCACGATGTCGCCCACGTGAAGCGTCCCTTTTTGCACGAGCACCGTCGCCACAGGGCCCTTACCCTTATCAAGTTTTGCCTCTATGACAATGCCCCTCGCGCGTCTGTTCGGATTCGCCTTAAGCTCCAGCACATCCGCCGTAAGAAGGATCATTTCCATGAGGTTTGTAAGACCTTCGCCGGTCTTCGCGGACACGGGAACCATCACAGTGCTGCCGCCCCAGTCCTCGGAGACAAGCTCGTACTCAGTAAGTTCCTGCTTGACTTTATCGGGATTCGCGTTCGGCTTATCGATCTTGTTTATGGCGACTATGATCTCCACTCCCGCGGCCTTGGCGTGATTTATAGCCTCCACGGTCTGCGGCATCACTCCGTCGTCCGCCGCCACCACGAGTATCGCTATGTCCGTGGAATTCGCGCCTCTCATGCGCATGGCGGTAAAAGCTTCATGTCCCGGCGTATCAAGAAAAGTAATGCTCTCGCCGTTTATTTTCGCCACGTAAGCTCCTATGTGCTGGGTAATGCCTCCGGCCTCGCCCTTTGTCACGCTTGTGTTTCTGATGGCGTCAAGAAGCGACGTCTTGCCGTGATCGACATGCCCCATCACGCAGACCACAGGCGGGCGCTTTACCATGGCGGAAGCGTCTTCCTCCTCTTCCCTTAAGAGCTCCTCAATCACGTCTACCGTCTGCTCTTTTTCGCAGAGTACCTCGAACTCGAGTGCGATCTCCTCCGCCGTTTCATAGTCTATCTCCTGATTGACGGTAAGAGTCTTTCCCTGCAGGAAAAGCTTCTTTACTATAACCGACGGCTGCAGTTTCATGTGATCCGCAAGTTCTCTGACGGTAAGCGTCTCCGGGATGGTGATCACCTTGATCTTTTCTTCTTCTTTTTCGGGCTGCTTTTCCTGTGAGCGCGACTTAATGGGAACTGATTTGAGATTCTTCCTGTTTCTGGGCCCTAGCTCGTCCCTTTCGGTGTTCCCGTAATCTCTGCCGCGCTTTTTGTAATTATCTCTCCCCTGTTGCTTTCTGCCGGCCTTTTGTTCCGGACCCATGCCGTCGCCCGCGGGCAAACCTGCGCGGCCCGTGCGGCGATCGCCTCGCTGCGCACCGGAACGGGCGCCCGGTGCGATACCGCTAAAACCCGCGTCGTCGCGCCGTATGCCTCCCGGGCGACGAAATGAAGATGCACCGTCCCTGTATGCGCCCTGACCGCCCGAAAAGCCTCCCGCAGAGCCTCTCATGCCCTGACCGCCTCTCACGCCCTGGCCCGGTCTGAATGTACCCTGACCGCTGTGATAACCGTCCGGATATCTGCTGCTTTGCCTCATATTCTGCCCGTCGCGGCGAATGCCCCTGCCTCCGGGTATGACACTTTCGAGGCTGTTTAGTTTCCCCACTATCTTCGGAGAGACGGTGGGCTTTTTCGGCGCTTGCGCAGGAGCTGTCTCATCCGTTCCCCCGACGGGACTTTGGACGGTGTCTTTTAAATCTTTTAAATCTTCCCGCGAATACTCTTCTCCGGCCCGGGCGGCGCCCGCTTCTTTGCCTGATACGCCCGCCATGTTATCCGAACTTACGTCCGCGTTTGGTCCGCCATCTAAGGAACCGCCGACGGTTCCCGCGGCCGCGTCAGTACGGTTCGCGCCTGAGACATGAGCCGCGTTATCCGCTCCCTCCCGCACGGCGCTACCCGCGTCAATCGCATCGCTTACGGCATTTACACCTTCCGCGATGTTTTCTAACGCCGTGCCTTCGGCGCTTCCCGCGATGATTTTTTCATCCCTTACATCGGGCTGTTCCTTCGCGTTCCCGGCGGCACCCTTTGACGCGTTCCCGGCAGCCTCGTGTGCCGCGAGGGGCTCACCTGTCATGACGCGTTCTTTTGTTTCGCCGTCTCCTCTACCGGTATCCGCGTTTCTTTGAACGTCGGGGCGTCTGATTCCCGCGGGAGTACGCATACCCGAAGGCGGCATCGGCCCCGTTGGCCCGTTCGGACGCGGTGTCGGTCCCATCGGCCCGTTCGGACGCGGTGTCGGTCCCATCGGCCCGTTCGGACGCGTTCCCGGGCGCCGCGGGCCGTAACCTGAAGTGAACGACACTCTGCCTGATGCCGGTCCG
>CAYLRF010000026.1:19918-23063 GCA_964385995.1 uncultured Faecalimonas sp.
CGGGCGCCGCGGGCCGTAACCTGAAGTGAACGACACTCTGCCTGATGCCGGTCCGCGGCCGTCCTGCTCGCGTCTTCGCATGTCGCCTCTTCCCGCCATTGTCCCCCTTTGAGAGTTCTGCGGATGGAAAGAGTATATGATATTTTTCTTCTTTTGCGGCTGAGGCGCGGCCGCCTTCGCTTCAGATACGTCCGCCTTGCGGGGCTTATCCTCGCGCGGCGCGGGCGTCTCCTGCTCAGGCGCCCCAGCTTCCCTTGCGGCGGATTCTACCCCGTCCTTCTCTGTCCTATCTTCTTCGGCGGAGGTCGCTTTTGCCTCCCTTACCTTGGCTTCCTTCGCGGAGGATGTTTTAGCCGCGGTTTTTTTCTCCTTCGCGTCCGGACCTTCCGCCTTACCTTCACCCGAGGCCTTTGACGTCTTTTCAAGCTCCTTCGCCGAAGTTTTGAAATATTCCCTTACAAGCCGCGCGTTCTCTTCGTTCACGGAGCTCATGTGGTTCTTTACTTCTATATTCTTCCCGGTCAGAAATCCGATGACTTCCTTTGATTCCCTTCCTATCTCCTTCGCTAACTCGTGAACCCTCATTTCCCCCGTTTACCTCCTTAAAAGAGCGGCGCCGCCGTCTTTATCATTCATACATTTTTTTATCCCGTCGGCAAGACCCGCGTCAGTCACGGCCAGGCATACCGAATATTCGCTTCCCATGGCGTTTCCCAGGGCCTTCCCCTCACCGTAAATCATGTGAGGCACTTTAAAATGTTTGCAAAGCCCGCTAAGTTTCTTTTTCGTGTTTTCGGAAGCGTCCCCGGAAATGACGACAAGGAAAGCATTGCCGCGCCTTATCTCTTTTTCCACGCAAAACGCTCCTCCCGCGGCCTTACCCGCTCTCTTTGCGATACCGACCAGAGACATCACCTTATCCTGTCTCAAGAGACCGTCATCTCCTCCTTAAGTTTCCTGTATACATCATTCGGGATCCGCCGCTTTAACGAACGCTCAAGACCCCGCGTCTCTTCGGCCTTTTTCAGGCATTCGGGTGACCTGCAGATATAGGCTCCGCGCCCGTTTTGCCTGCCTACGGCTCCCGCCTTAATCTCCCCCTCGGGAGTAAGAATCACTCTCAGCAGTTTATTTTTAGGCATCATCTTACCGCATCCGACGCAGCGGCGCAGGGGAATCTTTTTTTCTCCCGTCATCTGTCCCTTTTTTGCCGCCTCTAAGCGACATCCTTCCTAAAACATCCCGGTATTTTCTAAAAGCCTCTCGTCATCGTGTCCGTCTCGGTCCGGGTAAAGTCTTCAGACGGGCCGGTCATTATACGCGCCGTCCGCGTCACCGTAGCCTGCCTGAGCCTGTTCGCCGCCGTAATTTTCCTCGTAAGGACCTTCGTAAGCGCCCTCGTATCCGCCCTCATAGTTTTCGTCGTAGGCTCCCTCATACGTCTCTTCATAACCGTCCGCAAGCTCCATCCAGTTCTCGGGAAGCTCGCCTGACTCGATGGCCTGCGTCTCGCTCTTTATATCAATCTTATACCCCGTAAGTCTGGCGGCGAGTCTCGCGTTTTGTCCCTCGCGTCCGATCGCAAGCGAGAGCTGGTAATCGGGGACGATGACGCTTGCCATCTTATCATCCTGATCCGCGGCCACGGAGATGACCTTGGCCGGGCTTAAAGCATTTTCGATGAGATACGCGGGATTATCGTCCCAGTTTATTATGTCTATTTTCTCTCCGCGAAGTTCATTCACCACCGCGTTTACCCTGGAACCGTTGATACCCACGCAGGCGCCTATCGGATCAACGTCGGGATCATTTGACCATACCGCCATCTTGGTACGGGATCCCGCCTCCCTGGAAATGCCTTTTATCTCCACTATGCCTTCGCGAATCTCCGATACCTCATCCTCGAAAAGGCGTCTCACAAGCTCGGGGTGAGTCCTTGATACGAGGATTCTGGGGCCACGCGGAGTGTTCTTCACCTCTACCACATAGAGCTTTATCCTGTCACCCGGCTTTAACACTTCGCCTTTTACCTGCTCATTTACGGTGAGAAGCGCGTCGGCCCTGCCCATGTTCACGCTGATATTTCCGTTTATATAGCGCTGCACGACGCCTGTCACTATGTCCTTTTCTTTTTCGAAATACCGGTCATAGACGACTTTTCTCTCCTCCTCGCGGATCTTTTGGAGTATGACGTTTTTCGCGTTCTGCGTGGCTATTCGCCCGAATGACTTCGACTGTATGGGGATCCGCACGGTATCGCCCACATTGCAGTTTGGATCTTTCTTTCTCGCCTCCGAAAGGCTTAGCTGCACGGCGGGATCGGTAACTTCCTCCACGACTTCTTTTTCCATGTAAAGACTGTAGTCGCACGCTTCGCGGTCCATGATTACTTTTACGTTATCGGCCGTACCGAAATGATTCTTACACGCGCTCAGCAAAGACTCCTCAATGGCGTCCAAAAGGGCATCCTTGCTTATGTCTCTCTCCTTTTCAAGGATCGTCAAAGCCTCGAGCAACTCTGTGTTCATCTTAATTTCTCCTCCCCAAATTAAACATCTTTATTTTAAAAATCAAAAGCCAGCCGCACCAGCGCCAGATCCTTGCGCGAAAGCGTAAGCAGGCCGCCTTCTTCGCGTCTTAAAGTCAGCGTATCTTTATCAAAGCTTTCCAAAATGCCGGTCATTTCCTTCTTCCCGTCTATCGGGCGGTATGCTTTTATCTCTATCTTCTGACCGACGCTTCTCTTAAAATCATTTTCCTTCTTAAGAGGACGACCGAGTCCCGGTGAACTTACCTCCAGTATATAAGAATCGCTGATAAAATCCTCTTCGTCCAGCCTGTCCGAGAACGCGCGGCTGACATCCTCGCAGTCGTCTATGGTCACCCCGCCGGGCTTGTCGATATAAGCTCTAAGGTAACGTTCCTGCGCCTCCTTTACGTACTCGATGTCGACAAGTTCGATGTTCCTTCCCCTAACTATCGGCAGCAAAAGCTCCCTCGACTTTTCCTCGTATAAGGCTCTGTCACCGTTATCCCGCAAATCGCTTACCCCCGTCCTGCGCGCTTCCACGCGGACATATATGTTTCCCCGCGTATCGCCTCGCCTGTCCCCGTCACCCGCCTTGCGCACTATCAGGCGGGCATA
>CAYLRF010000027.1:0-5842 GCA_964385995.1 uncultured Faecalimonas sp.
GTGTGTTATGTTTGACGCGGGCGGGTGAATCAAGTACAATAAGCGCCGGCAAAAGGGATTCACTTTAAACAGCGCGTCCGGCGCGCGGGAAAAGAGGTAAAAATTGCGGGCGGGCGGTAACATATTTTTGACGGGTTTTATGGGGTGCGGGAAAAGCACGGTCGCCGCTGCCCTTAACCGCGTGTACGGTCTTTCGATCACCGAGATGGATGAAGTGATAGCCGTAAGCGAAGGCATGAGCGTGAGCGATATATTCGCCGCAAAGGGCGAGGAGTATTTTCGAGATCTTGAAACCGAACTTCTGAAAAACATAAGTAAAGAGACGGGACGTGTGATTTCATGCGGGGGAGGCGCGATCCTGCGCGGGGAAAACGTAAAAATCATGAAAGAGTGCGGCAGGATAGTATATCTTACCGCGAGTCCCGAGACCGTCCTTAAGCGTGTGAGGGATAATGACGACAGACCGCTTTTAAGAGGCCGTAAAACCGTGCGGGACATTTCGCGGCTGATGGACAAAAGAAAAGCGAAGTATGAGGCCGCGGCGGATATCATCGTCGCGACGGATGATAAGACGCCCGAAGAGATAGCGAGAGAAATCATGGAGCGAAGAGAGCCGTTATAAGTATGTTGGAGAAATTTTATCCGAGCGAGATCGCCCGCTCGGCATATGAGATACCGTACGAAAAATTATACGAAGAAGGCTACAGGGGACTTATTTTCGACATAGATAATACCCTCGTGCCGCATGACGCGCCGGCTGACGACAGAAGCGTGAAACTTTTCGCGCGTCTTAAAGAGATCGGGTTTAAATGCTGTCTGCTTTCAAACAACAACGAAAATCGCGTTCAGATGTTTAATAAGGACATACACGCCTTTTATATATCGGGAGCGGGCAAGCCGTCCGCGAAAAGTTACATAAAGGCCGTGGAAATGATGGATCTGTCCGCCCTAAATACCGTAGCGGTAGGCGATCAGCTCCTGACCGACATTCTGGGTGCGAAAAACGCCGGGATTCGAGACATCTTGGTGACGCCTATCGCCGCGTGGGAGCCGATGAGGATAAGGATAAAGAGAGTGGCGGAAAAGATTATTTTCTTTTTCTATCACAGACGCGAGAGAAAGAAAACGGGTGAGCCGGAAAAGCAGCCGGGATGAAGCGCGTAAGACGGCGTGACAGACGGTGAGACGGCGTGAGAGACGGTGTGAGAGATGGTGAGACGGCGCGTGCGAGACGGCGAGTGAGACGTAAGACGGGTTCGGCCGCCGGACGCTCACCCTATGAGAAATATTTTTCTTTTATTATGTCGGTCGGCATTTCTTTTCCCGTCCACAGCTCAAATGATTTCGCACCCTGATACAGCAGCATGTAAAGACCGTTCATGGTCCGGCAGCCCGCTTCGCGCGCCATGCGAAGGAGCATGGTCTCACGGGGGTTATAAATAACGTCCGCCACGATCAGATCTCTATGAAATACTGAGGGGTCTTTAATGATACAGCGGTCAGTGTCAGGCGCCATTCCGACGGGAGTTCCGTTCGTTAAGATTAAGCTTTCTGATATTTCCCGCTTTAATACCGACTCATCGTCAAAGTCATAGAGAGTCACGCGGCAGCGGGTGCGTTCGTTTAATCGGGAGACTATCCGCTTAGCCCTCTCAAAGAATCCGTCATGTATGCTAAATACCGAGATTTCCGAAAGGCCGTCGATGGCGGCCTGGGCGAGTACGGCAGTCGCGGCTCCTCCCGCGCCCAAAAGGGTCATTTTTTTTCCGACGAGTTCAAAACCGGCGTCCTTTGCCGCGCGCATAAATCCGATTCCGTCAGTGGTATATCCGGTGAGAACTCCGCCGTCATTTACGACGGTGTTTACCGCGCCGATGATTTCGGAGGCGGGGGAGAGCCTGTCGCAAAGCGAAGCCATGATATTTTTCCCCGGCATAGTGACGTTAAAGCCCCGCGCTCCCAGCGTGC
Organism: uncultured Faecalimonas sp.; assembly: GCA_964385995.1. Lineage (GTDB taxonomy): Bacteria > Bacillota > Clostridia > Lachnospirales > Lachnospiraceae > CAYLRF01. Next base: position 1,969 of record CAYLRF010000027.1, read on the forward strand.
GAAGCCCCGTAACCGCCGCCTTCATTCGCTCTTCGGTCACGTCAAACGCCAGATACACGTAGTCAAGGCCGAGCAGTCTGAACGCTTCGTTGTGCATCATCGGGGAAATGCTGTGCGACACGGGACTTCCCAAAAGGCCCGTAAGCACCGTGCTTCCTGTTATATTACTCATGGCTGTAAATTCCTTTCTGCTGTCTTTGATGTTTATTTTCTAATGTTTAAAAGCTTCGCGTTTTTAAGACGCTCCCCTGAAGTCGCGTTCCTTTTCGCGCGTTCTTGTTCGCGTCATCTTTTAGCAAACAACGTGTTAAACCGCAGGATCCCGGGGCCGTACTGCCGATTCCGGCAAATATCCGTGACCGGTTTTCGAGAGTATGGCTTAACGGTTAGGACCGTAAAAGCCGTGTTATATTTCCTGCCGGGCGAAGGACGGGAGAGTGTTAAAGAAGCGGCCTTAGCGCCGAACCGGTATTTATTATACTGTATTTTATAACAAAGTCATAGCCTTTAAGCTACAAAAAAGACGAAACCCGTGTTGACAAGGTAAACATTTTTGCTATGATAATCCCGTCGGCGCAATTTACGAAGATTATCAAGGTCGGCGTGTGAAAGGCGTCCGCGACGCACGCAAAAAAGAGATCAAAATGCCCGGCCTATAAAAGTGGCGTCGCATTTGTCTAGGCGGGACGCCTGAGATAAAGAAAAGGGTTGTTTTATGAAGCCGGTCACGGTAAGAGGCGTAAGGATAGGCGAGGGGATACCTAAGATATGCGTGCCGATCATGGGTCGGGACGTCAAGGAGATACAAAAAGCCGCGGCGGATCTTCGCGAAGCGCCCTGCGACATGGTTGAGTGGAGGGCGGATGCTTACCGGGACGCGACGGACCCAGAAAAACTTTCGGATGCGCTTCACATGCTTCGAGAGGAGCTTTCCGATAAGCCGCTTCTTTTCACATATCGCACGGAAGGAAATATCTTTTCGCGGAGAGATACCGCCGCGGGAAGAGATACCCTTACGGACCGCGGCGGCATACACGCGGGCGGCGCGGACGGTTGGGCGTGTCATGACGGCAGCGTGGAAAGCGACGGTCTTACGGAACGCGGCGGAGTATACGCGGACGGAAGCGCGGATGGTTGGACGTGCCATGACAGCGCCGCAGAAGGTGAGGGCTTTACGGGCCGCGGCGGAGTATACGCGGACGATGAGTACGTACGCGTAAATACGGCGGCGATCGAATCCGGATGTGCGGATATCATCGACGCGGAAGTCATTTCACGGGCGGCGTCGAAAAAAATAATAAATAAAGCTCATCGTCATCACATACCCGTGATCGGCTCCTGCCATGATTTTTACGGCACCCCCGACAGGGACGGGATACTAAAAATCCTTAAAGAGGAAGATGATTCCGGCGCTGACATTCTAAAAGTCGCGGTGACGCCGAAGTCCGAGGAAGACGTCCTTACGCTTCTTTGCGCCACATACGAGATGACGAATCGCCTTACGGATAAGCCCGTTATCTCCATGTCCATGTCGGGCATGGGCGTCATAAGCCGCGTCGCGGGAGAGATGTTCGGTTCGGCGGTTACTTTCGGATATGCGGGCGAAAAATCCGCGCCCGGCCAGCTCGCCGCGGGTAAACTTAAAGAGGTGCTTGACATACTTCACGAGGCGGCGGCGGATTGATTCGTCGAAATTTTGTGACGCGCGAGGGCGAGTCGGAAAAGAGGAAAGTTTGGAAGTAAACTTCCAAAACTACCTTTATGACGCGCTAAAGCGCGTCGGAAAAGAGGAAAGTATGAAAGAGGAAAGCTGTATTTTTTGCGGGATCGCGCGCGGGGACATTCCTTCGGCGACGCTTTACGAGGATGATGATTTTCGGGTGATACTTGATATTTCCCCGGCGTCCGACGGGCACGCGCTTATCATCCCGAAGGAGCATTACGATGACATTTACGGGCTTGATGAGGTTACAGCCTCGAAGGCTCTCGTGCTCGCGAAGGATATCGCCGCGAAGCTTAAAAGCGTCATGGAATGTGACGGCTTAAATATTCTTCAAAATAACGGAGAAGCGGCGGGTCAGAGCGTAAGTCATTTTCACATTCACCTGATTCCCAGATATAAAGGCGACAAAGTGAATATCGGGTGGAAGCACGGGAAGCTGAGTGACGAATTAAAAGACAGGATATTAAAAGCGTTTGCGAAGTAACACAACCGTGGAGGATAAAGATCCTGTCTCACAAAATGCCGGGTTTGAGAACGCTTACAGGACGTTCGGACCCGAGATTTACGCCGCCTGTCTTAAGATGACGTCCGACGCCGAACACGCCAAAGAGCTCACACAGCAGGCGTTTGTGAATTTTATGGAGCGCGGTTCGGCTCTTTGTGGGGAACAAAAGGGCGTAAGGCATGAAAAAGCCTACATAATGAAGATCGCCGAGAATCTTTTCTATACGCACTGCCGGAAAAACGCCGGAGTGCGCTGTGAGGATTTCTCGGGCGAATGTGACCCTAAAACGCCCGCCGCAAATTTTCCTCTCTGTGAGAGCCCCGAGGAAATTTACTTCGCGGCTCAAAGCGAGCGGGAAAGACAAGATCTGGCCCGGGACATACTGGCGCAGCTTAAATCGCACGATTCGGGCTGGTATGACGCCGTGAGGCTTGTCATCTGCGAGGATATGCCGCATGATGAGGCGGCGAGGCTGCTGGGAGTGTCAAAGGTATGTCTTTACGGCAGGCTTTATCGGGCGAAACGCTGGATGCGCGAGAAATTCGGCGGGATTTTACGCGAGAGTGATCCGTAAACGCGAAAATAAAAGCGGCTCCGCAATCTTAAGCCGATACTTCTTCGATAAGAGAAACGATGGTTTGAACCGCGTCGGGGGACTTTGCCTCGCTCATGGCGGCGATATAATCCCCGCGGCGCTTATATAAACTTCCGATCGCGTCCTTTAGCGTATCGTCCGTGATATGCTCCTCATAAAGCACCATACTAAAGCCACGCCGCTTAAAGGAATCGGCGTTTAAGATCTGATCACCCCGGCTTGCGTTTCTGGTAAGCGGGATGAGAAGGTTCGGCTTTTTAAGCGCCAGAAGTTCGCATATCGCGTTGGCGCCCGCTCTGGAGACTACTATGTCCGCGAGGGCGAGTAAGTCTTTCATATCTTCGGCGGCATATTCAAACTGCGCGTATCCTGATGTTTCACAAAGCTCGTCGGCTTTTTTCCCCTTGCCGCACAGATGGACGATGTTAAAATCACCGAGCAGATCAGGGAGAATGTTTCGAATCGCTTCGTTTATCGCGGCGGAACCCTGACTTCCCCCGATGACAAGAATAACGGGCTTATCGTCATTAAAGCCGCAAAGACGCCTGCCCGTGTCTTTGCTTCCGCGAAAAAGCTCGGCTCTTATCGGAAGGCCCGTAAGTACCGCCTTTTTCCTCGGGAGATGTTCGATGGTCTCGGGGAAATTGCAGCAGATCCTGCGGGCGGATGAAAACGCCAGCTTATTGGCGAGTCCCGGCGTCATATCTGACTCGTGAATGATGACAGGGACGCGGTTTAATTTTCCGGCGAGGGCTACGGGTACGGATACGAAGCCGCCCTTAGAGAAGATCACGTCGGGCTTTAGGCGCCTTACGAGTTTGTTCGCCTCAAAAAATCCCTTCACCACGCGGAAAGCGTCCGTGAAATTCTTCGCGCTCAGATATCTGCGCAGTTTTCCCGATGAAATGCCGTGATAGGTTATGCCGCAGGGCTCTGTAAGCTCCCGCTCAATGCCCGAGTACGATCCCACGTAATGGATATCGTATCCGCGTTCCTTTAGGGCGTCAAAAAGGGCGATGTTCGGTGTTACGTGGCCCGCCGTTCCGCCGCC